>JACQUQ010000007.1 GCA_016210175.1 Chloroflexota bacterium | reverse complement strand
TTGTCCGGGAAGATGCGGATCCAGATCTTGCCCCCGCGGCGCACGTAGCGGGTAATGGCGCGGCGGGCCGCTTCGATCTGGCGCGCCGTGATCCACGCCGTATCCTGGGCCTGGAGGCCGAAGTCACCGAAGCTCAGGCTGCTCCCAGCCTGCGCCGCCCCCCGGCGATGGCCCCGATGCATCTTGCGGTACTTCACCCGCTTGGGCTGTAACATGGCGTCCCTCTGTCCTCAGTCCAGTGTGGTGGGGCCGATGTGCCCTCCGTGGCCCCCGTCCACGCGGCCATGGGCCACGGGCCTGCGTCGCTCGTCATGCTGTCAGGTCTGGTGTGCTGCCGATGATTCTTAAACAACCGAATCGCGTAGTGGGTAGAGGGAGCCGCCGCCCTGAAGGGCGGGCCTCCTGTCCGTCTTGGAGGTCCGGCCTTCAGGCCGGCGGCCCTCCCAATTACGCGAGTCAGTTGTTCATGACCATAACGGCGGGCCGGGAACACCCCGGCGGGCCTGGCCTTCCGGCCGGCAGCCAGCAGTTCACACCTGACAGAACACTACGACTCCCGCCCGGTCCGGGGGCGCGGCTCCCGCTCGCGTCGCCGGCCGCCGCCCTCACGGCGCGGCGCTGGCGCAGGCGCAGCCTCCACCGCCGCCGCGGCCGGCTCTGCTTCGCCCCGGCGCTCCGGCAGGATGTCACCCTTGTAGATCCACACCTTGCAGCCGATGCGTCCCAGCGTGGTGTGCGCCTCGGCGAAGCCGTAATCAATATCCGCCCGCAGGGTGTGCAGGGGGACACGCCCCTCGCGCTCCATCTCGGTGCGGGACATCTCGGCCCCAGCCAGCCGCCCGGAGCAGATGATCTTCACGCCCTTGGCGCCCCGCTGCAACGAGCGCTGCACCGCCTGCTTCATCGCCCGGCGATAGGCCACCCGGCGCTGGAGTTGGTCCGCGACGTTGCGCGCCACCAGTGTGGCGTCCAGTTCCGGCGTCCGGATCTCCTGGATATTGATCCGCACCCGCTTCTGCGTCGCCTGCTCCAGCAGGGTGCGCAGCTCGTCCACCTTCTGGCCCCCCCGGCCGATGACGATGCCGGGTCGGGCGGTATGGATGGCCGCCGTGATCTGGTTGGCGCCGCGGTCGATCTCCACCCGGGCGATACCCGCATCGGGGTACCGCTTCAGGATCAGATCCCGGATGCGCCGGTCCTCATGGATCAACTCGGTATACTGCCGCCGGCGCGCAAACCAGTTGGAGTTCCAGCCACGGATGACGCCGATGCGGAAGCCATTCGGATGTACTTTCTGACCCATTTACGCCTCCTCCACTACCACCGACACGTGGCTGGAGCGCTTCCGCACCTGCCCGACCCGGCCCCGCGCGTGGGGCTTCCAACGCTTGAGCACGGGCGCTCCATCGGCCCAGGTGCGCACGATGCGCAGGCTCGTGGGGGCCATCTGGTAGTTGTTCTCGGCGTTGGCGACGGCAGAGCGGACCACCTTGGCCACTTCACGCGCCGTTGGCGACGGCATGAACCGGAGGACCGCCATCGCCTCCCCCACCCGCTTGCCGCGGATGGAATCCAGGATGAGCCGGACCTTGCGGGGGGAGACCCGGATATTCTTGGCGGTAGCAATCACTTCCATGAGACCATACCCTCTCCGTTGCTCGGTGCAGGCGGCGCTGCCCTCACGCTGCCCGGCGCCGCGGCGCCTCCCGACCCACCCGTGCCGGCGCGGGCTACTTGCGGCGCGCCTGGGACTGCCGCTCCGACCGACTGGTGTGGCCGCGGAAGTGGCGGGTCAGCGCGAACTCCCCGAGACGGTGCCCCACCATGTTCTCCGTGATGAAGATGGGCACGTGGCGGCGCCCGTCGTGCACGGCGATGGTGTGCCCCACCCACTGGGGCACGATGACCGAGGCCCGCGCCCAGGTGCGGATGACCGCCTTCTGGCCGGTGCGGTTCAGTCCATCGATCTTCTTCAGTAGGCTCTGGTCCACAAAGGGACCCTTCTTGGTCGAGCGCGACACAGTTCCTCCTCCAGGTCTCGCCGGGGCAGATCAGCGGCTACCGGCGGCCGCGACGCCGCACGATCCAGCGGTCCGTGTCCTTGTTGCGTCGGGTGCGCGCGCCCAGGGCCGGCTTGCCCCAGGGCGTCTTGGGACCGGGCAGCCCGATGGGGGCCTTGCCCTCACCACCGCCGTGGGGATGGTCGCGGGGCGTCATCGCCGAGCCGCGCACCGCCGGACGGCGGCCCAGCCAGCGGGAGCGCCCGGCCTTGCCCAGGCTGATGTTGGCGTGGTCCACGTTGCCCACCTGGCCGACGGTGGACATGCACTCGATGTCCACCATGCGCAACTCGCCAGAGGGCATGCGCAGCAGCGCCCGGTCCCCCTCCTTGGCCATGAGCTGGGCGGCGCCCCCGGCGCTGCGGACCATCTGGCCGCCCTTGCCCCGGTGCATTTCGATGTTGTGGATGGACGTGCCCAGCGGGATGTTCCGCAGGGGCAGCGCGTTGCCGGGCCGGATCTCAGCCGTCGGCCCGGCCATGATGGTATCGCCCACCTTCAGCCCCACGGGGGCCAGGATGTAGCGCTTCTCGCCGTCCGCGTAGGCGATTAGGGCAATGCGGGCCGAGCGGTTGGGGTCGTACTCAATGGCCTTGACCTTGCCCGGCACCCCGGTCTTGTTCCGCTTAAAGTCGATGATGCGCAGGCGGCGCTTGTGGCCGCCGCCCCGGTGGCGCACCGTCACTTTGCCCTGCTGATTGCGCCCCGCCTGCTTTTTCAGCGACACCACCAGGGATTTCTCTGGTTCTTTCTTGGTCACTTCTTCGAAGCTGGCAACCGTCATCCCCCGGCGACCGGGAGACGTGGGCTTGACCTGCTTAATGGGCATGATGGTTCCTCACTCTCCGGCTGGACCGTTCCCCGTGGCGACCCGTTCGCCTCTGCCCTGCCCGTCCGGATGGTCCGATCGGCTCACCCGCCGCAGGGCGGAGCCTGGCCCGTGCGCAGACATCGCGCCTCCCGCCAGGCCTGCCAGACGGGTCGCCACCGGACTAGACGCCCTCGAAGTATTCGATACGGTCGCCGGGCCGCAGCGTGACCACGGCTTTCTTCCAGTCGGGCCGCCGCACGTGCCGGGGTCCCATCCGCTTGGTCTTGCCCCGCATCATGACGGTGTTGACATCCAAGACCTTCACGTTGAAGGCCTTCTCCACCGCCTCTTTGATCATGGGCTTGTTGGCTTCCTGGGCAACTTCAAAAACGTACTTGTTTTCCTCTTGCAGACGGGTGCTCTTCTCCGTTACCACCGGCCGCCGCAAGACCTCAAAGATGTGCATGGCTCAGCTATCCTTCACTGCGCTCTTCTGCTGCGGCCGCTTCTTGGGGCTCCTGCTCCTCGGCCCCGCCGCCCCACAGGCGCTCCACCGCTTCCAGGGCCGCCGCGGTCATGACCACATTGCGGTAATTGACCAGGTCCCGGATGTTGAGCTGGTTGGCGGGCAGCGTGCGGACCCACGGGATATTGCGGGCCGAGAGGATCACCGTGCGGTCCACCCCGGCGGTGACCAGCAGGGTGGAGGCCGTAAGCCCCAGGGCCGAGAGGACCCCCAGCATCTGCTTGGTCTTCGGCTCCGGGAGGCTCAGGCTCTCCAGCACGAAGAGTTCCCCGGCGCGGAGCTTGTCCGACAGCATGGCCCGCAGCGCGAGACGGCGCATCTTCTTGGGCATGTCCTGGCGGTAGTCCCGCGGCTTAGGACCGAAGACGATGCCGCCACCCCGTCGGTGGGGCGCCCGGATGCTACCCTGCCGGGCACGGCCCGTGCCCTTCTGGCGGAAAAGCTTGCGGGTGCTGCCCGCCACTTCGCCGCGCGTCTTGGTGCTATGGGTGCCCTGGCGCGCGTTGGCAAGCTGCCGCACGTAGGCCTGATGCACCACCGCCGTATTGAGCGGCACCCCAAAGACCGCCTCCGCCACGCGGCGCTGGCCCACGACCGCCCCCGTCATGTTGTAGACGTTGACCTCTGCCATCGTACGCGGTCCTACTTCCTCTGATACTTGGCCCGCTGGACCAGCAGCAGTCCGTTCCGGGGGCCGGGGACCGCGCCCCGCACCATCAGGACGTTGCGCTCCGGGTCGGTCCGGACTACCGTCAGGTTGCGCACGGTCACCCGCTCCGCTCCCAGGTGCCCGGCCATGCGGGTGCCTTTCAGGACCCGGCCCGGCGTGGTGCCGGAGCCGATGGAGCCGGGCGCCCGGTGGCGGTCCGACTGACCGTGGGTCTTGGGGCCGCCGCGGAAGCCGTGACGCCGCACACCGCCCTGGAACCCCCGCCCCTTGGAGGTGCCGACCACATCCACCACTTCCCCCGGCTGGAAGAGGCCGGCGCTGATCTGCTGGCCCACCTGGTACTGGCCCTGGGGGGGCCGGGCGCCGGGCTTGTCCAGGCGGAACTCCCGCAAGATACGGAAGTTGCCCAGGTCCTTCAGGTGGCCCCGCTCCGGCTTGGTGAGCCGTTTGGCGGCGCCGAAGCCGAGCTGGATGGCAGTGTACCCGTCTCGCTCAGGCGTCCGCACCTGGGTGACCACACACGGCCCGGCCTCAATGACGGTGACCGACTCCACCCGCCCGTCGGGCAGGAAGAGCTGGGTCATGCCTACTTTTCGACCGATGATTCCTTCCATGGTGCTGCTGGGGCCGCCGTGGATACCCGCGGCCAGCCCCAACCTCCTCATCCTCTTCAGGTATGGTCTGCGCGGGCCGTGGAGTCCCCTCCCGCCCGGTGCGGCACGGCACGGAGGCCGTGGACTACGGTTCTGTCAGCGCAGCGGTGCTGGCAACCACTGCCGCCGGGAACGGCGGGCCTGGGTTTCCCCAGTCGGCTCGGCCTTCAGGCCGGCAGCCGGCACTTGCACGGATGGCCGAGCACTACAGCTTGATCTCGATATCCACGCCCGCGGGGAGGTTGAGCCGCATCAGCGCATCGACCGTCCGGGAGGTGGGCTCCAGGATGTCAATGAGGCGCTTGTGGGTGCGGACCTCGAACTGCTCCCGGCTGTCCTTGTCGATGTGCGGCGAGCGGATAACCGTGAACTTGCGGATGTGTGTGGGCAACGGCACCGGCCCTGCCACGGCCGCTCCGGTGCGCTCAGCCGTCTCGACGATCTGCTCTGCCGACTGATCCAGCAGGCGATGGTCGAAGGCTTTGAGCTTGATACGGATCTTCTGTCGCGCCATAGTTGCGTTCTCTCCTGGCAGGGCGAGGCCGAGGCCCGTGCCGCGTGGTTACTTCAGAATCTTGGTGACGACGCCCGCTCCTACCGTCCGCCCACCTTCCCGAATGGCGAACCGCAACCCCTCTTCCACCGCCACCGCCTCGATCA
>JACQUQ010000099.1 GCA_016210175.1 Chloroflexota bacterium | reverse complement strand
TTCTGTCAGCCGTGAACTGATGGGTGAGACCGCCGCCGTGAACGGCGGGCCCGCCCTTCAGGGCGGCGGGGTGGAACCCATCACAGTAGGATTGACAGACCACGAGTTTACGTTTGTCGGTTACGTAGGTACTGAGCACGAAGGCATCTCCTTCGCCGGCTTTGACCACGACACAAAGGTATTTCTCCCCTACCCTGAGACCAGTATACCACCGGTAGTAGAGCCGAACCTCAGCATCGCTGCGAGACCGAATGACATGGTCTGGGGCCGCCAGGGTAATGGCAATCGCCCACTCTAGCCCGCGTATCTCCGGGTGCTCCTCCAGGATATGCGCCAGGCGTTCATCGGGCAGGCGTATGGTGCGCCCCTCGTAATCCTGGAACCGCTGCACCTGCTCCCCATCCGTAGAATGCCAGCCTTATGGCTGGCTCTTTCGCTCTGGGGCCGCGCCCGATGGTAAGACCACCTTCAAGGGGGGACCTTTGTGGGTACTCATGCCGAGAATGCGGAAACCCAGCACCTTCCCTTCGGTATCGACCTTCTCTAGGACCCGTCGGTCAGCCGTCGGCCGAAAAGAACCCTCTTGCTGCTCCCAAATGACCTCCAGGAAGTCCCCTTCCGGATCATACCAGAAGGTTACACGTTTTTGCGCCATGAGCTCGCCATCCTTGGCCGTCGCAAACACCAAGAAGTACGGTAGCCGGTAGCAGTCTTCCAATTCTGGTCGTCGCTCGACCTGCTCCCTGGTCGGGCGGGCTTCGTGGATGCGCCGAATGAGCAAGCCCGCTGCCGCGGCCAAGGCGCTCCACTCCCCCAGCGTGCGGGAGAAGTAGGGTGTCTCCCAGGGGTGCCTGAGCCGGGCCATGTGCCAGATCGGAGCCGCGGCCCCGACGCGAAGCAGCGGTCGAACGTGAGCGCCAGCTTCTCGCCTGCCTCGTCTCGCTCCCACTCCCGGTAGGGCGTATCCGTCAGGGGATTGGGCAGGGAGAACACCAAGTTACTTCTTGAGTTTCAGTCTGGTCAGGACCACATCCAAGTCTTCGAATTCGCCTCCTTACGAAACGCCCTCACCCGATGCTCCCAGCGACCGCTTACCGGCTCCCTACCCGCTCCGATGCCTCTTCCTGGTCCCGTAGCTGGAGGTCGTAGATCTCCCGGTACAGGCCGCCCTGCTGCAAGAGGGCTTCGTGGGTGCCCGACTCGGCGATCTGACCGTCCTTGAGCACCAGGATCAGGTCGGCATTCTTCACCGTCCGCAGCCGCTGGGCGATGATGAAGGTTGTCCGACCCTGCATCAGTTCCGCCAGGGCCTGCTGGATGAGGTACTCGGTCTCCATATCCACGCTGGAGGTGGAGTCGTCGAAGATCAGGATGCGGGGGTTCATCAGCAGGGTGCGGGCGATAGCGACCCGCTGTCGCTGGCCTCCCGACAGGGTAATGCCGCGCTCGCCCACCCAGGTGTCGTATCCCTCCGGCAGCCCCATGATGAAGTCGTGCAGGCGGGCGACTTTGGCCGCGGCCACGATCTCCTCGTCGCTGGCGTCGGTCGCGCCGTAGGCCAGGTTGTCCCGGATGGTAGCGGTGAAGAGGAAGACGTCCTGGTGGACGATGCCGATGTTCCGCCGCAGCGAGGCCAAGGTCACGTCCCGGATGTCCACGCCGTCGATGGTGATGCGCCCCCCGGTCACGTCGTAGAAGCGGGGCAGCAGGTTGACGATGGTGCTCTTGCCGCTGCCCGTCGCCCCCAGAAGCGCCACTACCATGCCGGGCTGGGCCGCGAAGGTGATGTGGCGCAGCACCGGGCTGATGCGGTCATAGCCAAAGGAGACCTCGTCAAAGCGCACCAGCCCCGTCACGGGCGGCAGGTCCGGGGCATCCAGCTTCTCCTTCACCGCCGACTCCGCGTCCAGAATCTCGAAGATGCGTTCCCCGGCGGAGTAGGCGCGGGCGATGATATTCGACATCCAGCCCAGCATGCGCACCGGCCAGGCCAGCATGATCAGGTAGCTGTTGAAGGCGATAAGCTCGCCCAGGGTCAGGCGCCCCTCGATGACCTCCCGGCCCCCGAACCAGAGGATGATCGCGGTAATCCCCGCCATAATGAACGACATGAAGGCTGAGTTGAAGGACTGGATGCGGCTGGCCCCGTAGCTGGTCTCGAAGAGATCGTTGGCCTTGGCGGCGTACTTCCTGCTCTCGAAGTCATCCCTGGCGAAAGCCCGAACCACCCGCACCCCCGAAAGGTTTTCCTGGAGGGCGATGCCGAGATCGGCGATCTGGTCCTGGATCTTAGTCCATACCGGCCGCAGTTGGGCATTGGTGATGATGGCCCGGTACGCGACGATGGGCAGCAAGGCGAACACGATGAGGGTGAGCCGCGGGTTGAAGGCGAACAGCAGGTAGCAAGCCACCAGCAGTTGCAGGACGGTCTGGAACAGGCGGAGCGTGCCCATGTTGGTGAACATCCGCACCGCTTCGACGTCGGCGGTGGCGCGGGACATGAGCTGGCCGGTCTGCTGGGTATCGTGGTAGGCATAGCTCAGGCGCTGGAGCCGGTCGTAGATGGCGTTGCGGATGTCGTAGGCGATGCCCTGGGAAAGGTACTCGCCCAGGTAGGTCTGGCCGTAGGCGCCCAGGGCCCGCAGGACCGCCAGGCCCAACACGAGCAGCCCGGCGATCACCAGGAACCCCTGATCGCCGCGGGCCAGGCCGATATCGACCGCATCCTTGATGACCAGGGGCGTCGCCATGGCAAAGACCGACGCCCCCACCATACAGACGTAGGCGAGGATGGCCCGGCGCCAGTACTTCTTCAGGAAGAGTAACTCACGCAGGAGAACTTTCAAGCGACCCCTCTCCACGTTGACGTACCGTACCCAAGTATATGCCATTGCGCGAGGGAGGGCAACGCAGTGATAGGTTGTGAAGGTTTTCCTGAATAGCGTTACCCGCAGGCGCTCCACGTGATTCGGTAGTACCCTAACCTGCCGACCTGAAGGCCGAGCCTCCAGGGAAACCCAGGCCCGCCGTTATGATCCTTAACAACTGAATCGCGTAGCGGGTAGAGGGAGTCGCCGCCCTGAAGGGCGGGCCTTCTGTCCGTCTCGGAGGTCCGGCCTTCAGGCCGGCGACCCTCCTGATTACGCGAATTAGTTGTGAATGCTCATCACGGCGGCAGGGAGACGAAACCGTATTGGGCAGCGCGCTCGCGTTTCCCCTAGAACGCAACGACCCTGCCGCCCCGATCCGGGGTGAGGCAGGGTCGTGCTGGAGCGTCTCCCGTGGGATGGCAGCGCCGGTTATGCGCCCTGGGGGAGCGCGCCGGCCAGTGCGCTGCGCGCGTCGGGTTCCCCTGCGCCCTGCTGCGCTGGCTGCGGGGCACCGGCCCCTGCCACGTCGCCGCCCGCTTCCTCGCCGCGCAGCACGCCGATAAAGGGGAGGTGCCGGTACTGCTCCTGGTAGTCCAACCCATAGCCCACCACGAACTCGTCGGGGACCTCAAAGGCAACATACTTGATGGGGATGGGCACCAACCGGCGCGCCCGCTTGTCCAGCAAGGTACAAACTTCGATGCTGGCCGGGCGGAAGCTCTGGAGGTGGTGCAGGAGGTAGTTCAGGGTCATGCCCGTATCCACGATGTCTTCGACGACCAGGACATCCCGCCCCCGGATGGTGCGGGTGACATCCTTGACGATACGCACGGCTCCCTGGGCATCGGGGCCCAGGGAGGAGATCGCCATGAAATCCACCTCCAGCGGGACCGAGATGTGGCGCATCAGGTCCGCCATAAAGACGATCACCCCCTTGAGCACGCCGACCAGCACCGGGCTGCGGCCCGCGTAGTCCTCGGAGATCTGCTGCCCCACTTCCTTGATGCGCTCCGCGAGCTCCAGGGGGCTGAAGAGCACCCGCCCGACATCGGCCGCCCGTTCATCCTCGCCCAGGGGACGATACCCGTACTTCGCCAGGAGGCGGTGGTAGTCTTTGCGGTACAGCAGCCGGATGGTGATGTCGGGATACAACTCCCGCAGGCGGCGCAGCTTGCGGTTCTTCTGCGTCACCAGGCGCTGGCGCATGGTCGTCAATTCGATGTACAGGTCATGGTCCGGGAGGTAAAAGTCGGGCGTGAACATCTCCACGATGCGCTCGCCATCCCATTGCAAGGGGAAGGAGCGCGGCTCGTACTGCCAACGCACCCGGTAGAAGTCCAGCATGCGGGCAAACTCTTCTTCGCTGGGGTGGGCGAAGGCGACGGGCCGGGCGCCGCGCTGCCGCTCGGCGCTGCGGGAGGCGTACCACTCCAGCAGGGTGTGGCGGGCCTCCTCGTAGTCCTTGCGCAGCGCCTCGTAGTTGCGGGCGTTCTCGATAGCCACCGCGGCCAGGTCGGCCACGCCGTCCAGGAATTGGCGCTCGTGCGGGGTGCAGCGGCGCGGCGTTGCCGAGTACAGGCGCAGGATCCCCACCGCGTCCCCCCGTAGCATGAGGGGAACGCTGTACACCGAGGCGATGCCCTCCTGCCGGGCGGCCTCCGGATATTGGGCGGCTGCTTTGGGGTGGGTAATGTCGCGGACGAACTGCGGCTGGCCGTGGAGCAAGCTCGTAAAGTGGTCGGTGACGCGGATCGGACCCTTGCCAATGTAGTCGGGGCTGAGACCCCAGGAGGCGGCGTGCCACAGCTCGCTGCGATCCGGGGAAAGGAGCAGGAGGGAACACCCTTTGACCCCCACCGCGCGGCCGGTGGTCTCCACGATAGTCCGCAGAACGTCATCCAAGACGAGGGTAGAATTGACTGCCTTTGCGACCTCGTAGAGTACCGGATAGAGCTTGCTCGGCATGGCCCTCTCTTTCCCAGCCGCATCGGGCCGAAGCTGCGGGGCAGGCGCCATATGCGGTTGTGGGGATTCCGCCCGTACTCCTATTATAGCGCATCGGCCTGTCGCCAGCTATGGGACGGGACATAATGTTGCAGAGGTGCTCGTCCTGGGGGTGCCCGCCGGGAGGCAAGGCGGTCCCGTGCGCGCGGCGGACACGGAGGGGCAGCGGGAGCAGGCGGCAGGTCAGTGGGTGCAGGGCAGGCTAGGGCGTGTTGACAAACCTGTTCCTTGAGCGTGTCGAAGGGAACGGGCGTTACCCCTTCGACCCTGCTCAGGGCAGGCTTCGACAGGCTCAGGCAACGCCATGTGCCAACAGGCTCTAGGGCAGCAGGCAGCGGGTCCGGTATGGGCCGGGGCGCACAAAAGAGCCGTGGCGAGGGTCCCCCAACATCCACTGACACCGCCCCACCCCTGGGAACGAACCCCTCGCCACAGCTCTGAAGGAAGAAAATAGAAACATAAAAGCACTCATGGTCCAGCTATGGTGGCTTTGGCATCGCTCTCCCTCTCTTTCTCCATCAGTTGGAGACGTTAATGGTACTCTACCAGTGGCGCATAGCAAGGGGGCACTCCTATCACGAGCGAAATGTATCATTTCCATAGCAACACCTGCCCCGGCAGACGATACCGAGCAGTGTCTCTCAGTACCATGTCCCCCGGTCGCGCTGCGGTGGCAAGCGCCGCCTCAGCGCGACCGGCATAGCCCGCCGACCGTGGCCTGCGGGTGCAGCCTCCCCCCCGCACACGCCAGGCCCGGCGGGCTACGTCCGTCTCCTGCCGGCGCGCTGCAACGCCGCTCATGCGACGTGCCGCTGGTAGTGGCGTCCGGCCTTCTCGCGCCCGACCGCGGCCATAGCCCGCTCCGACGTGAGATGGAGTCCCAGACGCGCTTCCTCGTCGGGGCGCAAGGCCCGGCTGCACTGCAAACAGGACACCGCATATCCGTCCATTTCTTGCGTGAGAAAGAGATCGCCCTGACACTTCGGACACGATCGGAACCATACCATGGTCATACCTCCTCTTCCGGTGTGGTGCCGTTCCCCTGGGGACTATGCTAGCTGCTAGATATTACGCATTCGTTACACGAAAGTTTCCACGCCATGAATTGCGCGGCGGACCGCGTGGTGCGCAAGCGGGCCGGAGCACGAGTGGCAGTGCCCTTCCGCCCGGCCCCGCAGCGGAGCGGGAGGGCCGCGTACCGCGGCGTGTCCGACCTGGACTGCTCTATCACCATCATACGTCGGAGGGCGACGCGTTACAGTAAGGAACGTCACACGCGGGCAGATGGAGCCGGAGGTTTCCGCACGCACTTGGCCGATGATGAAGTTTCTCGGTGAGAGTACCGGGAAAGGGTGCCAAGGGTGCTATACATTGCACAGGGTACATATTTATGTTATACTCGTAACAGCGTATGCGGAAGGCGTTCTATTCATCCCCCCAGCGCGCTTTCGGCTATCTCCAGAGGAGGGAGTGGCATGACAACCAGTGGGATCGCGACGAGTCATGAGGCCGCAGGGGGTGTGCTGCCCGCTGAGGCTGCCAACGAGCTCCTGGATGTGCAGGACCTGTGTGACTACCTGAAGATGAGCCGGGCCACCATCCAGCGATGGTGTCGCATCGGCTACCTACCGGCGGCCAAGGTCGGCAAGGAGTACCGCGTCCGCCGCATCGACTTAGAAGAATGGTACGAACGTCACCTGAAAACCCAGCATGCGTAGGCGCACCCGCGCCTGACCCGCCGGGCCATGTGCCGGGCGGGGGTACCCGGACCCACCAGACCATGCCCTCGCAGACCTGCGGGAGCGTGGTCTGTGTCGCGTCGGGCGCGCCATCCCAGGGGCAGGCTGCGCTTTCCCTGGGGGGCGCAGGGGTGGGAACGGCAGAGGGAACGAGCGGGGGCGCCGTGCGGCTCTCCTTGTCTGCGCCGGTCGCCGTCAGGGGATACTCAGGGACAGGGCACCGGGGCGGTAGACCAGGAAGCGCGGCCCGGCGGTCTGGGGCAACGGGACGCGCTGGGCGCGCTCGCCGCCAGCCAGGGGGATGACCGTGCCGGGCAAGCCCTCGGCCATGGCGACCAGGCTGGCATCCACCAGCAAGATCTCCTGCGCGCCCGGTGGCAGGGGGTAGCCGCGCTCTCCCGGCGCAAAGATATCCACCCAGATACTCTGGCGGTACTGCGGCACGTAGTAGTCCAGGTGCTTCAGCGAGTCGTAGCTGACCAGCACCGTCCGCTCCGGGTCCGTGCTCTGGATCAGGGCCAGCCGCGCCGCGATGGCGGCGTCGCTGGCGCGCAGGCCGGGCGCCGTCAGCAGCCGCGGGTGGAAGAGGAACACCGCGGTGTTGATCGCCAGCACGACGCCCACGGTCCCCCACAGGGCAGCCCGGCGGGCCTCCGGCGCGCGCACGGGAAGCGGCGCCAGGGACCAGCCGCGGGCGAGGGCCAGGAGCACCGCCGGGAGGAAGCTGAACACGTACCCCGCGTACCCGATGTGGATGACCACGTAGAAGAGCACCATCGGGGCCATCCATGCCAGGAGAAAGAGCGCCTTCCTGCCCTCCAGGGAGCTCGCCAGGCGCTGCCCGGCAGTGCGCCAGGCGACGAGCCAGCCCAGGACGGCGCCGGGGATGAGCAGTGCCGTACCGTAGAGGGCGTAAAACAGGTAGGCGATGGTGTCGCCGGTGTTATTGACGAGGGCGGGCATGCCCCGGCGCAGCACCGAGTAGCGATCCAGGACGTCGGTGCCGCCGTAGGCCGAGAGCACCGCCAGGTACGACTCCAGCCCGCCCGAGAAGACGACCGTCGGGACGAACCACGCCGCGCACCCCAGGGCGGCGACCCCCACCGCGACCGCGCGGCGACGCCAGGACTGCCCCCACAAGCACGCCCCAAAGAGCGGCCCCAGGAAGAGCATCAGGTCGGGCCGGAAGCCCCCGCCCAGGGCGTAGGCCCCGGCCAGGGGCACCAGCCGCTCTTCTTTCAGGAACAGGACCCGGTAGGCCAGCAGGGCCACCAGCGCGCTGAAGAACGCCAGGCTGGGATAGGCCAGCGCCATGCCGCCGAAGCTCCAGAAGGTCACGCTGCCGAGCAAGAGGAGGGCGGCCCAGCGGCCTACGGTCTCGCCGTACATGGTGCGGCCCAGAGCGTAGAGGACGACCGCCGCCAGCGCGCTGAAGGCCAGGGCCTCGACGACCAGGGCGGTGTTGGCGTCGCCGGTCAGCGGCATGAGGACCCGCCCCACGGCCACGAAGAGGAAGTACCCCGGCGGATGGGGCCGGTGCTGCGTGACATCGTAGTGGCCCAGCGCCAGGGCGAAATTGGCGGAGTCCCACATAAAGAGATAATGGGTGCGGAAGGGCCAGCGGCTCACGACCGTCGCCAGGATGAGGAACCAGGGGAACCAGAGCATGCGCCACCTGCGCGAGAGCATTGTGCGCCCAGTGTAGCGCCTCAGCCGGGCGACGACAAGCGGCGGGTATGATCAGCCGGAAGGTGTACCAGGTGGGAGGTGAGGACGGACCGCTCCCTGCCTGCCCCCGGCGGGGTCAGGCTGCCCCTGGCTGCCGTACCTCCCCGGACGGCAGGTCAAAGGGAAGGGGCTCGCCCTCCAGCGCGGCCAGCAGGCGGGGGAACCGCGGCGGGTAGCAGGCATAGAGGTAGTCGTACATGGCGATGACCAGGGCGTCGAGGTCGGCTGCCGTGCCCCAGGCCCGCTGGAGGCGGTCGGTCCCCAGCACCAGGGCCGCGCAGTGGCCCTGAAGCTCGGCCAGCAACCCGTCCAGCGCCCTGCCGGCGCCGGACTCGCGCTGGAGGGCGCTGTTCCAGATTCGGGCCTGCTGGAGGTGCGCCTGGGCTGCCCGGCGCCAGGCCCGCGCCTGCGCCACCTGCTCGAAGCCGCGCGCCACCGACGGGTGGTCAACGAGCTGCTGCTGCAAGCCGTACTCCAGGTACCCGGCCCTCCCGTCCAGGAAGAGGTCCAGGAGACCTTCCAGCCCGTCGAGGGTCCGGGGCGGCAGCCCCGTGAACGCACGCACGGCCGCAGCCGGGACGCGCCCCTGGGCCAGGTCGCGCCGCAGCAGGTCCAGGATGCACCAGGCATGGAGGTAGGGCCATTTCTGGCGGGTCTCATCGGGCTGCCAGCCCCAGTTGCAGGCCCGCTTCATGACGCGGCAGTGGTAGGCCACCTGTCCCGGCTCCTCCAGTTCCCCGAAGTGGTTCCCCAGCGCGTGCAGCCGGGCCGCCGAGACACCGATCTCCGTGGGGTACCCCAGCCCTCGCAGGAGCGCATCCGTCGCCCGGACCAGGTAGCGCCCCGGCTCCCAGAAGATGAAGGGCCAGCGGGCGAAGACCGCGAGCGCAAAGTCCAGGCCGCGGTACGGCCCCGCGTCCAGGGGCGGGTAGTGGCCGTCGTAGCGGAGCAGCACGCGCACTTCCGGTGCCCAGGAGACCTGATCGAAGGTCACGCGCCCCAGGCGCTTGCGGCGGGGCTGCACCCATGCGTCCAGGTAGTGGTCCGGGGTCACAAAGTGCAGGTTGACCGGCGCATGGGCGCGGACCTCCTGCCACGCTTCCTGCATCAGCTTCAGGGCCACGTCGCCGAAGTCCATGAGTTCCAGGTCCTGGAGGTAGAGGATCAGCCCCTGGTGCGGCGCCTGGGCGAGGGCATCCTCCAGCACCGCCCGGTAGTCGGCCACCGCCTGCCGCCAGGAAATGGGAGCCGCCAGGTAGGTTCCGGATCGGTACTCCTCATCAAAGACCAGGAACCTGCCGAGCAGAAAGCCCTGGAGCTTCACGCCGTCCGGCGCCCAGCGGGTGATGGGACGCCAGATAAGCTGCGACACCGGATAGTGGCGCGGCAGCGCCAGCAGCCCGTCGCCGATGGTGAAGGGGCGGTACACCACATCATCGGTACCGTGGACCTGGTAGCGGGCCTTGCGGGGCGAGAGGTTCGGCATCAGGACGTAGTCCACGCCTGCTGCGCGGAGGCCCCCGAGCTTGCGGGCGTCCAGGGAGCCTTCCGTGGGAAACAGCCCCCGGTACCGCGGCCGGGGCGCCCCCATCACCCCGTGCAGGAACTCCTGATTGAGGCGGATCTCCTCGGCCACCTCCTGGTCGCTCATCAGGGCGATGTGGGTGTGGTAGGCATGGCCGTACACCGGATAGAGGGTGCCCGTCCGGTAGGCCGCCCGGAGGTCGCGGAACGTATCAGGGCTGTAGGTGGCGATCTGCTCCAGGACCTCGTTGGTGGCCTCCAGGGCCACCGGTGCGTCCAGGGCAGCGGCGAACCGTAGCAGGTCCTGGTAGATATCCCGTCCCTGTTGGAGCCGCTTGACGATCCAGTTGTCCGCCGGGAACGTGGCCTTGATGCGGGGGTCGTCGATCGCGTCCAGCAGCATCCGGCTCAGGTCCCAGAGCGGCTCGTGGGCATGGAATGCCAGGATTACGAAGACGTCTTTCATGGCCGACTCCTTGCCGGAGCGGTCTCCGGCACGGCGGGATGGGACGGGAGCCTGCGGCGCGGGCACCGGCTAGTGTTTTGTCAAGGAAGGTTTGAGGGGTTCCACCCCGCCGCCCTGAAGGGCGGGCCCGCCGTTATGATCCTTAACCACTGATTCGCGTAATCAGGAGGGTCGCCGGCCTGAAGGCCGGACCTCCGAGACGGATAAGAGGCCCGCC
>JACQUQ010000102.1 GCA_016210175.1 Chloroflexota bacterium | reverse complement strand
CCTGCGCGGTGGGGTACCGTGCCCAGGCGCCAGCGGCGGGAGAGGTCGTCGGGGTCGGCAGCCCACAGGAGCGACGATGCGCCCTGCAAATCGCTGAAGACCAGGAGCGGGCCACGGGCAGCGGCCGCGGCCGCCGAGAAGGGGCGCGCGGCCGTCGGGTCCGCGAGCGCCACCAGGCTCAGCAGGGCCAGGGCCAGTATCAGGGCAGAAGCGCTGATCAGGGCGGCCCGCGACCGGGGGCGTCCTGGGAGCATAGCGCACGCCTTCTGGGAGTCCCGGCGGCGCTGCGAGCAGCCGCCGGGGGATGAAGATCGGGACAGCGATTACGGGCGCACGGCCCCGGAGCGCAGGCAAGCAACTATTGGCCCTGGGCGGTCTGCTCCTGGATGGCCCGCTCCACGACCATCTTGAAGAACTCATAGGGTTGCGCACCCATGAAGAGGTACTTCTCGCCGACAATGAAGGCCGGGATGCCGGTGATGCCCAACTGCTGGGCCTCGTCCATCTGCTCCTCCACCGCGTCGCCATAGGTGCCCGCGTTCAGGTGGCGCTCCAGGTCCTCCGGGTCCAGGCCGACGGCCTCGGCTGCGGCGCGCAGCACCGCCCGGTCTTCCAAATCCTGGCCGTCTTCCCAGTACGCCTTGAGCAGCAGCTTGTGGAACGCGTCCAGGCGTCCATGCTGCTTGGCGTACTCCGTCGCTTCCAGCGCAGGACGGGTGTAGGAGGTCTTGGGCGCCCGCCGCATGATGAGGCCCGCCTGCTGGGCCATCTCCCCCAGGTGGCCGGTCACGGGCTGTCCTGGCTCGGCCTCACCGGGGCGGCTGGGCCGGACCATCCCGCCCGGTCCGATATCCGGCCGGAGGAAAAAGGCCCGCACATCTACTGCTACCGGATACTCTTGCTTGAGGCGTTCGACCCGCTCCAGGCCGATGTAGCACCACGGTCAGATGTAATCCGAATAGACGATGACGCTTATGGGCTGCCCGTTGACGCCTGGGGTCCCGGTCATGGCCGCCTCCTCGTGCTTGGCGCGCCGCAGCGCGGTCTCACGATATGATCAACTTCTCGTCCCTCTCGTGGCCCTGGGGTGATCACGTGCTCCCGGCAACGTGACCTTTGGGCGCTCCTTCGGGCGGTGCGGGCGCGCTACGCGGTAGGTGCGGCGCTCCCCGCTCCCTTGCCATGATACTGCCTCCTCCCGCCCTGTCAACCGCAGCCGCGCCGCTCACTCGATATTCAGGAGGAAGCGGCGCAGGATGTGCAGGGCGTTGAAGGCAGCCCGCTGCTTGATCTCGGCGCGGCCGGGCGGGTAGAAGCCCTGGTTGGTGGAGCGAACGCCCCGGGCGTCGGCCGCCGCGATGAACACGGTCCCGGGGGGCTTGCCTTCCTGGGGCTCCGGCCCGGCCACGCCGGTGATCGCCAGGCCCACGTCGGCGCCCACGCGCTCGCGCACCGCCTGGGCCATGGCCTCTGCCGTGGCCGCGCTCACCGCGCCCTCCTTCTTGATCACCTCGGGGTCCACTCCCCACGCGAGCTTGACCGCGTTGGTGTACGCGACCACGCCGCCCGCGAAGTAGCGGGAACTGCCCGGCACATCGGTGATGGTGCTGGCGAGCAGGCCGCCGGTGCAGGACTCCATGACCGCCAGCGTCAGCCCTTGCTCTCCCAAGAGCGCGCCGATGACCCCCTCGATGGTATCGTCGTTGAGGCCCCAGATGGCCGACCCGAAGATCCGCCGGATGGCCGCGGTCGGCTCCTCCAGCAGGTCCAGGGCCTCCGCCCGGCGGTCGGCCTTGGCGGAGAGCCGGATGTGGACGCCGTCCTGCTTGGCGTAGACGCCGATGGAGGGGTTGTTGCTGTGGAGCAACTCGCCCAGCATTTCATCCACCATGCCCTCGCCGATACCCCAGGTCTTGAAGGTGTGGGAGACGATGGCGACCTCGCCCGTCTGCTCGCGGAGGCGGGGTGCCACCTCGTGCTCCCACATGTAGTACATCTCGGAGCGCACGCCGGGCATGCAGGCCAGGATACGGCCGTCCCGCTCCACCCACCAGCCGGGCGCGGTGCCCCGCGGGTTGGGGATGATTTGCGCCGAGGGGATACGGGTCGCCTGCTTGAGGTTGCGCTCGGGCATAGGCGTGCCACGGCGACGGAAGCGCTCCCGCAGGGCCTCCTCCAGCGCCGGGACGATGAAGGGCTGCTCGCCCAGCAGGGCGGCGATAGCCTCGCGGGTGAGGTCATCTTCGGTTGGTCCCAGCCCGCCGGTGCAGATGATGAGGTCGGAGCGATCCCAGGCCCGGCGCAGCGTCTCGGTCAGGCGGCCCAGGTTGTCCCCCACCGCGGAGAGGTAGTAGCAGTCAATGCCCAGGTCGGGCAGCCGGGCGGCGATCCACGCCGAGTTGGTATCCACGATCTGGCCCATGAGGATCTCGGTGCCGATGGCGATGATCTCCGCGCGCATAACGTGCTGCTCCCCCGGCGTCGTCTGGTCGAGGGCCTTGGGGGATGCTTCACCCATCCCGACGCCCTCACCACGGCGAAAACGTCTTCACGCCAGAAGGCGTGACAGTACTGTCGTCGATTTACGAGGTCATACCTGCCCACGGTCACGGCATTGGGTTAAACCATGCCAGACCTTCCGCTTCTGCTGCGTGCAGAAGCTGGTGATCGGCGCAGGTGAAAATAGGCGGCTCTGGTGCAACGGACTTCAGCACCAGGCAGCCGGCAAGCTGAAGCGCGTCATAGGCGCGTAGAGGATGCCGGTCGACAAGGTCGCAGGCGAGATCGATGACGAGATCACTGACGTTCTGCCGCAAGAACCGCGATTGCTGGTGAAGGGCGAACCGCTCCAACAATTCCGACACGGCCTGCCCGTCCAAGTCCCCAGCACGCTCTCGGCGCCGAACCGCGGACCGCAGTTCAGCCTGCGCCAGCGCCAGGATGGCGAACCGATGTCCAGCCTCTGCGGTCACGAGGTGCAACAGCTGATCCGTTCCAGCTTCATCGACGTACAGCTTCACCAGCGCGCTGGTTTCCAGGTAGTAGAACGCCAAGCCTACCGTCTCTCCCGAAGAATGGTCTCAGACAGAGCTTCGCCACGGATCCGGACCGGTCGGAAACCCAGGGAGCCGGTGCTCTCCCCCAGTACGGCCTGCACCTCAGGAGCGAGACGATTGAGACGAATGGCCGTGGTGGGGAATTGAGGATTCGTTGGGTTCGGGACTTTGCTGGTCAGGACCAGCCCCTCTTCGATAGCCTTCCGCAGAACGTCAGACCACACCGTCTGCGCACTCGCCCCCGACCTTTGCTCCTCGGCCGGAAGGAACTGATCGCGAAACCACTTCAAGGCCACGAAATCATACCCCGGGCGCTGCTCTGCTTTATCGAGGGCCCTGATAAGGTCATCACGCGCGGTGTCCCGCTCTCCGGTACTGGCCGCTACGGAGTTTGCAGCCGACCCCTGGGCCTGCGGCCAATCACCGGTCGAAGGAGCTTGCGGAGGGGGGCAGAACCGAATAATGAGCTCGCCCCTTGCCTCCGGACGCCAACTCTCGCGGGAGGCATCGCTGCGCTTCTTCCGCCTGTTTTCCCGCAGTTCAACCTGAACCGCCCACCCTCGGACCTGGGGGAGGAGTTCACCCATGACGCCTGGCAGTACGCGCTCGAGCTGTGCTTTCACTTCGTCAATTGTCGTCATGATCTGCCACCAAGCCGAATGACCATTTCAAGAATCTCACCCAAGACGGCCGGGCGCACTCGCTCTAGACGTGATCGAGCGTGCTTTATGGTCACTTCCTACCTCCCACCTGGGCATATATATATAATATATAACCTAACTTTCTCAACCCTAACACCGGCGAGAGCGCCATGTCAAGCCTGAAGCGCCGAGAAAAATACGATATTTCCTCAAATATCTGACCGAGAAATGTGGCAGCTCTGGGCGCTGGAAGATTGCCTTCCGCGTGGGCCGGCGTCGTATCCGGGACCTCGGCGCTCAACTCCGGAGCTGTTCCCTGGCCGACCGTGAACGGCCAGGGAATAGCTATTTCTCTTTTACCTCAACATCATCCAGGAAGCGTCCGGGGCTGAAGGGGTCCAGGGGGAGGCTGGTCTTGCCCGTGGTGATCAGCTCGGCCATGAGGTGGCCGGTGATGGGAGACAGGAGGATGCCGTTGCGGAAGTGGCCGGAGGCGATGCTGATCCCCTCCCAGCCGGGCACCGGGCCGAGGATGGGCAGGCCGTCGGGCGTGCCGGGGCGCAGTCCTGCCCCGGTCTGGCGCACCTCGGCCCCGGCCAGGGCGGGCACCAGCTGGGTCGCTCCCCGCAGGAGCGCGGCCAACCCCTGCGCCGTCACCCGCATGTCGAACCCCACCTCTTCCTGCGTCGCGCCCACGACTACGGAGCCGTCGCGCCGGGGCACCAGGTAGCCCACGCCGCTGCCGTAGACGACGCGGCGCAGCGGGCAGGGCACCAGCGCCAGGGAGAGGATCTGTCCCTTGACGGGACGCACCGGCGCCGCTACGCCTAACTCATGCGCCAGGAGGCCGGTCCAGGAGCCGGCGGCCAGCACCACCTGGTCGGCGGCGACCGCTCCCTCTGCGGTGCGCACGCCGGTCACGCGCCCGTTGTGGCGGGTCAGGCCCACGACCGGCGTTCCCACGCGCACCGTAGCCCCCAGGCGGGCGGCGGCCTGAGCCAGGGCCTCGGTCAGGCGCAGGCTGTGGACGTGGCCCTCCTCTGGGGAGAAGACGCCGCCCCGCACCTCAGGCGCCAGGTCCGGCTCCAGGCTGCGCACCTGCTCCGGCCCGAGCCACCGCAGGTCCAGGCCGAGCGCCCGCTGCCAGGTCAGCGCCTCCTGCAAGGTCCGTTCGTGCTCCTCACTGGTCGCCACCCGCAGCACCCCAGAGGGCACGTACTCGATATCCATCCCGGCGACCTCGCGCAACTCCTGGGCCAGCGCCGGAAAGCGGCGCAGGCTGTGGAGGGCAAGGTCGGCGAAGGGGCCGGGCTGCGGCGCTTCTGCCAGGGGGGTCAGCATCCCGGCAGCCGCGCCCGACGCGCCGTCGCCAATGCGCCGCGCCTCCAGCAGGGTGACGCGGACACCCGCCCGGCTCAGGGCATAGGCCACCGCGCCACCGATGGCCCCACCGCCTACCACGACGACCTCTGCACGCTCTGCCACGTTGGGCCTTCCTTCTATGGGGGAGGGAACGGACTTCCCCCGCCGCGCAGTCCTCAGTCCTCCGTCCGCGGTCCTTCGAGGAAGCGGGCCGGGCTGAAGGGCTCCAGCGGGTAGCTGGTCTCGCCCGTGGTGATCAGTTCGGCCATGAGTTGCCCGGTGAGCGGGCCGAAGAGCAGCCCGTCCCGGAAGTGCCCACCCGCGATAATGACCCCCTCCCAGCCAGGGATGCGGCCCATCAGGGGCAGGCCGTCGGGAGTGCGGGGACGCAGCCCCACCTGGGCCGCACGGAACTCTGCCCCATCGATGCCCGGCAGCAGCGCCAGGCAGCGCTGCATGATGGTCGCGATACCGCCGGCAGTCACCCGCTTGTCAAACCCGGTCCGCTCGACCGTGACCCCGGCGATCACCGTACCGTCCGGCTTGGCGACCAGCGCGCCACCGTTCCCGGAGAGGCTGTAGCGGAAGACCGGGGGCACCTGGTACAGGATGAGGATCTGGCCCCGCACCGGAGTGATGGGCAGGGGCACCCCCAGCCGCTCCCCCCAGCCCCCGGCCCAGGAGCCTCCGGCCAGCAGCACGGTCCCCCCACGCACCTCCTCTCCTCCGGCCAGACGCACGCCGGTCACCCGGCGGCCCTCCGTCACCAGGTCCACGACGTCGGCGCCGAGCCGGAAAGTCGCTTCGGCCCGCGCCGCGCCCTGGGCAAAGGCTTCGGTGACCCGGGGGCTGCGAATGTGGTGCTCCTGGGGGGAGAACGAAGCGCCGATCACGTCCGGCCCCAGGCCTGGCTCCAGGCGACGTGCTTCGTCGGCGTCGAGCCAGGAAATCTCGAAGCCCGCGTCCCGCTGCCAGGAGATGGCAGCCTGGAGCCGCGCCGCATCGGCTTCGCTGAAGGCGACCCGGAGGAGGCCATAGGGGACGTACTCGATATCGACACCGGAGGTAGCCTTCAGCTCATCGGCCAGGCCCTGGTAGGCCTGGAGCCCGGCCCAGCCGAAATCCACCAGGGGGCTGGGTCCCTGGGTGTGCGAGAGGACGGCCAGGGTGCCCGCCGCCACGCTGGACGCATCGCTGCCGATGCGGTCCCGCTCCAGCACCAGCACCTGCACGCCGCGCCGGGCCAGATAGTAGGCGGTCGCGCTGCCGATGACGCCGCCCCCGATAATGATGACCTCGGCCGTGGTGTCTCCACCGCGCATGTTCCTTCCTCTTCTGCCGGGACGCTAGGATGTCTTCCGCTTCCTCGGCTCCGGTCGCGCGTGGTGGCTCCGGTCCGTGAACCGAGGGAAGCAGGACGTGGGGGGACGCTGGAGAAGCTCAGGCTGCGCTGTCGGACTCCGGCCAGGCGCCCGGCCCGATGAGGGGCACAAAGCGGCACGGGCCTCGACTCTTCCGGGAGATGAACTCGCCGCGTTTGGTGACCACCAGCAACTCCTGCTCCCAACGCGACCCGACCGGAATGACGATACGGCCACCGTCTTTGAGTTGGTCCAGGAGTTGTTGCGGTACCATGGGCGCGGCGGCGGTGACGAGGATGGCATCGTAGGGCGCGCCCTCAGGCCAGCCCAGGATCGCTTCGTGGGCAAGGTGGATTTCCACCCCGTGATAGCCCAACGCGGTGAGGCGGGCCGCCGCCTCGGTGGCCAATTGCGGGTGGCGCTCGACGGTGATGACGGTAGCGCCCATCTCCGCCAGCACCGCCGCCTGATAGCCGCTGCAGGTGCCCATCTCCAGCTCGCGCTCGCCGCCGTGCAGCTCCAGGTCTTCCGTCATCTGCGCGACGATAAAGGGCTGGGAAATGCTCTGCCCTTGCT
>JACQUQ010000098.1 GCA_016210175.1 Chloroflexota bacterium | reverse complement strand
GATCAGGAGACGTTTTCGGCATGGGCAACCGGTAGGGGCGCAGGGCCATGCCCCCCTACCACCGTCCGCTTCCCTATGACCTCCCCTGATCTTGCACTAGCGGAGCGTATTGGCCCCGGCGATGAGCGGCCCACCAAGCTCCCCGTACTTCTGCCCGGTGACGGCGTCGTAGAACCCGATGGCGAAGGTATCCCCCACCCCGCCGGGGTGATTGGCCTGGAAGTGCGCCCGGAAGCGGACGGTGCGCACGAACGAGGGGGGCTGGTTCCGGGGATGCAGGAACCCCAGCCCCGAGATGGTGGCCCCATCCGTCTCCAGGAAGAGCTGGTCCACCTCGGTCACGACCAGATCCGCCACCGGGGTGAGGTCAAGGTTGAGCGCCCCCAGCGTCGCGCCGCCGCGGACCGCGGAGGAGAAGGCGTAGTTGAAGTTGCCTTCCACCGGGCCGACGTCCGTCAACGAGCCGGAGAGCCGGGCAGTCCCCGCGCCGTTGGCCTGGAGGTCCGGGGTCGGCGGGCCGACGGTCTGCCAGGAAATGTCGGCGGACCAACGCAGGTCTTGCGCCGTCCGGCTATCGCTGTTGAGGAGGTCCCAGAACTGGGACCAGCCCTCCTGGGGCGAGTTGGCTACGGCGGGGTGGCAGCCGACCTGCTGGCAGGCCTGGTGCTGGGTGAGCACTCCCACGAACTCCATCCGGCGCTGGTGGCGGGTGAGGGCATAGAGGCTCATCTGGTACCACTGCTGGGCGTTGCCGCCGTCGGCCAGGTAGATCTGCGGGAGCGGCCGGGCGGGCGCTGCTCCCCAGGAGATGTACCAGATATCTTCCTGGGTCCACTCAGGGTGGGCGGACGTGCCGCAACTGCCAAAGGGCGGGCAGCCCGCCGCCGTGCCGAAGTTGTAGAGCGGCTGCGTGAAGGCTGAAGCGTAGCCGTCCACCCAGGCGCGGGTCGTGGCGGGCCCGTTCCAGTCGGGTTCCATATCGCTGGCCCCCACCACATCGACCTGGCTGGCATGGCCGGCAGCCGCAATGCGCTGGCTGACCGTGGTCACCAGCTGCGCCCACGCCCGACCGTGGGAGAAAGTGACCTGGCTCCCGAAGTTGCTGGTGCCGATGGCGATGCGGAGGTGGGAAGCCCGGTCCTCGCCGGTACAGGTGGCGTAGCCCCTGGCGAACGCCTCCACTGCGGTCGCGATCTGGCTGCTGGCGGCGAAGGTATTGCTGAAGAGGAGCGTCCCGAAACTCCCGTTCCGCCCCCGCGGCGCACCGAACGCCAGGATGACGAGGTTATCCTGCGCGCCCGGGAGATCGCGGTCGCGCTGCCCCAGCGCGCAGCCCTGGTTGAAGAGCGTGGTCGGGTCGATGGTGCTGATGTAGTAGCTGGCGACTGCGAAGGGTGGGGGAGGAGCAGCCCAGGCGGCCTGAAGTGGGAGCAGCGCCGACAGCGCCACCACGAGGAGCAGGATGGACGTTACTCCGGTACGGCAGATGTTCGGAAGCGTCGCGAGGGACCGCCGGATCTGAGGCCGTGAATACGCCATCTCTTCGGCACCTCCTGAAATATGTGCCCATCTTGGAGGCCTCTTTCCCCCCGGATCATGTGGATAACGGAATATGCGTGCATACCAATATCTCTCAATATTGCAACCATTCGCAAAATGGGGTAGCGGGACCGCAGGGGAGCGCGCGGGGCCGGAGCCCTCGCAGGAACTCCGGCCCTGGTGGAGTGGCGCTGGCGGGATTTACTCAGGGGTAGGCATTGGGCGTTGTACCACCAGGGAGTGCCGCGGGAGTGCCGCGTCGAGGAGGGGGCCGCGATGATCTACGCCATACGGTGTGATGTGGTGCCAGGCAAGAGCCATGAGCTGGACACGTTCCTCCGGAGCAAGCACCTGCCCTTCTGGATGGCCCAGCCCGGCGTCCGGGCCTTCCGGGTGTATGAGGATATGCTGGTGGGCTATCCGGAGCGGACCATTGAGGTCGATCTTGAGGACTTGAGCTGCTTACAGCGCATCCTGGGGCTGGAGGAGCACCGCCGGCTCAAAGAGGAGTTCTTGCAGTACGCCACCAGCGCCTCCAGCCAACTGTTGAACGTCACGCTGGAGCACGGCACCGCGGCGCGGACTGCGTGAGGTCTATCGCAGGCGAGCAGGGTCGGCTGGGTCCGCCAGCCTGCGCTGGGTGAGGCCGAAGACGCAGGATAATCCACGAGCCCCCCTCCTGCGCAAGGAGAGGGGCTCGCGTGCCCTGGAGCGCTGTCTTTACTCCGGGTCCGTGAGGGTGAAGGCGACCTTCTGCTCCTCGGCGGTCCGCCGCAGGAAGGCGACCACGTCCTTGTGCAGCGGGATACCGTGGGCGCGGCGCTCCTGCTCCGTCTCGAAGTCCGGCTCACCGGCCACGTAGATGCGCTCCTCCCCAACCGCCTTCTCAGAGTTGCGCAGCGCCCGGATCATCTCGTCCATCATGGCCTTGAACTCGTCCGCCGGACGGAAGGCATCGATGCGCATGGCCCCGAAGAAGTGCCCCGCCTGGCCGTCCAGGGCCGCGCTATAGCCCGCCCCGGAGAGCACGCCGCACAGGACATCCACCAGCACCGCCAGGCTATACCCCTTGTGGCTGCCGCTCTCCCGGGTGCCGCCCAGGGGCAGCAGGGCCCGGCTCTCCCGCGCCACCTTGGGGTCGGTGGTCGGGCGGCCTTCCTGGTCCGCGGCCCACCCGGTCGGGATAGGCGCCCCCACGATGCCCGCAATGGCGATCTTCTGGAACGCCACGGTGCTGGTGGCAAAGTCCATGATGAAGGGCGGTTCTTCCTTGGTCGGGGCGACCACCGCGATGGGGTTGGTACCCAGCATGGGCTGGCGGCCAAAGGTCGGCAGGACGATAGGGCCGGTGTTGGTCATACTCCAGCCGATCATGTCGTGGGGCAGGGCCATACAGGCGTAGTAGCCCGCGGCGCCGAAGTGGCGGCTATTGCGCACGGTCACGAAGGCGGTGCCGTACTCTTTGGCCTTCTGGATGGCCAGGTTCATGGCGAAGTGACCGGGCACCATGCCCATGCCGCCGTCGCCGTCCACCAGCGCGGTGGTGGCCGTCTCATGGACGATGGACGGCTTCGGCTGTGGGTTGATGAGGCCCTCGCGCAGCCGCGGCACGTAGATCATCTGGATCGCATTGCTGACGCCGTGGGAGTCGATGCCCTTGAGGTCGGCGTACACCAGCACGTCGGCCACCATCTTCGCCTCGTTCTCGGGCAGGGCGAAGGAGGCAAAGAGCCGGGTGATGAAGTCGTGCAGGCGCTCGTGGTTGACGCGGACCGCGTCTTCCTCCTTGACGTGCAGGAACTCCAGCGCCATCGTTACCCCTTTCTTGTCCACCGGGTCCACCCGGAGCACTGCCATGGCGCCACATGCCATGACGCCGTTAACGCCGTAGGCCCTCGCCGGGCGCGCGTTGCCCCGGCCTCCAGCGGAGAACCTCAGATGGGCTTAGTATAGCAGACTGTTGCCAGAAGGGAAGCGGGCAGCGTCCTGACCTGTAACGGATATGGTTCGTTCTATAGAAATAATACGTTGTGTTCACATCACGGGTGCCCTCCCAGTGTTTCATCAGGCGTGAACTGATGGGAAGGACTGCCGCCGTAATGATCCTGAACAACTGAATCGCGTAGCGGGTAGAGGGAGTCGCCGCCCTGAAGGGCGGGCCTCTTATCCGTCTCGGAGGTCCGGCCTTCAGGCCGGCGACCCTCCTGATTACGCGAATCAGTGGTTAATGATCATCACGGCGGCAGTCGCACCCTTCAGTTCACGGCTGACAGAACACTAGAGCGCCTCGCTGAAGTGGCGGCTGGCGGAGCGGAAGCAGAGGTAGCCCACCACCAGCACCACCACCGAGGTCGCTGAGGTCCGCAGGAAGAAGTCGAGGTTGGTCATGCCGCCATAGTAGAGGATATCCCGGTACGACGCAATGAAGGACGCCGGCGGGTTCAGGATGTACATCGCCCGCGCGTAGGACGGCAGCAGGTCTTCGATGCGGTACAGGATCGGCGTGAGGAAGAACCACGCCTGGATCACCGTCTCCATGATGATGCCGGTGTCCCGGTAGAACACGTTGATGGCCGCCAGGAACAGGGCCACCCCCAGGGTGAAGATGACCTGGTTGAGCACCACCAGGGGCAGGAAGGCCAGCGTGCCGGTGAGCGTCCCGCCTTCGATGAAGATGATGGGGAAGATGACCAGCAGGGCCAGCAGGAAGTTCACCGTGTTGGCCAGCACTACGGAGATGGGCAGCACCTCGCGGGGGAAGTAGACCTTCTGCACCAGGTGCGCGTTGGCGACGACGCTATGGATGGCGCCCATGAGGGCGGTCTGGTGGAGTTGCCAGGCCAGGATGCCCACCAGGATGAAAATGGGGTAGCGCTCGATGCGGTTGTCGGGGAGCATAACGGTGAACACCACGGTGAACACCGTCATCATCAGCAGGGGGTTGAGCAGGCACCAGAGGAAGCCCAGCACCGAATGGCGGTAGCGCAGCTTGAGGTCGCGCACCACCAGATTGACGACCAGCTCGCGGTAGCGCACCAACTCCGCCAGGCCCCTGATGGCCCCGGCCAGTGCGGTGCGCCGGGTGTGGACCTGCACGCCCGCGCTCATCTCAGCGGCCCACGCTGGCGTAGATGTCCAGGAGGTCCAGCCCCCGGCGGTCCCAAGAAAAGTGGGTAATGGCCCGCTCCCGCAGCCGTTGCCCCAGCCGCGCCGCCCGCGGCGCGTCGCACACGAGCTCCTCCAGGCAGCGGGCGAGGTCTGCCACGTCGCCGGTACGGGCGTACACTCCCAGGTCCTCCAGTAGCTCGTAGGCCACGGGGGTAGCGAACGTGACCGTGGGGAGGCCCGCGGCCATGTAGTTCAGGAGCTTGCCGTTGCCCTCGGTCTCCGAGATCTTGGGGGAGACCGCCACGTCGCCCACGGCCAGCAGCGTGGGCGCCCGCTCGTAGGGTACCCGCCCGGTGAAGGTCACGTAGCCGTCCAGCCCCATCTGGCGGGCCAGGTCGCGATAGGCCTCCTCGCCGGGGTAGCCCATGATGAGGAAGTGGACCGGCAACCCTTTCGCCACCAGCCGCTGCGCGGCCTGGAGCAAGTGCGGGGTGCCCTGGTAGGCGGCCAGCAGGCCCAGGTAGACCACCACCGTGCGGCCGGGAGGGATGCCCAGCGCGGCGCGCTCGGCGGCGACGGCTTCCTCAGTGAGAAACTCCGCCCGCGGGCGGAACAGGTCGGCATCCACGCTATCCGGGATGGTGAACACCCTGGACGCCGGGTAACCAAACTCCCCCACCAGCACATCGGCAGCGTTGCGAGAGCTGGTGATCACCACGTCCGCCATACGGTTGATGACCGTTTCCAGGCGGCGCAACGGGGTATAGAGGCGGCTGGTGCGCCGCAGGAAGTTGTGGTCCACCATCTCGCTGGTCAGGCTGCCCTGGAAATCGAAGACCAGGGGCACCCGCAGCGCGCGGCTGATGGGCCAGCCAATGAGGGCGCCTTCGTGCAGGTGAGCATGGATCAGGTCGGGACGGATGCGGGCGGCGACCTCGGCGGCGCGCGCCGAGAGCAGGACGTCGTAGTACAGCTTATGGAAGCTGGACCCGACCTGCACCGTTTTCCGCCAGGGCGTGTTGAGCGCCCGGCGGATATCGACCCCGTCGAGGTCGCGCCCGGTGTGATAGGTACAGATAGTGACGCGATTGCCCAGCTTTTGGAGAATACGGGTCTCTTCGTAAATACGCACGTGGCAGCCATAGTCGGCGAAGAAGGAGGTCGGGGCAATCTTGAGGATACGGTACTTCCCCTTGGGTGCTGGCAGGGCAGCCAAGCCGCGCCGTCCGTCCCCGAGCGGTCGTGGGCTAGCAGCACGCTCAATGGTCGTAGCCAAAGCCTACCCTCAAAACGGCGCCGCGACCGCGGTGGCACGTCTCCATCCGACCGGCAGCCGCCGTGAAATCCTCCTGGCGCTCTGTCGTTAGGCCCCAGAGCACACATGCCTTCCCCACCCCATGAACGTCCCACATCATGCTTTGTTTCGCCCCAGGAGGGTCGAAGCCGGAGGAAAGTTCTGCGGGAAGGATAAAAATGGGAGCAACTCGCCGATGGCTACCGCGTGCGCGCGCTCATGTGCGCCCCGCTGTTGATCGGCTCGTTGAGGTAGAGGTCACCGTTGCGGATTTTCATATTAAAGCCACACTCCGGGTTGGTGCAGACCCACGCTTTGAAGTGAATGGCGGCACCCTGACTCCCGAAGTCCGACAGGGGGACCAGATCGCCCAGCTTGCACCGCTGGCACTTTGGGAATTGAAACAGCTCCACGAAAACCACCTCCCATCCAGATTCGACATGCGACAGTATAGCTAGTCGCGGCCGTGAAATCAACTTCGCTCCGGGCCACGCCGCCCGGTGCGCTACCGTGCCCGCCAGAGGCCCAGGTCAGGGGCCAATGGTGGGTACTGCCGCTGGTCTCACGACCACAGCGCAGATCGCAGTCACAAGGGGGAACGGGACTGTGGCAAATTAGTTACCGCTAAGCTGGATTTTCGTGAGAGGCGTATAAACCGCACCCGCCGGGGTCAGGTGGCTGCGCATGAGGGTCAGCGCCAGCACCTTGACGGACACGGTCTTGGGAGGACGGTGCTGGGCGACCACCTGGCCCAGGGCGCGCAGCATCTCGGCCGGTGCGCCCTCCCGCACCCGACCCAGGGTCAGGTGGGGCGTGAAGGGGCGCGCTTCAGCGGCGAAGCCCAGGGGCACCAGGGCTTGCTCGACACGCTGCTGAAGGACCCCCAGGGGCGCTACCTGGCCGCCCACCCCTAGCCAGATCACCCGGGGCGCCGCCGGACGGGGGAACACCTCCAGTTCGCCGGTGGCGAGCAGGAAGGGCGGCAGCCCGGCGGCGGCCTGCTCCGCCGCCGCGGCCACAGCCGCGATCTGGTGGGACGGCACGTTCCCCAGGAACTTAAGGGTCAGGTGTATGCCTTGCGGCTCCACCCAGCGCACCCAGGCCCCGCCCGGACCGCGCCGCAGGGCCTCCTGCACCGCGGCCAGCAGTTCCCGGGCCTCGTCCGGTAGTTCGATAGCGATGAAGGACCGGATCGACTCAGGCATCAGCGCGCTCTCCCCACAGCAGCCGCTGCGCGTTGCCGCCCAGGATGCGGTCCCGGTCCGCGGGGGCGAGCTCCAGGGAAGCGATGAGGGCCAGCATGCGGGACTGGGGCATCAAGGGGTAATCGCTCGCAAACAGGATTTTCTCTCCCCCCACCAGCTCGGCGACGACGCGGAAGACCTCGTTGCGATACAGGTAGGGCGACGCTGCCGTATCGAACCAGACGTTGCCGAGGGCGACCTGCATCTCCGGCATCAGCGCATAGAAGGGAAGCCCGCCGCCCCAGTGGGCCATGATGACCCGCAGGTCAGGGTAGCGCGTCACCAAGGCGTACACGCTCTCCAGGCTGACCCGGCCTTTCCCAGGGTAGGGGTGGCCCACCGGCTCGGAGGCGTGGGACAAGACGATCATATCGTAGTCGAGCATGACCCGCATCAGGGGATCCAGCAGGCGGGCATCATCCAGGGCAAAGCCCTGATCGTCAGGCCGCAGCTCGCCGATGCCCCGTAGCCCGGCGTCGGCGCAACGCTGCAACTCCGCGACGGCGGCGGCCCCGGCAGGAGGGTAGACCATGCCGAACCCCACCAGGCGGTCGGGATAGCGCCGGACGGCTTCAATAATGGAAGTGTTGGTCTGAACGCAGAGGTCGTGGCTGGCCCAGCCGAAGTTCAGCGCCACCGAGACGTCGATACCCGCCTGGTCCATGCTGGCGACCAGATCCTCGGCGGTGGCGATACGGGCCCGCGGCGGCGCGTAGATCGCCCGGAAGCCCGCATCCCGGACCAACCACCCGCGGCGGTTAGCTTTGATAGCCGGGGGGAAAATGTGGGTGTGGGCATCAATGATCATGCCAGTGGTAGCGACTCCACGACTCCGCACGCCTGCGCCCCCGAGCGGGCGGGCGCGGTCAGCGCATCATCGGCGCCTGTGCCTGCATGCGCCGCTGTTCCGGTGTCCACCAGGTTTTGATAAAAGCCAGGACCGCCCGCACGTCCTCCTCGGACAGCGTCCCCCGCCAGGCGGGCATGCGCGGGGCATCTGCGGGCACCCCCATCATCCGCCGCATCATCTCGCCCATGTCGCCCGACCCGTTCAGGATGATGTCCACCAGTTGCTGGTCCGCGTGGTGCCAGGTATGGCCGTCCTGGTTATGCGGCGGCGCAGGAGAAACCCGGCCGGCGCCATTCCGGTCTCCGTGGCACTGCTGGCAGTGGGTGGCATAGAGTTGGCCGCCCCGGGCCACTGCCGCATCGGGGGATGGGGTGGACACCGCCGGCGCCCCAGTGCCCGACGGAGCTGCCGGCAGGGACAACTGGGAGCCGCAGCCCGCTCCCAGGAGTACCAGCACCACTGCCCAACCGACCCGGGCGTACCACCTCATCCGTCGCGCTCCTGCCCTGCCACATGGTCCCCCGTCGCTCCTGCCGCCCGCAAGGGCGGCCTACCATCCAACGTCCCACATTTGACGCTGGTACGGCAGCCACCTATGATTGTACGGCAGCGATGGAGACCCGACAAGGTGCGGGGGACCTCGTCCTCCCGCCGCAGGTGCCATCCCCCCCTGGGGTGAGTTGCCAAGCCACCAGACCCTCCCCAGGAGACCGCGTCTTTTGAGCGGCAAGGCCGTTGGGCTATAATAACCACGGCCTCGCCATGGGCGGGAGTGTCGGGAAACGAGCGTGCCACGGTGCTCACGGATAAGCGGGTCTGGGTCGGGGTCGCCATCAGCCTGGTCTTCCTGGCCCTCTTCCTGGGCGAGACCGACCTGGGCCGTCTCGGCGCAGCCCTGAGCGGCGCGCAGTACGGCTATGTGCTGGTCGCGGCGCTCCTCTATTTTCCCGGCGTCTGGTGCCGCGCGGCCCGCTGGCGGGTGCTGCTGGCCCCGCTGCGGGAGCTTTCCGTCGCACGACTGTACCCGGTAGTGGTCATCGGGTACATGGTCAACGATGTGCTCCCTCTGCGGGCCGGGGAGGTCGCGCGGGCCTACCTCCTCCGCCGTCGCGAGGGCATAAGCCCGGCTGCGACCCTCGCGACCATCGGGGTGGAGCGGGTCAGCGACGGCCTGACCCTGCTGGCCCTGGCGGCCGCGGTCGCGCTGGGGTTACCCCTGGCCGACTGGCTGCGCGACTTGCTCCGGGCCATGGCGGTCCTGTTCCTCGTAGGGTTCGCCGTCGTCCTGGCGGTGGCGGTGCGGGAGACGTGGAGCCGCTGGCTGCTGTATCAGGTGGTACGGCGGCTCCCGGAGGCCCTGGCCTCACCTCTGGGGAGTCTGGCGGGGCGTTTCCTGGAGGGACTGCGGGCGCTCCAACGGCCGGAGCGGGTGGCGGCGCTGTTCGGCTGGGCGCTCCTGGCCTGGTTGGGCGAGTTGCTGGTCTTCTACGTCGTGGCCCTGGCCTTCGACCTGGGGCAGCCGCTCACGGTGCTGGCCCTGGCCATGGCGGCCTCCAACCTGGCGACCAGCCTGCCGTCGTCGCAGGGCGGCATCGGCCCCTTCGAGTTCTTCTGCGCCCAGACGCTGCTGGCGTTCGGCACCGAGCCCGGCCTCGCCACCGCCTACACCATCGTGCTGCACGCGGTCTTGATCCTCCCGGTGGTGCTGGCCGGGTGCTTCCACCTCTGGCAGGAGCAGGTGGGCCTGCGGGCCGTCCTGGGCCGGGGGGCTGGCCCGTCTCCGCAACGGCCCTGAGCAGCCGACCGCACCGCCACAGGGAGGCAGGTCTTAGAAGTGGGGGGGCGAGGCTCCCCACCCGTCACGGCACATTCCGGCAACCTCAACGTTCACCGGCCGCAGCGGTCTGCCCAAGGCGAAAGGGTGAGGTAGGAGCAGGTATGTCGGGTCTGCTACGAACCGTGGCGCGGGCACCCCACCAGGTCTTTTACGGCTGGTGGATCGTCCTGGCCGGGGCGACCATGAACTTTTACGGGTCGGGGGTCTGGTTTTACGGGTTTCCGGTGTTCTTCAAGCCCATCGTTGAAGAGTTCGGGTGGAGCCGGGCCGCCACCGCGGGCGCGTTCTCCTTATCCCGCGTGGAAGGTGGCCTGGAAGCCCCCATCGTCGGCTGGCTGGTAGATAAGTTCGGGCCGAGAAGACTGGCGATCATGGGGGCGATGGTCGCCGGCCTCGGTTTTCTGGCGATGAGCCAGATCACCTCCTTCACCCTCGGCCCCATTTACGTCAGCGCGCTGTTTGTTTTCTACGGGGTCTACGCCGGTATCCTTTCCGTCGGATACAACACCGGATTTGGCCACGCCGCCCAGGCAGCCATTGCGAACTGGTTTATCAAGAAGCGCTCCCGGGCCTTCGCCCTGTATTCCCTGGGGGCAGGAGCCAGCGGCCTGATCGTGGGCGCCCTGGGATGGCTCATCTCCAACTATGGCTGGAGAACCAGCGCCCTCCTGGCCGGCATCGGCATGTTCCTGTTTGTCGTGCCGCTGGCCTTTGTCCTCCGGCGCCGGCCCGAAGAGTATGGCTACCTCCCCGACGGGGAAGCAGCGGGCGAGCGCGCGGCCGAGGTGCTGAGCGGTGCGGCGCACGCCTCGGCGTCGGGGAAAGCGGCTGCGGAGCACGTGCATGTTGAGCCGGACCTGGAAAACGTTGCTGCCGGCGCCTATGACTTCACGGTCAAGCAGGCGCTGCTCACCATGGCGTTCTGGATGCTCCTGCTGGGGTCCGCCGCCCGGTCCATTACCATGACTTCGGTTATCGTGCATGAGGTTGCCTACTTGACCGACATCGGCATTTCCTTTGCAGAGGCCACGGCGGCCCTGGGCGGGATGGTCATCCTCAGCCTGATCGGGCGGGTGTGCTTTGGCTGGCTGGGCGACACGTTCGATAAGCGGTACGTGATCCTCGGCGGCTACTTCTTGCAGGCCCTGGGCATTCTCATCTTGGACAACGTGACGAACATGACGCAGGTGTGGGTCTTTGCCGTGGTGTACGCGCTGGGGTACGGCGGGGTCATCCCCGTGTGGGTCGCCATGCGGGCGGAGTATTTCGGCCGGAGGAACTTCGCTACCATCGGCGGCTTCATGCAGTTCTTCCTGATGCCGGCGACGGTCATCGGGCCGGTCTATGCGGGGTGGGTCTTCGACTACACCCAGAGCTACCACTGGGCGTTCATGTCGTTCCTCGCCTTGTTGACCATCGGGGCAGTGTTCATTTTCTTCGCCAAGCGCCCGAGCCCCCCGGCGCTGGTGCCAGCAACGGTATAACCTGGAGGGCGGTTTCCCTCACCCTTTCTCCGTATCGAGGTCTCCCATGCGGGTCGGGATCATTGGCGGCGGGATCGGCGGGCTGGCAGCAGCCTATGAGCTGGGCAAGCGGGGCCACGAGGCGATGGTCTTTGAGGCGGCGCCGCAGCTCGGCGGGCTGGCAGGCACCTTCGAGGTGGCCGGGACGCGCCTGGAGAAGTTCTACAAGCACATCTTCGTCAGCGATACCGACATCATCGAGTACATCCACGACCTGGGGCTGGCCGACCGGCTCCAGTGGATCGCCTCCAGCGTCGGGTACTTCAGCCGGGGCAAAGTCTACAACTTTGTGACCCCGCTGGACCTGCTGCGCTTTGACCCCATCAGCCTGCCCGACCGCATTCGGTTGGGCGTGGTCAGCCTCTACCTCCAGCGCCAGGCCGACGGCATCGCGAGGTACGAGGGGGTGACGGCGGCGGAATGGCTGCGCCGGTATGCCGGCGAGCGGAACTACGCGGTGGTGTGGGAGCCGCTGCTGCGGGGCAAGTTCGGGGATAGCGCTCCCGAGGTGGGGATGACCTGGTTCTGGGGCAAGATGCGGCTGCGCTTCGGGTCCCGGGACAAGGGCATGGGCCGGGAGCGCCTGGGGTACCTCCTGGACAGCTTCGGGCAAATCCAGGATGCGCTGGTGGAGCGCGTGACCCGGCAGGGCAGCCGGGTGTTCACCGGGGTCCGGGTGCGCCGGGTCGTCGTCACCGGCGGCCGCGCCGCCGGGCTGGAAGTAGACCACGCCGGCGACCGGGCGGGCGCGCCCCCGGCTCCGTCCCGGTACCCCTGCGACGCCGTGATCGCGACGGTCCCCTCGCCCGTCTTCCTGCGCCTGGCCCCGGACCTCCCCACCGCATATACCGAACGGCTCCAGGGCCGGCGCTACCAGGCGGTCATGTGCCTCATCCTGGTGCTCAAGCACCCCCTGACCCCTATCTACTGGCTCAACATCGGAGACACCGCTATCCCCTTCGTGGCCGTCATCGAGCAGACCAACCTCATCCCCCCGGAGCACTACCAGGGCAAGCACATCGTCTACCTCTCCAACTACCTGGCCCCGGACCAGCCCCTCTACGGCATGGACGCCGACCACCTGCTGGAGGTCTACCTGCCCCACCTCCAGAAGATCAACCCGGCGTTCCGCCGGGAATGGATCGAGAGCTACGCCCTCTTCCAGGACGACGCCGGGCAGCCCATTATCACCACCCACTATTCGCACAAGATCCCGGACCTGCGCACGCCGGTGCCGGGCCTGTACCTGGCCAACACCACCCAGATCTACCCGGAGGACCGCGGCCAGAACTACAGCATCCGCCTGGCGCGCCGGGTGGTGGCGATGTGCGAGGAGGACTGGGCCGCCGCGTCGCCCGTCGGGCTGGCCGCCCGCGGCCAGGAGTGATGCCTTGCCTTGCGCCGCGCTCATTCCCGGCAGGCCCAGAACGTGCAGGCCCCGCCAACTCCTGCACCGGGTTGGCGGGGCCTGCTGATTGCGGCGACGCTGGTGGCGCTACCGGCGACCGGCCTGGCTCTCCGGGCTGCCGAGGTAGCGGAAGAAATCAGAATCGGCAGAGAGGACCAGGGTGGCGTTGCTGGTCAGGGACCGCTTGTAGGCCTCCAGGCTCCGTTGAAAGGCGTAGAACTCCGGGTCCTGCTCCAGGGCCCGCGCGTAGATGTCGGCGGCGCCGGCATCCCCTTCGCCGCGCAGGAGTTGGGCGGTCCGCCTGGCCTCGGCGAGGAGAATGGTGCGCTGCTTGTCGGCCTCGGCCTTGATCTTGGCCTCCTCCTCGGCTCCCTCAGAGCGGAACTTCTGGGCTTCCTTCTCCCGCTCGGCGTTCATGCGCCCGTAGATGCTCTGGGCGATCTCCTCCGGGAAGTCCGCACGCTTGATGCGCACGTCAATCACCTCAATCCCGAACTCCTGGGCGACCCTCCGGGTAGCAACGGTTACCCGATCCGTAATCGCGTTCCGCTCCAGCTTGACAATGTCCGACTGGTCATCCTGGGCCAGCTCCGCCCGGAGGTTGGAGTTGACGATATCCGCCAAGCGCGCTTGGGCGCCGGTCTCGGTACGCACGGCCCGGAAGAAGGCCAGCGGCTCCACGATCCGATAGCGCGCGTAGGCATCGACAATAAGCTGCTTCTTATCCTTGGAGAAGTAGAGCGACGGGGCTGAGTCGACCCGCAGCAGCCGCCGTTCGTACAGCACCACCTGCTGGAGGAAGGGTATCTTGAAATTGAGCCCCGGCTCCTGGACGGTCCGCACATATTGCCCCAGCTGGAGGACCAGGGCTTGCTTGGTCTCATCCACGATGAAGGCGGTGTTGACCAGGAGGAACAGGGCCGCCGCCAGTAGGGCGACGCCAAAGAGCGTCGGCATTCTCATGGTGTTGCTCCTTATCCCGTGCTTGACCGGGCCCTAGCGCCCGCTGGTCGATGCTGACTGCGGCGCCGTCGGCGGGGCCGGCGCGACGACCGTGCCAGGAAAGCCCGCCTCCTGCAACGGCAGGAACTGGAGCAGATTCCCCCCCGCCTCCGGAGAGACGATAAACTTCTTCATCCCCGGCAGGATCTCCTCGATGGTCTCCAGGTAGAGCCGCTGGCGGGTCACATCCTTGGCCTTGGTATAGGCCTCCAGCACGGCCAGGAAGCGTGCAGCATCGCCCTCCGCCTGGCGGACACGCTGCTCCTTGTAGCCTTCCGCCTCCCGGATCAAGCGTTCCGCCTCGCCGCGGGCTTTCGGGATAATGTCCTGCTCATAGCCCTTCGCCTGGTTGATCAGCCGTTCCTTGTCTTCTTTTGCGGAGACCACGTCCTTGAAGGCGGCCTGCACCTGTTGCGGGGGCTGGACATCCTGCAACTGGACCTGATCGATCCTGATGCCCGTGCCGTAGCTGGCCATCAGCTCTTGCAAGAAGACTTTGGTGTCTTCCTGGACGGCCGTCTTCTCGACGGTGAGCACATCGTCGATGGCCCGCTGGCCGACCACCAGCCGCAGCGCAGCTTCGGTGGCGTCCCGCAGCGTGCGGCGGTCTGGCGGACCCTCCGGGTCCCAGACCCGGAACAAATACTTCTCCGGCTCCGTCACCCGGTACTGGATAATCATCTGCACATCGACGATGTTCTCATCGCCGGTGATCATGTGGGATTCCTCCCGGACCAGGGTGGCGCCGCGCTCGGTGGAGCGGAATCCCAGTTCCATGCGGCGCACCTGGGTTACGTTGACTTTATCCACCTGCTGCACCGGCCAGGGGATGTGCCAGCGGGGGCCCGGATCGGTAATCGCGGTAAAGGCGCCAAACTGGCGAACCACGCCGCGCTCATCCGGCCCAACGATGTAAATTCCCGAAGCCAGCCAGAGGGCCGGGAGGATGGCGGCCAGCGGGATCAGCAAGCCCCGGAACCCACCCCCAAACCGTTGCTCGAGCTTGCGCAGCGTGGGTCCCACGCTCTCCAACAGCTTGTCCACGTCGAACTCATCGGGACGCCTTCGGTAATCCATCCCACTCCTCCTACACCAGGCTCTCGCGTGGTCTCCCGCCCGCTCATGACCCCTCTGACCGGCGTGGTCAGCCAGCGCTTGTGTTCGCCAGCATTAGGAAACGCTTCCTCACTTGGTGAAAGCAACATGGGATAAGGCAGAGCGAGCCATAACTGTGGTACCCTCCTTTGCTTTCCTTCCATCTTGGCACGTTGTCGTCTCATCCCAGAGAAAAAAGAGAGCGAGAGGCAACATACCCCTCGCTCCTCACAGTGCGCCCATTTCCGAGGTTCGTTAGCTTAGTATGCCGGAAGGTGAGCGTGCTGTCAAGCTCTGCGCACACGTCCCGCCGCAGCGCGGGGGCGGGTCCGCACCGCATCCGCCTCCGCAGCACGGACTCGCCCCCGAAGGGTTGCAATGGCCCCCCCGTTGCGCTATAGTGGTTCGTGCTGGTTACGGATTGCACAAACTGGTGGGCCGCCAAAGGCCACGAGTCCGAGCCTCGGCGGGCAGATGCGGGTCTCCGCAAGAAAGGTGCAGGGGTGAGCCGAATCTGTGTGGTGGGCACCGGCTACGTCGGGCTGCCCACGGGCGCCTGCTTTGCCGACCTCGGCAACGAGGTCCGCTGCGTTGACATCGATCCTCGGAAGATCGACTTGCTCCGGCAGGGCATCCTGCCCATCTACGAGGCCGGGCTGGAAGAGTTGGTCCACCGCAACCAGCGCGCCGGCCGCCTGACTTTCACTACCAGCTACGAAGAGGGCCTGGCCGGGGCCGACTTCGTGTTCATCGCCGTCAACACCCCCGCGGGAGTCGAGGGCGATGCCGATATGTCCAGCTTCCGCAGCGCCGCGGAGAGCATTGCCCGCCACGCGACCGGCCCCACCATCATCGTCAACAAGAGCACCGTCCCCATTGGCACCGGCGAATGGGTCGCCCAGACGGTCCAGCGGGTCAACCACGGCGTGCCCTTCGCGGTGGTCTCCAACCCCGAGTTCACCCGCGAGGGCCAGGCGGTCTACGACTTCATGCACCCCGACCGCATCGTGCTGGGGTCCACCAGCCACGAGGCGGCGGAGAAGGTTGCCACGCTGTACGCCACCTTCACCTGCCCTATCATCATCACCGACCTGGCTACAGCGGAGATGATCAAGTACGCCTCTAACGCCTTCCTGGCCACCCGCATCAGCTTCATCAACGAGAT
>JACQUQ010000101.1 GCA_016210175.1 Chloroflexota bacterium | reverse complement strand
TATATCAGGTTATCCGGATAGGCTCTTATGCGGTCACATCATCTTGCTAAGGTGCGGGCGAGACTCTGCCAAGCCCTGGGCGGCCGGTCATCTCATGCCTCCAGCGGGATAGGCGGGCGATACCAGTTGAGCTTCTGGATGAGGGGCAAGAGGGCCTTGAGCTTACGCTTCAGGTCTTGATACCGTTCCTGCTGATCAGGGCTGAGCAGACCATCGCGGGCATATTCCGCCAACTCGGTAAGCACGTCGGCCATCAGGTGGTCCCATTCCAGGCTCATTGACGCCTGCGCGCTCTCGGTCATTTCTTCCCATTCGTTATCCAGCCCAGGCAAATCATCAACTAGGCTGATCAGTGAATCAAGGTGAAGATCGGCACGTTGCCTTATAACCGCATGGGTTTCAACCATCGTACGTCTGCCCTCGCCTCCGCACGGAGTACGCGTACCCGTTCCTGGGGCTGATATGCCGTGACCCAGTATCCCACCCCTACGCGATATTCTACCAGCACGAGCGGGAACCCGCCAGGTCCGCGCAAGCTGCGGGACCGTCGGATGAATCCGATCTGCCACCGCCATTGATCTCCCTGCCGATACCTGCTGGTAAAGATTCCGCTGTCCGGATCGAGGATCACATCACGGATAGACTGCTCATAGTCAACAAGTGATGTCGCTGGCGGCTATTCCTGCCTACGCACCACATGACGGAGATAGTGGCGTTCCGCTGCTGTTATGCGGTCACTGCCGCGCAGCATGCGCCCTCCCCATGATATGCCTGATAGTCCGCGTGCGTTACTCGTGGGCGCCGGGTCAAACCCCGCCCGCGCCACGTGCTTTATGACTTGTCGTAACTCTCCTGGCGTTAACGCACGCGCCCCAGTCGCCGCGTCCAGGATGAGCCGATCCACTTCCGAGGTACTTCCTCCCGCGATGGGCGCCAGTTGCGCCAGCCGAGTGTACGCCTCGCCTCCTCCCTCCCTACGACGTTCCCATAGGCCGTCGCGGTCCTCTCGCTGCCGGTTCTGGGCGCAGGCTGCGGGAAGCGGTTGCGTGGGGCCGGAGCAGCGGGCGTTCCTTGCGTGGAGTGGAGGGGGTCGCCTGCTCCCTGGACAGGTCAGACCGTGCGCCACCAGGAATGGACCTGGCCGGACATCCTTCCTGGACGTCGGGTGAGGGGACGTTGGCGGGCGCCGGCGGGTGCCCTTACGCGGCAGTCTCCGGCGGAGCGGCGGATTCATGGCCGTTCCGGGCGGGGGTCCCGGCCAGGCGCTCCACGCGCACCCGCTTGATGCGGCGGCCGACCGTTGAGATGACCGCGAGCACCAGGCCGTTCACCCGTACTTCGTCGCCGACGTTGGGGATGCGACCCAGTTGGGTGTACACAAACCCGCCGACCGTGTGGTAGTCCTCGGCTTCCAGGCGGAGGTCGAACCATTCGTTGAAGTCGTCGATGCTCATGCGGGCATCCACCAGCGCCTCGTGGTCGCTTAGCCGCTCCACCTGCTCGTCCTGGTGAGGCAGGTCGTACTCGTCCTCGATCTCGCCCACAATCTCTTCCAGCAGGTCTTCGATGGTCACCAGGCCAGCGGTGCCGCCGTACTCATCGACGACAATGGCGAGGTGGACGCGGCCTGCCCGGAACTCCCGCAGGAGGTCCCCGAGGCGCTTGGTTTCCGGGATAAAGTACGCCGGCCGTGCCAGGCTCCGCAGGTCCCGCGGCGGGGTCTCCGCCCGCAGCGCGTGGAGGAGATCTTTGGCATAGATGATGCCAACGATCTTGTCCAGGGTCCCCTCATAGAGGGGGATGCGGCTATACCCCCGTGCAACAATAAGCGAGACCACCTCGTCCAGCGGCGCATCCACATCCACCGCCACGATGTCCACCCGGGGGACCATCACCTCCCGGGCCGTGGTCTCATCCAGCTTCAGGATGCCCCGCAGCATCTGGTGGCCCGCGTCTTCGGGCTGCTCCTGGGCCACGCTGCCCTCTTCGGTCCAACCGCCGGGGTGGCGGACCTCTTCCTCAGGCGCCGCGGCTGGCCGCCCGCCGATGATCCACCGGCCGAGCAGACTCAGCGGACCGGCGACCGGCACCATCGCATAGCTCAGCCAGCGCCCGGCGCGCGCCAGGTGCTGGAGGGTGCGGGTGCCACTGCCCAACACCATGCTGTAGGGCACCAATTGCAGCACGACCAGCGCCAGGGCCAAGCCAGCGCCCAGCGCCAGCACGGCCGCGGTGCTCCCGATCCGGTTCAGGGCGACGGTCACCGTGAGCCCGATGGCTCCCACGGTGAGCGCCGCTTTCAGCGTCAACTCGGCGGCCAGGAACCACGCCGAGTTGCGGCGTAACCACTCCACGTCCGGCGCTGGCTCTCCCTCTTTTTCGAGGCGGTCCCGCGCCCGGCCCTGCACGGCCCGCCAGAACCCCGCTTCGGTCGCGGCGGCTCCCGCCAGCAGGCCGAGGGCCAGCACCACCATGCCGATAGTGCGTACCAGTTCGCTCTCCACGGTCTCCATCCCTGCCTTTACCCAGGTGCCGCTTGCTGCCTCCGGCGTCCAGGAGCCACGCTCCACCCGCCCCGGAGCCGTACCCACAACGAGCACGGGGCGGCGGAACGCAAAAAGGCATGAACCCCTCTGAGCGGGGGCTCATGCCTCGTCGGTCACGCTCTGCACGGTTTCTGTGGTTGGTCGTCCTCTTGAGGCAACTGCACACCTGGACGGGACGCCCCTCACATACGGCTGCCGTCTCGGTGCAACCGCCCTACTCATACGGGCCAGGGGTGCCACGTCCCACTGCTCCTATCCTAAGGGATGGCCCGCGGTGCTGTCAAGCGCGTCTCTGCGTGTGATAACCCAGTTTTTCGCATGCAGCAGGAGCAGGGTGGCGAGCCTGTCGCGGTGCGGTCCGCTCCCTGGAGCGCGCGGCGACGCCCCCAGGCACGCTCACGGTCTCGGCCCGTCCCCGGCAGGAGGGGGCGGGGAACCGCACCCCGCGCCCTGCTTACCCCGTCCGACGCTGCTGCGTTGGATCGAGTACGAGGGTCTCCAGGAGGAGCGACCGTGGACTGGCATTTCGATGATCTCAAGGTTGCCGACCAGGTGTACACGACCGATGGGCTGCTGGGGTACATCACCTATGTCGAGCGTATCATCCACATCTTCGACTATGGGATGGAGGACCGCTATATCGTGGTGCGCACCGAGCACGATGCGGGCGAGGACCTGTACATCCCGGTCAAGTACATCACGGCGGTCGATCCCGCTCTTCACCGCGTGGACCTGAGCCTGGCCCGCGCCGACCTGACCGGGGAGATCTGGCGCAGATCGCCCCACGAGATCGATGTGGCCTGAGCGGGGCCGTGCGTGCCTGCATCACGCGGGCCGCCGAGGGGGTGAGCGCCGTGGCCGAGCAGCCGTATACTGTGCGGTTTCTGAATCCCGACGAGGCGCGCCAGTTCCAGCAGCGCGATCCCAAGACGTTGCTGGTCGATATCCGCTCGCGTGCGACCTACGACCGGAGCCATATCCGGGGCGCGATCTCCCTGCCGGTGGCTGAGGTGGAAGCGCACTGGGGCGTCGCGCGCGGCAGGCCACACGTCGTGGTCTACGGGGAGATGGCGGAAGACCCCGATGCGGCCTGGGCGGCCCGGGTCCTGGCCCGCCGGGGGATCACCGGCGTCGTCGTCCTGGAGGGGGGCTATCGTGCCTGGGAAGAGGCCGGTTTCCCCCTGGAGAGCGCAATGCACCCCACCCGGCCGCCGGGCCGGGAGCTCCGCCCGGTGTCGTTCCCGACCCTGCTCCGGCGGACCCGCCATGGCCAGCCGGTGGAGGCGCATCCCGGCCACGCCGCGGAGCGGCCCGTGGGTGTCAGTCCCTCCGGGCCGCGCGGGCGCATCCTCTCCTGCGAGGAGTGTGACTACGCTGAGACCGTGGTGGACGAGAGCGCGGCCATCCGGCAGTTCCTGGCCCACGCGGAGATGGCCCACCTGCGGGGGTACACCGTGGAAGAGGTCCGGGCGCTCATCCAGCAGCCGGAGTAGGGCGGCCGGGGGCATGGCTGGGCCGCGCTGCCCGCAGGTCTGGGCTGCACTGGCCGGGTAGGAAGTGGTCCACTGCGCCCGGACGGGTCACGCTGCTTGCCACGTGCGGGCCGATGAAAAAGCCCTGAAAGGTGGGGCAATGCTGCTGGCGCCCCGCCGGTCACGGCGCGATAATAGCCTGGGGAGAGCCGAACAATCGTGCGGTCCGGGAGGGCAAAGGAGGGCGGTCATGGATATCAGGCTGGAGGACAACGAGTTCGAGGTGCTGCGGCGGGCGCTCACCATGTTCCTGTCCGACCTCCGCATGGAGATCTCCAACACCGAGAAGTACGAGCTCCGGGAGAGCCTGAAGGCGGACGAGGCCGCCATCAAGGCGATACTGACGAAGCTTGGGGGGGTGCCGGAGCACCTGGTCGCCTAGACCGTGCCGGCGCATCTCGGCCGCCGACGCGGGGCCGATGCCCAGGTACGGCACCAGGGGCAGGGCAGTTGCCTTGCCCCTGTGCGCGTCGGTGGGTTGGGGCGGGAAACGCCGGCCTCACGGGTTGGCACGCCGGATGCGATCTCTGCTACCATCGGCAGCGGCGCATCCCCGGCTCCGAGCGCCACAGCTTGCCGGGGCCTATTCCTTGCGCTGGAGGGTCCGGGGTGAATATCTTCTTTGACGTGGACTTCACGCTGGTGGGGGTGGACGGCTCGCTGCGTCCGGGTGTGAAAGAAGTGTTGCAACGCCTGCGGGAAGACGGCCACCGGGTCTATCTCTGGTCCGGGCTGCGGGTGCCCTGGGACGCCGCTGACCGCCACGGCCTGACCGACCTGATCCACGGGTGCTACGCCAAGCCCATCGAAGACCACCGCTCCTGGGTCGCACGCTTGCAGATCCCCGAACCCCACTTCTGTATTGACGACAACCAGGAGACCATTGCAGTCTTCGGCGGCTACACCATCTCACCCTATATCTACCCCGAACATCCCGACGAGCACATGTGGCGGGTCTACCAGGCCATCGTCGAGCATGTGACGAACGGCCATACGACTCCCCGTGCCTACGGCTACGGGGCCGAGCACCTCAACCGCAACGGGACCTTCAGCGCCCACGACCGCGGCAGTGAGCGTCCCGCGTTGCCCGAATAGCCCGCCTCCCTGCCCTCCTACGACGAAAGAAGCATCTGGCTCCGCTCCTGGTCCACAACCAGAAGAGCGTGTCCCCTTGCGAGGGACACGCTCTTGGTCGCGGGACGTGCGACCGCCTTCAGCGGCGCCGGTGCGGGTCGCACACGAGCTGGATGCTTAGATGGCGCCGAAGACGAGGGCCGCTTCCTCCAGTTGGTCGCTATCGCGCCGACTGAAGAGCGTACGCTTGCTGCTGACGCAGGAGGCCCGACCCTCCGGCGGGAGCACATAGCACCCGGTGCTGTGCTGGATAAGGTTCTTGTTTTCCAGGGTTTGCAGGGCTTGGCTGACCGCTGCCGGGTCGACGCCGGCGGAGAGGGGAGCAAACAGCGGGAAGCGCCCGGCCAGTTGCTCGAACATGGCGGCGAGACGCCGGGGATCGTCCGTAAATCTATCGCTTTCGATGCTCGCCAGCATCCCGGAAAGGACTTCGTGCAACCCGAACCGCATGGAGGCCGCGCCCGACCCGCTGGACATTGCCATTGCTCTCCCCTCTCGTGGTACGTGTTCTACTCACCGGGCTGAAGGTCGGCGGATCACCTGCGGCATGCCCCAGCCAGAGCAGGTCTGCCCTGAGGCACGCAAGACCCCAGCAGCAGAGGACGCTGACGGAGGAACCGCGCAGAGCACCGGGCGGGCCGGTGGAACTATACGGGTGGGAAAAAGTGAGGGGAGCGAGCGGGGCGTCATGGACGCCCCGCTCGCTCCCCGGATGCTCGGCGATTACCAGCGCCGCCCGCCGCCGCCACGGCTGCCGCGGGAATCATCCGCGCTGCTGCGCCGCGCCGAGAAGCAGTCCGAGCAATAGACCGGCTTCTCCCCGCTCGGGAGGAACGGCACCTGGGTCTCCTTCCCGCACTGGGCACAGACCGCAGGATACATCTCCCGTCGCGGCCGGGGCGCGCCGCCACCGGAGCCGCCGCGGTCTCCCCGCCGGGCCGAGCGACACTCCGGGCAGCGCGACGGCTCGTTGGTCAGGCCACGGCTGGCGTAGAACTCCTGTTCGCCGACCGTAAAGGTGAACTGCTGGCCGCAGTCACGGCAGGTGAGGGTTTTGTCGGTAAGAGGCATCTGAGACACCATCCTGGTAGAAAGTTGGTTACGGACAGATCACCAGGAGCAGTCTCAGCGGCCGACTTTACGGAAGTGGTGGACTTCCGCAAAGCGTTCGGAGAGAGGCGTGCATCAGGAGAGTCTATTCGCCACCACTGCTACGAGTATACCACCGTTGCTTTGGGGACGCAACCAAGACCTGATGAGGATCAGGGCCTTTCTGTTATTGCCGGGCGGCAGGGCTTCCCACGGCCAGCCGGGAGAACGACAAGGCCCTGGATGAGGGTTGGTGGTGGGGGGCAACGCGGCGCCTTGCCCCCCACCACCTGCGGGGCCGGCCGGCGCTCCCGTGCCGCTACTCCTGGTCCTGGGCGTTGATCTGCACCAGCTCCAGCACCACTCTGGCGCAGCGGGACATATCCTGGAGGTCGATGGCTTCCTTCACGGTATGGATGTCCCGCATGCCGGTGCCCAGGTTGGCAATGCGCAGCCCCTTGCCGTTGTACACGTTGGCGTCGCAGCCGCCGCCGGTCGCACGGGTCTCGATGGTAGTGCCCGGCGTCGCCGCAGCCTGGAGGACCAGGCGCACGATGGGCGCATCATCAGGGACATTGAGCAGGTCGTAGGCCCGCTCGACGGAGGTCTCCACCCGCGCCTGGAGCGTCTGGCCGTCCACGGTCAGGCGGTGGCGGGCCGCGGCCTCCTCGAAGCAGGCGGTCATGTGGGCCGTCTGGGCTTCCAGCTTCTCTACGCTGCGGCTGCGGGCCTCACCGTGGACCTCCACCAGGTTGGGAATGATATTGGTGGCGGTGCCCCCCTGGATGGTGCCCAGGTTGGCGGTGGTCTCCGTGTCAATCCGTCCCAGCTTCATCTGCGCGATGGCCTCGGCGGCCACCTGGAGGGCGCTGATGCCCCGCTCCGGGGCGACCCCGGCGTGGGCTTCGACGCCGATGATGCGCCAGCGCATATGGTTGGCCGCCGGCCCCTGGGTAAAGAGCACGTGCGGGTCGTCGCAGTCCAGCACCAGGCCATCCCTGGCCCGTAGCCGGGACACGTCCAGGGCCTTGGCCCCCAGCAGCCCCCGCTCCTCGCAGATGCTGAACACGATGTCCAGGGGGCCATGGGGCAACTCGTGCGCCTTGAGGGTCCGCAGCACCTCCATGATGATGGCGACCCCCGACTTATCATCGGCCCCCAGCACCGTCGTGCCATCGGTGCGGACGATGTCGCCCTCCACGACGGGCCGCACGCCGTTACCCGGCGCGACGGTGTCCATGTGGGCCGACAGGAACAGCGGGCGCGCCCCCGGCACGTTGCCGTCGATGCGGGCGATGAGGTTGCCTGCGTCGGCGCCGGTGGCGCTCCCGGCGTCGTCCATCACCACCGGGATGCCCAGCGCCTCCAGGTCCCGCGCCAGGCGCTGGGCGATGGCCCTTTCCGCGCGTGAGACGCTATCGATCTGCACCAGATCCAGGAAGTAGCGCTTCAGACGTTCTTCGTCGATCATGGGACTCCTTCCGGTTTACGGGCTCTGGCCGCGCGCCTGGCGGACCGCGCCGCTGAGGAAGAGGTGGGCATCGATCTCGTAGGGTCGGCTCCGGTGAGCACCGCGATGGTCACGGCGAGCACCACACCTTACAGGAGCGCCTGTCCGACCAGCGCGGTGATTGCCGCAGCCGACATGCCATCCTTGCGTGAGGCCATGCCTCCTCAGGGCGCGGCCGGATCTCCGGGCCAAAGCGGTGGAAGGTCGTGGCCGCTGGCCTTCTGGTGAGAGAGCCTAGCAGAATCCTGCGCGGAAGACAACGCAGCCCTGGCGACGGACGCAGCTTTGGGGCATTGTCGTGCTGGGGAAGGGGAAGGTCTCCGGGTCTCCCCCTACGCGCGCCTCCCCCTTTACGGGACGGCGACCGGCCACGTACACTACAGGAGCCCCCGGCCCCGGCGCGCGCAGCAGTCGCTCGGCGCGCCGGGAGCCTCGGCGGAAGGGAAAGGAGGCGAAAGCATGCGGCCCAATACGGTGAAGGCCCTGTGGCGCGAAGGCCAGCCTGCGGTCGTCGGCTGGCTGTCCTGCGCGGACCCGTACGTGGTAGAGGTCATGGCCCAGGCCGGGTTCGATGCCCTGGTGCTGGACATGCAGCACGGCATGGGCATCGGCCCCGACCGGGCTGCGGTCGTGCTCCAGATCATCAGCAGCACCAACACCATCCCCCTGGTGCGGGTGCCCTGGAACGATCCGGTCCACATCCAGTACGTGCTGGATGCTGGGGCCTACGGGGTCATCGTGCCCCTGATCGACTCCCGGGAGGAGGCAGTCAAGGCCGCTGGCGCCAGCCGCTACGCGCCCCTGGGCTACCGCAGCGTCGGCCCCAACCGCGCCCGCTTCTACGCTGGGCCGGACTACATCCAGCACGCCAACGAGGAGACCATCTGCCTGGTGATGATCGAGCACATCGACACCATCCCCAGGCTGGAGGAGATCGCCACCGCGCCCGGCATCGATGGCTTCTACATCGGGCCGTCGGACCTGGCCGTGTCGATGGGGCTGGGGCCGGGGTCGGTCCAGAGCGACCCGCGCCACGAAGCCGCCTGCCTGCGGGTGCTGGAGGTCGCCCAGGCCCACGGGCTGATCGCGGGCGTCCACTGCGGCGGCCACGAGGAGGCCAAGCGCCGCTTCGACCAGGGGTTCAAGTTCTGTCCCGTGGGGAGCGACATCGCCTTCGTGGGCACGGGGGCCAGGTCCGCGTTGCAGCCCTTCCGCGAGGTCCGCACCGGCCCCAGCGGGCCGTATGGGTAAGGATGGAGCGCTTCCGGGGTGGAACGGCGATGGCTGACCCCTTCATCCTGCCCCTGGACGCGGTGGGCCGGGCGGACCGGGCGCAGGTCGGCGGCAAGGCCGCCCATCTGGGCGAGCTACTGCGGGCGGGCTTTCCCGTTCCCCCCGGCTTCTGCCTGACGGTGGGGGCCTACCGCGCCATGCTGGCCCAGGACGGGCTGGGGGCGCGGCTGGCCGCGGCCCTCGCGGGCCTGGACCCGGCGGACCCCGACGCGCGCCAGCGGGCGGCGGCCGCGGTGCGCGCCGCCTGGGACGCGGCATCCCTCCCCGACGCCCTGGCCGCCGCGTTGGAGTGGGCCTACCGCGACCTAGTCGCCCCGGAGCCTGACGGCCCGGTGGCGGTGCGCTCCTCCGCGACGCTCGAAGACGCGGCCGGGGCCAGCTTCGCCGGCCAGGGCGAGACCTTCCTGGACGTGCGGGGCGTCGCGGCCCTGCACGCCGCGGTCCGGGGCTGCTGGGCCTCCTTCTGGTCGTCCCAGGCCCTGGCCTACCGCGCCCGCCTCCAGCCAGGAGCCGACGACGCGCCGGGCGTGCTGGTGCAGCGTATGGTCGCGCCGGAGGTCGCCGGAGTGCTCTTCACCGCAGACCCGGTGACGGGCGCAACGGACTGGCTGGTGGTCGAGGCCGTGCCGGGCCTGGGCGAGGCCCTGGTGCAGGGCGAGACCACGCCGGAGCGCTACGTGCTGGGCCGCCCGGACCTGGCCGTGCGGGAGTGGACCGCGGCCCCCGGCCGCGCCGGCGCCCTGCTCAGCGTGGCCCAGGCCCAGGACCTGGCCCGCCTGGGCCTGCGGATGGCGAACTGGTTCGGCGCGCCCCAGGACGTGGAGTGGGCGCTCGTCCAGGGATCCCCGGTCATCCTCCAGAGCCGTCCCATTACCACGCCTCCACCCGCGGCCACGGCCCCGTCCCCGCCCGCCTCGGCCATCCTGCCGCCCCGGATGCCCCAGATGCTGGCGGAGCGCTTCCCGGACCCCCCGACGCCCTTCGATGTCTCCGCAGCCCTGGGGCCGGTCCTCGGGAGTGTGGGGGCCTTGCCCCGGCGCTGGTCCCGGTCCTTGCCCTTCGTGGAGCAGGACGGCGTGGTGGTCGGGCTGGCCCCGTCTGGGCGCTTCGCCGGGGAGCTCTGGCTGCGCCTGGCGACGCTGCTGGCCGTGAGCTGGCGCTACCGCACCGCGACCTGGTTTCAGGAGGAGCTACCGGCCCTGGAGCGGGCGCTCGCCACCCTGGAGGCGGTAGACCTCGCGGCCTGCACCGACCAGGAGGTTGCCGCCTATCTCAGCACCGTTTCGGAGCGGATGGAAGCGGGCTTCCGGGCGCGCTGGCGCTCTGTGGCGGCGGCGCTGCGCACCCTGGCGCCGCTGCTGGTCCTGCTGCGCTTCCTGGAAGGCCCCCGCGCCGCGGCGACCCTGGGCGACCTGCTGGCCGGCCTCCCCACCGTGACCACGACCATGAACGCCGAACTGGCACGGCTGGCTCAACAGATAGCCGCCTCGCCCCGGCTGGCGGCGCTCTTCCGGGATCTGGCCCCGGAGGACCTGGAGCGCCGGCTGGCCCAGGACGAGGGCGATCCGGTTATCGCAGATTTCCAGCGGGCGCTGGCGGCCTTCCTCGCGCGCTATGGGGCGCGGGAAACCGGCGGGTTCGGCGTCGCCAACCCCTCCTGGCAGGACGATCCGGCGGTGGTGCTGGCGACCCTGGCGAGCCTGGCCCAGGCGGGCAACCTACGGTCGGGGTCCGAGAGCGCCGCGCTGGCTCAGGCGGCACAAGCGCGGGTGCTGGCCCGCCTGGTCGGACCGCTGCGGGCGCTGCGCGGTCCCTTCCTGAAGGCCCTGACCGGGGCGCGGGAGGCGTATCGCCTGCGGGAGGACAGCCATTTCCACCTGATGCGCTTCCTGCCGCTGCTGCGCCGGGGCGCGCTGGAGCTGGGGCGGCGCTGGACCGCCCGCGGGCTGCTGCGGGAGCCAGAGGAGGTCTTTCTGCTGAAGCTGAAGGAGGTCGCCGCGCTGGCCCGCGGGGAGGGGCAGGACCTGCGGCCCCTGCTGGAGCGGCGGGCGCGGCGGCGGGCGCAGGCCCGGCAGTCCTGGGTGCGCGCCAGGGGAGACGTGCAGACGGACGGGGCGCCGGGGGCGGTGCTGCATGCGACCGGGGCCAGCCGTGGCGTCGCCATCGGCCGGGCGCGCCTCATCCGGGACGAGCGGGAGTTCCACCGGCTGCGTCCCGGTGAGATCCTGGTGGCGCCCTATACCAGCCCGTCCTGGACGCCCCTGTTCGCCGTCGCTGCGGGGGTGATTGCGGAGACGGGGGCGCTGCTCTCCCACGCGGCCATCGTGGCGCGGGAATACGGCATCCCTGCGGTGGTCGGGCTGGCCGGGGCGACGCACCTGCTGCACGACGGGGAACTGCTGGCGGTAGACGGCGAGCGGGGCGCCGTCCGGCGCTTGGACCTCCCGATGGCGCCGGATCGCCTCCCCGTGCGCGCGGAACCGGCACGGACGGGTACGGGGGGTAGGCGGATACTCCCCTGGGCGGTGGTGGGTACGCTGGCCCTGGGGCTGCTGGCGCTGCTGGCCCGGCGCCTGCGGCACAGGGGCACAGCAGCACCCCCAGGAGCCTGAGGACGGCTCTTGCCGGACTGAGGTTCTTGCAATGCCGGTGGGGTTGCTTCCCCGAAAGGCCCCCTTCCCGCACGGCATCGCTTGGGTCTCAGCCCAGCCGGAGCTTCCCTGAACTCCTGGGGGCTACATGCTCTACGATAGCAGGGCCGCCGTCCCGTTCGTCAAGCGGCAGACCTCGCAAAACTATCGCAACGCGGCAGGGCGTGCTTCCCCTTTCCCAAGCCCATCCTCCGGGCTGCGCTGGCCCGGGTCCGTTTGGGAGGGCCTGGCGCAACCACCCTCCCTACGACCAGACGGATTACGATCCCTCTCCGGGGCTGCGGGGCGCGCTGGCCGCCGATGGGGACATCCGGCGTCCCTGCTGCGCCTGCCACTGGAGCCAGCGGTTCGGCCCCGGCGTGAGATAGTCGGCGTAGGCGGGCTGCAAGTAGTCGGGCAGCGCGACGAGGTCGCCCCCCGTCCATTGGGCCAGGTAAGCGTAGGCTTCGTGCAGCAAGCTGTAGCTCCGGCCCCGGCGCATGGCGGCGGCGCCATCGGCCAGCACCGCCCGCAGGACGGCACGGGCCGGTTGGTGGCGGGGGTCCCGGTCCAGGAGGAGGCGCACCATCCCCAGGAGCGCCCCGACCTTTTCCCTCGCGGGCTTCTGGTGCAGGTTGGCGTGGGCGTATTCGTGGAGCACGACCTCCAGGGAGGGCTGCGCCACGCTGACGCTGCGGCTGTCCATCTGGTACCGGCCGCTCCAGGTGGTGCTGGATGCATAGCTGATGGGGAGGTCCTGCATCCAGGCGCGTGCCTCGGGGCGGATAGCAAACCAGGCGAAAGCCCGGTCCCGGAGTTCGGCAGCCGAGGGATGATCAGCGAAGGTCATGGGGTAAGGCGGACGGATGAGGTCCAGGCCCCGCGGCTCCAGGCCCCGGACCAGGGCCGCGTACACCACCGAGTGGGTGGGGGCTTCCTGGAGCAGGGCGGCGGCCTGGCCGATCAGCAAGAGCACCAGACCCAGCGCGACCGCTCCCCCAGCCCGCAGGACGGTCCGGACGGCCCCCGGCAGCCGGCCAGGGTGGTCGGCGGTGGCAGGGGCCGCGCCGGTAGCCGCGACGGTGGGTATCGCGAACGCGCGGGTCGGGAGGTTGGTCGGGTTCCTCAGCATGACGATATCCTTTGCACGGGGTGCGCCGCATGCGAGACAACGGTAGCAGGTAGCGGGCGAGCGGCCCAGGGCAGGAGGTACCGGGGCGCCCGGACGGGGGTACCGTCTCGGCGTCTTCGCTGGTCTGCCCGGCAACCTGCGCGGCACCGGGACGGCGGCGGATTAGAGAAGAGGGCGGGCAGGCTGGCGAGCAGGGGGGAGCTGTGCTACCATGGCGCGGCACCTTCGGAAGTGGCTTTGCGCCGGAGAGACCATGCTCAACGCACAGCGGCCTGCCATCGGCTTCGACCTCGATGGCGTTATCTGCCGACCGCCCTTCGGGATCAACTTCGCCATCCGCCGCGGTCTGCGGGGGCGTCCGCTCCCCACCGCGTTCTCGTGGAAGGGCGGCGCGCCTCCTCGGGGCCGCTTCCTGCGCATGGGGCTGGAGGTGTTGCGGTTCGCTGGGCGTCGGCCCATGCCCGATGCTGCGGCCGGGCTGCGCGCCGTGGTGGAGCTCCGCCGCCCCTTGCTAGTGACGGGTCGCTCCGTCCTGGGGCAAGCCCTGCTGGAACGCTGGCTGGAGCGCCACGACCTGCGCCAGTACTTCGCTGAGGTCCTCCCCAACCCCACCGCGCTGACCGGTCCGCAGTACAAGCTCTGGACGGCCCGCACTCGCGGCCTGCGCGAGCACGTCGATGACGATGGGGCCACGGTCTACTACCTGGCGCTCCACGGCGTTCACCGGGTGTACTTGCGGGACTGGCCCCGTAACCGCGGCCTCCCCTACCCGCCCAGCGTCCAGGTCATCCGCTCCCTGGAGGAGCTGGCAGAGCACCTGGCCTGCTGCGATCAGGAGGTCTCCACCGCGGGCGGCAACCCGCCGGTCGCCGGCGACGACGTTGACCCTGTTCCGTAAGGCCGTGCCGCGGGCAGAGGAAGGAGAACACCGCGTATGACGGACTGGAACCGCCTCCCGGATGAGGCGACGGTCCGCGCGACGATGGACGCCCTGCGGGAGCGCAATTTCCTCCCGCGCTACGTCCCGACCAGGGACGCCGCGCTCGCCGCGTTGCAGGAGATGGTCCCGCCGGGCACCACGGTGGCGCACGGGACGTCCACTACGCTCATCCAGGTCGGCTTTCTCACCTTCATCGAGCAGGCGGAGGGGTACGACTACCTGCCGCGACGGGTCCGGGCGGAGGACGATCCGGAGCGGCGCACGCGCCTGCGCAAGGAGGCGACCCTGGCCGACTATTTCCTGGGGGGCGTGCAGGCCATCGCCCAGACGGGCCAGGTGGTGGCCGCGGATGCTTCGGGGGGCCGCCAGGCGGGGTACATCTACGGGGCCAACCATGTCATCTGGGTGGCCGGGGTGAACAAGATCGTGCCCACCCTGGACGATGCGCTGCGGCGGCTGCGGGAGCACGCCTTCCCGCTGGAAGACCAGCGCATGAAACAGACCGGCGCCCCCGGCAGCAGCATCAACAAGGTGGTTATCTACGAGCGGGAGTCGGTCGCCGGCCGCACCCAGGTCCTGCTCATCGGTGAGGCCCTGGGGTTTTAGAGGTGCAGTCAGCTACGGCAAACGCTGGTGCCGGTATGCCCTGATTTTGTGGTGTAGCTTAGCCTCCATCGCCTCTGGTCAGGTCGAGTTGTTCGTACCGCCGGGGGAGATGAACATAAGACCGGAGCATGCCGACCAGGGTATTTCTGGCTAACCTAAACCCCAGAATTGGGAGCGTTTCGGATCGGAAAGGAGAGGGCCGTGGACCTGGTGATCCGCAATGGCACCGTCGTGACCGCCGATGGAGTGGCGCACGCAGATGTCGGCATTGAGGGTGGGGTGGTGGTAGCGCTCGGCCGGGGCCTGCCGACCGGGGACCGGGAGATCGACGCTACCGGCCGCTATGTGTTCCCCGGCGGCATTGACGCCCACACCCACCTGGGCCGCCACCGCCCCATCGAGGGGGTGGACGACTTCCTCTCAGGCACGCGGGCGGCCGCTGCGGGCGGCATCACCACCGTCCTGGACTACGTGGTGCATCCCCGGGGCACATCCCTGGCGACCCAGGTAGCCCGCTGGTCGCAGCAGGTGGAGGAGCAGGCCATCATTGATGTCGGGCTGCACCCCGTCATCGGCGAACCGCGGCCGGACGTGCTGGACGATCTGCCGGCGCTGGTCCAGGCGGGCCACACCAGCTTCAAGTTCTTCATGAACCGGAACTTCGATAGTGCTATCCCGGAGTTCCTGGCGGCGCTGCGCCGGGTGGGAGAGTTGGGCGCGCTGGCCTGCGTCCATGCCGAGGATGAGTCGCTCATCCGCCACCTGACGGAGCGCCTGCTGGCCGCAGGCCGGGGTGACGTGCGAGCCTTCCCGGACAGCCGCCCGGACTACAGTGAGGCGGTGGCCGTCGGGCGGGCGGTGGCCTACGCCCAGGCGACGGAGACGCCCATCTACCTGGTACACCTGTCCAGCCGGGCGGCCCTGGAGGTCGTGGACGCGGCCCGCGACCGGGATCTGCCCGTCTACGCCGAGACCCGGCCCATTTACCTGTACCTGACCCGCGCGCGTTTCGAGGAACCCGAGGCCAACAAGTACGTGGGGTATCCTCCCCTGCGCGAGCCGGGCGACCAGGATGCCCTCTGGGGGGCGCTGCGCCGCGGCCTGGTACAGGTGGTGGCGACGGACCACGTCGGCTATACGCTGGCCCACAAGACCGCGCCGGGCCTGACGGTGGCGACGATCCCCGCCGGTATGGCCAACCTGGAGACCATGCTGCCCATGCTCTACTCGGAGGGCGTGGCCCGGGGGCGTCTCTCCCTTTCCCGCTTTGTGGAGATGATTGCCACCAACCCCGCCCGGATGTTCGGGCTGTTCCCCCGTAAGGGGACTATCGCCGTCGGGTCGGACGCCGACCTGGTGGTGTTCGACCCCAACCGGCGGGTGACGGTGCAGGCCGCGGCCCAGCAGTCCCAGGCGGACTTCGATGTTTATGAGGGCTGGGAGGTCCAGGGCTGGCCGGAAGTCACCATCAGCCGGGGTGAGGTCGTTTTCGCCAACGGGGTGGTGGTGGGACAGCCCGGCCGGGGGCGAGTGCTGGCGCGCCAGCCGTTCCAGGGAGGATAAACGCCGGCCGGTCGAGCTCCTCCCCCAGAGCCAGGGCTGCTGCGTGCGCGCAGGCCGCGAGAAATCCGCTCGTGGCGAGGCGCAGCCTGCCCTGAGCCCTGCGACGGAGTTTATCCTGAGCGCAGCCGAAGGGCGCAGGGGAAACTCCGTCGCAGGGAACCAGGAACGTGCGGGTCCGCTCACCCTGAGCTGGCCGAAGGGCGAGCGGACCCGCAAGACCCTTCGCCCGAAAAATGAAAAGGCCCTGGCTCTCGTCCTGTCGCAGTTGACAACCGTATCTTTCTCCCCTATTCTGTCCGGTAGCTACCCCTAGCATCACACCGAGGGATAACGCTCACTGTTGTGCTGTCCCGTGCCGCTGCGCTGATCTCACCCTCACGGTGAGAGGGCGTTTGACAACACCCAACCCCCTGGCCCCCTTCCCGAAGCGGGAAGGGGGGAGCCGTGTCCCTCCCCGTGTCGGGAGGGGCCGGGGGAGAGGTTATCAGACGCTCTCTGAGAGAAAGCTGGCATGTGGCAGCATGCGATCCCCGCACGGGCACCAGGATGTTGCGCCACCCCAAGGAGAGAAGCTCCCGTGCATACGAGGCTGCCGGTCCCTTCGGCGAGCGCGTGTACTGAGCATGCGTGGCGCCAGCTCATGCGGTATTTCTTGCCCTTGCTGGTCATCGGCGTGGTGACGGTCCTCCTGGTGGTCCCCCGCTCGTGGTTGGAGTCCCTGGCGAGCGGTGCTGAGGGGCGTCGGGAGTCGCTCACGTTCGCGATCCTCTCCACGACCTATGCGGTGCTCGTGCTCCTGCCCGTGTTGTCCACCGGCGTGCTCTACGCCTGCCTGCGCGCAGTACGGGGCGATACCCCCAGGGTGCGTGACCTGTTCGTGTCCTTCAACGAGCACCGCATGTACCTGGCGTCCATCCTCTTCCCACTCCCGGTCATGGTCCTGGCCGGGCTCGCGCCGGCCCTCGTGTTCCTGCTGGGGGGGGTCGTTGGTGTCCGGCTGGCCTTTGTCCCGTTCCTGGTCAGCGACGAAGGTCTGCACCTCGTGGCCGCGGTGCGGGAAAGCTGGCGTCGGACCAGCGGCTACTTCTGGACGGTGTTGGGCACCATCCTGTATCCCAGCGTCATCGGAGTCGTCGGCTTCTTCCTCCTGCTGGCAGGGCTGGGTGGGGCCGTCATGTTCTTCGGCGCCGTGCTGGCCCAGGTGTCCGGCGGTGTGGTGGGCACGTATGAGCTGCTCGCCTGGCTGACCCTGAACGGCACCATCGTAGTCGTGCCCCTCGCACTGTGGCCCGGCCTGGCGCTGGCAACGCTCTTTGTGGCGGTGAAGGCGCGCGGTTAGCACGAGGCCGCCTGAGGGGAATGGTCTCCCGTCCTGACCGCCCTGCGACCACAAAGGGAGAGACCACTATGGCCTCTCCCTTTGTGTTGCCAAGGTTTCCGAAAGTTCTTAGATCTTCCCCAAGGTGCGCAGGATGCGCTCAGCGGTCAGCGGCATGGTATCCACCCGCGCCCCGGTCGCATCGGCGACCGCGTTGGCGACCGCGGCGCAGCCCGAGATGATGCTGGATTCACCGACGCCGCGCGCGCCCCACAGTTCCTCTTCCTTGCCGGGGACTTCGACCACCACGCTCTCGATGCGGGGGAGGTCCAGGGAGGTAGGCAGGCGGTAGTCCAGGAACGTGGAGTTGCGCAAGATGCCCCGCTCGTCGAACTGCATCTCCTCCCACAGGCCGATGCTGATGGACTGCACCGCACCACCCTCCATCTGGCCTTCCACCAGCGTGGGGTTGATCGCCAGGCCCACGTCCTGGACGCAGACGGCGTCTTTCACGGTGACTTCGCCGGTGTCCGGGTCGATGTGGAGCTTCACGCCCTGGATGGTAAAGCTGGGGGCCTGGGAGGGCGAGCCTACCGCGCCCCGTCCCATGATGAGACTGTACTGCGTGCCCATCGCGGTGGTCATGGAGGCCAGCACCGGCAGGGGGATGGCCTTGTCCGGGGAGCCTTTCACCCGGACGGCGCCCTCGGCGGCCTCCAGGTCGTCGGGGTTGGCCTCCAGGCGCTGCGCGGCCAGGCGGAACAGCTGGTCCCGCATATCCTCGGCGGCAGCCCGCACCGCCATCCCCACGGTGCGCAGGGTCTTGCTCCCGGCGCTGATGCCCGCGTAGGGGCCGGAGGACGTGTTGGCCTGGCGCACCGTGACCCGCTCCGGGGGCACCCCCAGCACCTCCGCGGCGACGGCCCGGAAGGAGGTGTTGACGCCGGTGATGTCCGCCGCGCCGGTGATGATGTTGATGGTGCCGTCGGTGCCGAAGGTACACACTGCGCTGGCCGGGGAGGTGCCGCCGAGCCAGCCACCCACCCCAATACCAACGCCTTCGTTGGGGCCGAGGTCATGGCGGCGCTTCCAGAACTCCGTCCCCTGGAGGGCCTGGAGGCATTCCTTGAGGCCGATGCGGGAGAAAGGCCGACCGTTGGGCATCAGGTCGCCCTGCTCCACCGCGTTCTTCATACGGAACTCCAGCGGGTCCATGCCGATGGCCCGGGCCATGAGGTCGACCTGCGATTCGATGGCGAAGGTGACCTGGGGGGTGCCGGGCGCCCGCAGCGCGCCCGCGCTGGCCCGGTTGGTCATGACCTCAAAGCCTTCGATTTCCAGGTTCTCGCACTTGTAGTAGGAGCCGATGAGGTTGGAGGCGCCCATGACCGGGCCGCCGGGGTAGGCGCCGGAGTCGAAGATGATCCGGGCCTTGAGGGCGGTGATGGTGCCGTCCTTCTTGACGCCGGTCTGAAGGTCGATGATGGCCTGGGGCGCCGGGTTGCCGGCCCGCAGATCCTCACTGCGAGAGTACACCAGCTTGACCGGGCGGCGCACTTCCCGCGCCAGCGCTGCGGCGAGGCTTGCCTCGAAGGGCTGGTTCTTGCCGCCGAAGCCGCCACCCAGTTCCGTGACCTCCACCGTGATGCGATTCTCCGGAACCCCCAGGAACCGCGCCAGCACTTCCCGCACCCGATAGGGGCCTTGGGTGCCGGTCCAGACCGTGAAGTTGCCGGAGCTGTCGCAATCGACGACGGCCACGTGGGGCTCGATGTAGCCCTGGTGTACCCAGGAGGCCCGCCAGCGGCGGCTGATGACGGCATCGGCCTCGGCCAGGCCCTTTTGCACATCGCCCCGGGAGTAGACCACCCGCTGGGTAATGTTGCCGCCGCCCCGGACCTCGGTCGCGGCGGTGGTGGCCATGGTGAGATGGGCCTGCTC
>JACQUQ010000100.1 GCA_016210175.1 Chloroflexota bacterium | reverse complement strand
TTCGGGCGGGGTGGGGTGTTCAACCTGCGCGTTTACCCCATATGGGCGCGGCGAGCCCCCCGAAATTGGGGGCCTCCCCGCGCCCAGATGCGTGCCGGAATCTCCTGGCCTTTTGCTTGATATATGCTTGACTTATGCTTGTGCATATGATACCATCCTGATGGAGGGCTGCGGATATGAGCCGCACACCCCTCGTCATCGAGCGACACGTACGGCGGAGGATGGCCCTCTACCACATCACCGCGGACGAGGTGACGCGCATCCTGGAGACTCCGGCCCTCAGGCGGCCCAACAAAGCCGGTCAAGGGTGCCAGGAGGCGTGGGGTCAGGCGGGGGAACGCTGGTTCATGGTAGTGTACCGGCCCGAAGGTGACCGGATCGTGCTGGTGACGGTTGAGACGAAACGCCGGGGGCCGGCATAGGCCCCCGGCCCATGTGGAAGGAGAGGCCGATGGTGCACATTGCCTACGACGCAGAGGTGGACGCGCTCCTGATTGTCCTGCGGGATGAGGTGCAGGCCGACTACGGCGAGGAGGTGGCGCCTGGGGTGACCGTGGACCTGGACGCCGAGGGCAACATCGTGGCCCTTGAGGTGCTCGACGCGTCCGAACGTTTGGGGCGGGCCAATGTGGAGACGGTGCAAGTGGACCTGTCTCCCACCGAGCCGCGGGCCGCGTCGCGCCGCGGGCCGCGTGCGGACCTGTCGGGCTACGCGGAAGGTCAGCCGGGGACGTGGCTGAGCATCCCGGAGTTCGCCAAGCGCGCCGGCGTAAGCCACCAGGCCGTGCGGCAAGCGGTCAAGGAGGGTCGCTTGCGCGGCTTGCCCTTGCGCCCTGGCAGCTCGCACCTCATGGTCGCCGAGGCGGAGTTGGCCGCGTGGCAGCCCAACCCCGTGCGACAAGCCGCGGGAAAGGCGCGTGCCGCGCAGCAGTAGACCTGCAGGGCACCCTTGCCGTATCCTAACGCGCGGGTCGATGGTGCGCTACCTGGTCCGCTGCTCCGTCTGTGCCGCCGAGTTTGTGGTGGCGGCCGATTCGCCGCGCCTGGCGGCCGTCCCCGACCACGAGGCGGATGGCGTGGTTCGGCCCTGCCCCGGCTACGGCCGGCCGCCGGCCGCCATCCAGCCCAAGCCCACGCAGAGCGCCGCGGCGTAGCCGTGCGCCCAGCACCACGCTGAGCCCTCGGCCCCACGGCGTTCCTCAGTCCTGGTAGGCCCTCCCGCGCGGGGCAGGACGTGGAGGATGACCAGGGGCCGGGTGGCCTCATCCCGCAGGAAGCGTATCCGCCACGCTCCCACCCGCAAGCGCAACTCGCCGCCCCGGCCCCGCAGCCGGCGCACATCCCCATACTCCATACTCCGTCCGCGCCAGACGCTCAACGGCCTCCACGATGCGCTCCCGCGTGCGCCGGTCCAGGCGACGCATCTCTCCCAGCGCCTCTCCGTCCCACGCAACGTTCCAGGGGACGGGCTCCTGGCTCACGGCCCGCCCAGCAGCAGGCGGCGCGCCTCGTCGTGCGGGATGAGGCGCTTCCCGGCCGCAATGCGGGCCTTGGCGGCCTCCACCGCGGCGGCCTCCTCGGCCGACTCCGGCTCGTCGTCCTCTGGTGCCTCCTGCATGGGCCACTCCGGCATGCTGCCACGCTGGCCCTGCACAGCGATGTGCAGGGCCTCCAGGATGCGCTCGACGGCAGACAGGTCTTCGTCCGCCACCTGGTCCAGCAGCCGGTGGAGTCGCTCCCTGGCCGTCATCGCGTGCTGGCCTCCCCCTCCACGGTCCGTCGCTTCGCTGCCTGCCGCGCCGGGTTGGGCTGCCAGCGCTCCAGACTCCGCACGCTCACCAGGCGCCGCTTCCCGCCCGGCTTCGCCGGCCGCGCTACCACCTCACCCCGGTTGATGGCCTGGTCGAGGCCCGAGAAGGTCACCCCCTTCCGGCGTGCGGCCTCGGCGGTCGGAATCCACTCGTCGCCCAGGGGCTCTCGCTCCGGGACGGTGCCGGGGTCGGGCTCCAGGTCACCGTGCGTGATGCCCACCCGGTCCTCCAGGTCCCGCACTGCCCGAAAGAGCGGGTGCTCCCATACGGCGTGGTTGATGCGACCCCGCCCAAGCTCCCGCACCACCGGGTTCGCCGTCCCCGACACCAGCTCCGTGAACGGCCCCCAGGCCATGCCGGAGCGGTACCGCTCGTAGCAGTAGTCGAAGAAGGCCCGCTGCTCCTCGGTGAGGCCGGTCAGGTCTACCACCTCGCCCGTCAGCGTCGTGTAAGTCAACGCATCCATCGCGCCCCTCCTTGTGCCTCCGCCGTAATTATACAGTAACCTCTAGATATTGCCAAGCCTGCCCTGAGTTGATCGCAGGGGGCCGGCGGGCCTATGGCCCACGCACGGTCCCCTGCCCGTGAATTTCGACCCACATTTCCTCCTGGCGGAAGTGCCTCCGTGCCCATGCGACCACCGCCAGCCACTCGGGGAGCCGCTGTACCGGAAGCTCGGTCCGGTAGATGCGGCTCTCATCCGGGTACACCCTCCCTTCCGGGGTGGCCCATTCACCGTAGACCCCATGAATGACCTGGAAGCCGCCGAAGGTCCGTAGCCGCTCTTCCAGCGCCCGGAAGTCTTGAGGGCTGAAGGGCCGCTGGGCATGGTCTCTGGTGGGGACTACCATCAGCGTCATCAGCATTGCTCACTCCCTCCCACTGCTATAATATACAGTATATCCGTGGGATTGTCAACAATGTTTCTGTATATTTTTAGGTATTTCTGGAGAATAGCAGGGGCGGCAACAGCATGACACACCCCGGATTTTCATGGGAGACCGTGGAAGGACGGGGTGTGCGTGTTCCAGAGAGCAGTGAGCGCGGCGCGCAGGCGGTAGAGGCAGCGCCAGGCATGATTGGCTTGGCGGCCGGTGCGATGGGCCCATCGGAGAAGCGCTGGGAGCAGCGGTGCGGTGCGGTCACCGAGGAGGTCGACGAGGAAACCGTACGCCAAGGCGGCGAGTGCGAGCAGCTTCTGACGCGGCACCCACTTCCGGACGCGCACACGCTCGATGCCCAACTCACTCTTTGCCGTAGCGCAGCATCTGCTCGATGTTCCAGCGGGCAGCGTAGGCCTCCACGATACGCCCGCACTCCTCGGGCGTCGTGACCGGCTCGGTGGTGAGCAGCCGCCACGGCTCCTTGCTATGACGGCGGGTGGCCCGTGCGCCGACCCGTGCGACCACCAGCCACAAGGGGTCAGCTCGGTCCATCAGACAGACCGGTCGTGCAGCACAGCTCACCGTGAGCGGCTGCGTGGGCGACCGCGGGTTCGGGACCTGCCGCTGGCCCCAGGGCCGCAGTCCGGCCGTCAGTCTCCAGGCGGCCTTCCCGTCCCGCTCCCGCTGACTCGGTGTCGCCTCCGGGTTCCCGACCGAGGGGGCGTCCGCCGGGCGGAGGTGATTCCCCTTCTTCCACCGCACCACGAAATGGTACCCGTGGTCCAACGCCTGGCCCAACCACGGCGCCCCGCTCATGCCGCGGTCCCACGCATGCAGGAGCGCATCGGCGCCCCACGCCTCCACGACCCGCTCCAGCACTGACCACTCTGCCTCATGCACGCGCTGCCGGGGTACCGCATCAGGAGCGGCAGCAGCCACCACCGCCTCCGCCTCCTGCCCGTCCGCAGGCATGGCGGCTGCCTGGGGTTTGCTGTACCAGTGCCAGGCCCCCAGCGCCACCGGACGCCGCTCCGCTGCCCCTGCCCAGCCGGTCACCAGCACCGCTGCCCATGAGCAGCCCGGCACCACGATGGGACCGCCCGGCTTCCCCCGATAATATCCCGGCCCTTGCTTGGGCCGAGGCCGGCTCAGTCGCCGTGCCTTGCTCGACCGGACGGGACACAGACCTTCGGCTTCCACGCTCTCCGGTTGCTCCAGCACGCTGCCATCCAGGATGCACAGCACCCGCCCTTCCGGCACCCGGGCGGCCTCGGTCTTCACCACCCCTCGGCCATGCTCTAGCAGAAAGTCCGCAATGGTCTGCGCCTGCCAGCGCGTGCTGTGCAGCAGGTTCCCCAGCCGCTTGGTGCCCGCAGGAGCATGCTCCGGGCCCGCCAGATACCCGCCCAACTCACTCAAGAGCAGCGCTTGCGGCCGGTTACGGTGCCGGACCAAGGCCGTCACCACGTTCGCCACCGTGCGCACCAGCCGCAGGTCCAACTCCCGGTCCAGCCGCTCCAAGAGCGGACCAAGAAACTGCCCGCAGCGCTCCGCCACCTGTCCTGCCAGCCCTCGCCCCCCGGTTCCCACCTCCCCAATACTCCAGGCCCCTAGCGTCCCCCCCGCCCCCTCGTGTATCCTCCATGACAACAGCCCTCTTCTCGTACCCTTGCCGGTTTGGTCACCGCAAGGGTACGAGAAGAGGGCTGTTGCTGTCTTCCCTATTTCCCTCACCCCGTCAAAATTCGGGGTGTGTCATGCTCCTCTTCCCCTGGAAACGACAGGAGGGTATCGCAGCATGGCCCCGCCGCCGTTGGTGGCGCTGCTTTACCGGTAGGCGTATCGTCGGTAGACGAAGAGTTCCGACCAGCCTCTGACTGCACCCACCAGGAGAGCAGCCTCTCCCGGAAAGCCGACGTCACCCGCCCGGCTGGTGCGGCGTGGCCGGCAGGATCAGGTGGTCAGCTTGCGGTACAGCGCCGGAAGCCGCCGCGGCAGCGACTGAATCTCGGAGATCACTTCGTAGCCGATGTCGCCGCACATCGCGCGCAGGTAGTCACGGCCCTGCTTGTCTACCGATATGCAGAACGGTTTGATGCCCTTGGTGCGCGCCTCGCTCAGCGCCTGCTTGGTATCGTGAATAGCGTACTCTTTCTCGTCCAGCATCAGCGCCCGGTGCGCCGCCGAGCCAAAGCCGTAGTCATTAAATCCCTGCATGGCGCGCGGCAGCAATTCCGGGCTCCACGGCAACAAGCCGTAATCCCGGTCCTGCGGGCGGCCGTCGCTCAGCAAGATCAGCACCTTGGTCTTGGCCTCGGCGGCTTCCAGCTTGGCGACCGCGTGGCGGATGGCCGGCCCCATACGAGTGCCGTGCAGCGCCGTCATCGTGTCCACGCGGCGCCGCACGCGGTCACTGAATACTTCCTGCATATCCTTGATGGTGTAGAACTGCACCGCATCGCGGCCTGAACTGGAGAAGCCGTAAATGCCGTAAGCGTCGCCGATCTGTTCCAGTGCTTCAATAAAGACCACCATGCTCTCGCGCTCCAGGTCAATGACGCGCTTCGGCTCGCTCCGGACCGCGGCGGCCGCAACGTTCGGCTCGTCAGCGGCGACCGGACGCGGTTCCTGTGCCTCGATCGCTTCGCCGGTGGAGACGCTCAGGTCAACCAGCAGCGCCACCGCCACGCTGCGGTCAACCTTGTGGTTGCGCGAGTAGAGCTTCTCGCTGGACGACTGTCCGGCGCGGCGCTGCACAAACGCATCCACGACGGCGTCCAGGTCAATCTCCTCGCCGTCCAGCAGGCGCTTCACCCGGCCGTAGTTCTCCGGGCGCAGCATCTCGAACTGAAGGCGCACCTTGTGCACCAGCCAGCGGTAGCGCCCCAGGGTCTGCTCGTAGAACTCGCTGCCGCCCTCCTTCAGCCGTCGCTGGTGCACCTGACACCAGTTGGGCCGGTAGGCGCGGGTGCGGTAGTCCCACTCGTCGTAGGAGGTAACCACTTCCTCCTCTTCACCCACCTGCGGCCCGCGCACATACGCCGAGCTCGGCCCCTCTCGATGGCCGCGCAGGAAGCGCACCACTTCCTCGCGGCTGCGGAAGCGACTCACCCCCGCTTCGCCCTCGATGACGGGTGCGGCGGCGTCGAAGAGTTCGGAGGTGCCCAAATAGTCTTCCACGAGGTCCAGCAATTCGGCGTCGCTCAGCAGGTCCAGGTCCACCGCCTGGTCGTCACCCTGCTGCCACCGCGCCATCTGCTGGGTGGTGCGGCGCAGCTTTTGCAGCACCTGTTGCAGCTCCGGCGCCACGTCGCCGCGGAACGCGACCGGGGCCGCCGCGACAGAGTCCGCCGCAGCGTGCCGCTGTTCCTCGTTGAGCCGGAGGAAATCGGCGGCCAATTGCGCCAGGTCCTCCGTTGCTGCGTCGTACCGCGCCGAGCCGAGGTCGAGGGGCATCCAGGTCACGGCGTCGTCAACGGCCGTGTCGGGCAGGCCGTCCAGCAGCTGATAGAGGCGCAGCGCCGCCTCGGCGGCGTATTCCACGGTCGCGCTGCCATCGGCCATCAGGTTAAGCAACCCTGCTGCCGCCCGCAACGGCTCGGCCAGCGTGGTCGGGGCCTCCGTCAGCGGGTCCGCCTCCAGGCTGTGCCGCACCAGCAACTCGACCGCCAGTTGACGGAGCGGCAGGGCACGCGGGTCCGGACGCCTCTCCACCGCGTTCTGCTGCACGCGGCGGAAGGCGGAGCGAATGCCGCGGTATTCCCGCAACACCCGCCGGTCCACGCGCGTGTCTTCGGCCATCATGAACAGGTCACGAATGAGTTGGCGATCCGCGCACAGGTCGAAGAACTGCTCGAATTCGGTGTACGAGCCGCGGCTCCGGGCCAGAGGATCGCCGATGATCGCGCGCAGCGACCCCAGCAGCCGGCCGTCGCCGGTGAAGCGGAAGTCAATGGTGCCGAACTCAAGCCGCGCGGCCTGGTGCGTGGCCAGCACCTTATAGGCATCGAAGTTAGCATCCTTGGCGGGAAACAGCTCCATGCGGCTGGGACAAAAGATAACGGCGCCCTGCCAATCTATCTCATCGGCGAGCGAACGGTGGGCCGATCGGTCCGCCAAACGCTCCGAGGACACGACGGCGACGGGCTTGCCCATCAGCGCTTGGCAATACAGCCGCAGCACCTCCCGCACTTCGAACAGCTCGATGGCGGGCGTCATCGCCGCGATCGATTCCATCGCCTCGTGCGACTGGAGTTGGAAGTAACCGATGCCGGACGTTTCGCGCGCCGCCAGGATCGCTTCGCCGGCACGGCACCAGGCGTCCATCTGCGCCGGCGTCAGGCGTTGGGCGACCGTGGCGGCGTTGCGCAGGAACTCGCGGGCGGCAGCGGAGGATCGCTCGGCGATGCGGGCCAGCATTGCAAACGGCGCCGCGCCGTGGGTGGCCACCAGCGGCCCCAGCCCCCGGGCCATCTCTGGAAAGAGACTGTTGAGTGCATACTCGGTCGCCTGGGTCAGGCGCTCCATCGCATGCAGAAACCGACCCCGGTCGTGCTCGTCGAGCGGTGTGTACAGCGCGGACGCCGTGGCGACGAAGGGGCGCAGCGCCTGGGCGTGCTGATGCGCTATCCGGCGGCAAACGCGCAGATAGGCGGTCCGGTCCGCCCCTTGCACGTCAACGAAGAGGCGGACGGCGTAGTTCAGCAGTTCGATGCACATTTCCAGCGGCTGACGATCCAGGAGGTGCAGCAACTCATCAAGCAGCAGAATATCACTGAATGTGCCGTACTGCACGAGGCGCGGTGTCACCTCGAAAAACCGCTGCGCCAAGGCGTCGCCCGCCAGGCTGGGCCGCACCAGCTTGTGGCCCATGGTCATCCAGGTGGCGAACCGCTGGGGGCCGAGGGCGCCGAGCGCCGCGGGGCTGGCCTGGAAGAAGGCGGCGCCAGTGCGCTCAGAGTTCTCGGTGCAGCGCTGCCCCTGCCTCGCCCAGGCGAGAAAACGGCGGCCGCTGAGGCCATCCGCCAGCGGCGGCGTCGCCTGAAAGTACGACAGGGTGGCGGAACGGCGCACCGAGCCGCCGCGCGCCAATTCGAGGCCGATGCCAGCCCAGACGCGCCGCGTCGCCGGAGAGAATCGCTCGGCCACGAGGCGCGCCGCCTGGTCGTAGCTCTCCCTCAGGTCGGCGGGAAGGTCATCGAGCGGGTTGGGACGTGCGGCGGTGGCGCGCGGTGGTGTCGGCACGGTGTCGTCTCCTCAGCCCAGGAAAGGGCGACGGCGGCCGACGCGCGGCCACCCCTATTTGACGGTTCGCGCGGGGCCGGTCAGCGCAGCACGCCGCGGGCCTGTAGGGCGGCGATGTGCTCAGCACGAACAGAACTGCTGGCGCAGGATGTCAACCTGCTCGGCGAGCCATGGCATCGCGGCGCCGGCGGGGCTTGCCCCGAGCAGGTCAGGCGCAGGAGCGGGAAGCGTGTCCATAGGGCAGGTATACCGCGTCACTGCTCACTTGGCAAGCCCTCCACCTGACCATCACCCGTGGGGGGAAGGTGAACGCTTAGGATACTGCATGTTCAAGCCCCCCCATGAACCGATGCGGGACCGGTATTCCCTGCATCCTGTCTCCTGCTCTCAGCCGACGAGGAGTACCAACCCTCCGAGAATCCCCACCGCGCCTACACTCGCCAGCACGAAGGAGGGGAGCACAGCTACGGGGCCGTAGGCTGCCACCACTGAACTCCAACCCATGAACCCGAACCCGACCGCCAGCAGCGCCACTCCCGCCCCCGCCCGCACCCCACTCCGCTGCCGCATATCCCCTCCATAGCCCTACTTCCCCGCTGAATACGGCCATATACGGCGCAGTATACCACCGAGGGCTAGCGTAAGCACAGGAGCGGACCCCCTTCTCCTTTCGGGCAGGAGACGCCACTAATACTACTTCGTTAGTATCTATAGCGGTAGCGGTGCGGAACGCGTCCGGTTTCCACGTACCAGCGCACCAGATCCTCCCACAGCCAAAGGAGTACCCGCCGGTGCACCCCGGGCAGTGTCAGCGGCGGTGCTGAGGGGGGAAAGCTCGCCTGGCGCGGCAGCCTGGAGCAGGCGCTGGCTGACCAGCAAGCTGTAGGCCAGCAGCACCAGGGTCAGGTGGCGGTGCAAACCGTCCCACCGCCGCCCCTGGTAGTCGTCCCGCCCACACTCCCCCGTGGCATCCTCGTAGAACTGCGCACTGGCCCAGCGGGCATGGGCCAGTGCGCCAACCGCTCTCGGGTGGTGTCGGCTGGGGCGTTGCGGGGATAGTCCTTGGTCTCGCCCTGGTGGCCCGGCCGCGGCCGCGCGAGCAGCAGCCAGCCTTCGGGGCTGGTGTTGCGGCGCTCGGTATTGGTGGTCGCGGGGCTGCAAGTGGCCCAGTGCACCCGCACTGCCGCAAACTGCTTCTGGAGTGGCCCCAGTGTCCCTTCCCGCCAGGTCACCGTCTGCCACTGGTCCTCCCGCAAGCCCGCGGCCATGGCTTCGGCGGTAGGCAGGGGCGCCGGACGCACCTTGGGCGGGCGTCCCTTGCCCGGATAGGGCGGGGGACCGGCCGCGGCCACCGCTGCGACTGCCTCCGGTAGCCGGACCCCAAAGCGCTGCTCCACCCCGACCAGGTAGCGCAGCTTGCGCTCTGCCACCCCCTCCCCCAAACCCGGATTGTTCCCATAGGCGGCGTCCGCCCTCACCCAGCCCCACGGCACCCCCCAGTCCCGTGCACGGTCAACCAGCACCAGCGCCAGTCCCGGCCTGGTGGCAAAGCCCACGGCCGGGGGGACGTGCGCCCGGCGGCGGCGCTCCTGGCCGTCCGCCCACGACTGCGGCCGGTAGAGCTGCGCCGTTACCGGCCAGTGGGCGGGCGACCCCGCGGTCACCACGTCCGGCACGTACTCCGCACTCACGACCACCTGGCAGTTGCCCACCTTGCCCAGCGTGCCGGAGTACTGGCGGGCCACGCCCACCGACGGCTTGCCCTGCTTGGGCCGGCCGGTGTCGTCCAGCGCCAGTGCCCCCCGACCGGGCTGCGGGCCACCAGCCAGCGCATCCGCTGCGCATCGACCTGTAGCAGGTCCCCGTCGGCATCGGTCCGTAGGTGCGGTAACCGCTCGGTGGGGTGCCGGCAACTGCCGCGGCTATGGTGTCGCAGTGCTTACTTACGGGACAGGTCGGTGAGCAGTCCCGTAAGGTACTGCTCCGCACGCGCCCGACTCTGGTCACGCCGGCATTGCAGTGCAAAGGGCGCCAGGAACACGTCCAGTTCCGGCAAGGGGTCCGGTGACGCTTTGGGTACGGCAGTCAAGTTCGGCCTTCATGCCGCCCAGTATACTCCCCCCACGAACGAAGTAGTGGTAGGGCGTGTGGGCAAAAGGCGTCGGGTCGGTGGTCTGCCCGGCAGGGCGGCGCCTATCCTGCCGGGCGGTCCTCCAGGTGGCGCTGGAAGAACGCGATCACGCGGTCCTCATATTCCTCCCGGGCCACCTTGCGGGCGCCCACGTGGTCCGCCCCCGCTACCAGCCACAGCTCCTTGGGTTCCTGCGCGGCCTCGAACAGCGCCCGGCTCTGCACATAGGGGACGAGCTTGTCCTGCAAGCCGTGGATGATGAGGAGCGGGGTCGGGCTGATGTTGGCGACCTGGCGCACCGGCATCACCTCGCTGGTCCGCAGGCCGGTCTCCCATTCGCCGATGCGCACCACCAGCGGGCCGAAGGGCAGGCGCGGCAGGCCGGTGAGCAACTGGAAGCTGCTGCCGACCATGGCATCCAGGCTCTCGAACGGGGAGTCCGCAACCACCGCGCCAAAGGCCTCGTTGTTCGTGCCCGCCGCCATCAGCGCCACCGCCGCGCCCAGCGAGTTCCCCATCACCCCGATGCGCCCGCCATCGACCTCTGGACGGGTCTTCAGGTAGGCGAGCGCGCCCAGGACGTCCCCCCGCTCTTTATAGCCGAAGGTGATGGTCTCGCCCTCACTCTCGCCGACCGCCCGGAAGTCGAACATGAGCACCGACATGCCCCCGCGCTTGTACAGCATCTCGGCCCAGGGGAGGAGCGACTGGCGGTTGGTCCACAGACCATGGGTGAGGATCACCGCCGCCTGCGATTCCCCAGGGATGAACCAGCCCCGGAGCACTGTCCCGTCCTGCGAGGGAAAGGCCACGGTCTCGTACGGCATGCCCCAGTTGCCGGGGTCGTCCGTGAGCGGAGTGTGGGGCGGGTGCAGCAGGCTCTGCACTGTCTGCGTCGAGAAGTTGGTGAGCAGGTACGTCATACCCACAAGGGAAAGGAGCGATACCAGGAGGCTGACGCGAAAGACGATGTGCATCAGCAGGTCCTACCCGTTCGAGGATGGGGTCGGCGCAGTCCGTGCACTGCCGCTCAGGGGGGGAGTCCCTGCCCGGAACACCGGCGCGCTGGGCCTGGCGCAGGCTCGTCTGGTTCAGGGGTGGCGCAGGTGCCGCTGGAAGAAGGTAACCACACGCTGCTCATACTCCTCCTTGGCAACGGGCCAGGCGCGTCCGTGGCTGGCCTGGTCCACGATCCAGAGCTCCTTCGGCTCGCGGGCCGCGTGGTAGAGGGACTGGCTGGCATCCACCGGGATCAAGTCATCCTGGCCACCGTGGATGAGTAGGAGCGGCGTTGGGCTGATGCGCGCGACGACCGCCAGGGGCGCGATCTGGGCCGGGCTTATGCCGATCTCGCGCTGGCCGAGCCGGGTCACCAGGGGAGCAAAGGGAAAGGGCGGCATGCCGGTGGCCTGGCGGAAGCTGCTCGCGATCATGCTCTCCACACTGGTGAAGGGTGAGTCCGCCACGAGCGCCTGAAAGGAGCGGCTGGAGCCTCCGGCCAGCACGACCACCGCCGCGCCCAGGGAGACCCCGTAAGCGCCGAGACGCTCCGGGTCCACATCGGGCCGGGTAGCGAGATAGGCGGCGGCGCCCAGCAGGTCGTTCTGCTCGTGGTAGCCGTAGGTCACGGTCTCGCCATCGCTCTCGCCGCTGGCCCGCAGGTCGAACAGCAGCAGGGAGAAGCCGCCGCGCCGCCAGAGCCATTCCGCTTGCCCCAGGTTGGCCGCCCGATTGGCCCGCAGCCCGTGGACCAGCACCACGGTTGCCGCGGTCGCTCCAGGGATGAACCAGCCGCGCAGGGTCGTGCCATCCAGGCTGGGGAAGATCACGGGCTCGAAGGGAAGTCCGTACTGGTCCGGAGTTTCGAGCACAGGAAGGCGGCGCGGGTGGAGCATGACCTCGACGGTGCGCAGCGACAAGCTGCCGACCGCAATGGTCGCGCCCACGGTCGTGGCTAGCAAGAAGGTCAGACCCAGGCGGAGAACTCGGCGCGTCATGGGAGGCCGCCGCCTACGTGCGGCTGTCCAGGAGGATAGTCACGGGGCCATCGTTGCACAACGACACCTGCATGTGGGCGCCGAAGCGGCCCTGGGCCACCGGCACGCCGCGCGCCCGGAGTTGTTCCACGTAGTGCTGGACCAGGGGCGCTGCGAGGTCGGGCGGGGCGGCCTCGGTAAGGCTGGGCCGACGCCCCTTCCGGGTATCGGCCAGAAGGGTAAACTGGCTCACGACCAGGGCCGCCCCACCGGTATCCAGGAGCGAGCGCTGGAAACGCCCCTCGGCATCGGCGAAGACGCGCAGGCGAGCCGTCTTCTCGGCCAGGAGGTCGGCGTCCTGCGGACCATCCCCCTGGGCGACGCCGAGCAACACCAGGAGGCCCGGCCCGATGGCGCCGACCACCTCGGCCTCCACCCTGACCGCGGCCTCCGTGACCCGTTGCAGCACCGCCCTCAACGGACCCGGTCCACGTCGGCCGGGCCGCGGCTACTCAGCGTCTGCCGCCGCCTCGACCTTGGCGGCATCGGGAGCGTGCTCCGCGGCGCTCTCTGCTCCGTCCTTGCCGTTCCTGAGGGGCTCGACGCCGGAGCGTCGGTGATCGGTGGAGTACCAGCCGTTGCCCTTGAAGAGGATCGCCGGGGTCTGAAAGCGGCGCTGGGCCTCGCCGCCGCACCGGAGGCACGCCGCCTGCGGCGGATCGGTGAAGCCCTGCCGGAGATCGAATCGGTGCTGGCACTGGGAACACTGATACTCATAGGTTGGCATGCATTTACCTCCCGCTTTCGCTGTCTATTGTACACAGCATCCTCCTCCTCGGCAAGGAACGTGCCGCTGCGATGGCCCTGGGGTCGGGCGACTTTCGCAGATTCCTGCGCATTTCTTGCGTGAGAGCAGGAGGGTACGACAGCGAACGGTGCCCCGTAGTATACGGCGGGCGGGGGCGGATGTAAAGGGCCGCATACGACAGCCGCTCGCCCGCATCACCGTCAGACGTGGTGGGGCTGCCAGGTCTGACACCCGACCGTTAGAACGGACAGAGGGGCCGACACCACCGCGCTCCGCGCCGGGCGGCTGTACGCGTTGCTGGCGCCAGCCCCGCGCCAGGCGTACAATGGAAGCAGAGACCGCGCGGTAGCCCGGCCGAGCCGTGCCGCTTGCCGTCGCTCGGACCGTCGCCAGGAGAGACCGATGCACACGCCCTCCCCCCGCTCCCTGCTGCACGCCGCCAGTACCGGGACGCCACTGGAGCTTGACGGACGGCACCTGACCCTCGACGCGGTCATCGCCGTGGCCCGCCAGGGCCGCAGGGTCCGGCTGGCGGAGCCGGCGCGCCAGGCGATGCTGGCGTCCCGCACGCTGGTCCAGGACATGGTGGCCCGCGGCGAGACGGTGTACGGGATCACCACTGGCTTCGGCGCCCTGGCGCGCACCCACATCCCGCCGGCGCAGGTCCGGCAGTTGCAGGTCAACCTGGTGCGCTCGCACGCCGCGGGCGTGGGGCCGCCGCTGCCGACGGAAGTCGTGCGTGCCACCATGCTCATCCAGGCCAATGCCCTGGCCGCGGGCTACTCCGGCGTCCGGCCGGATGTGGCGGAGTTGCTGGTCTCCTGTCTCAACCTGGGCGTCCATCCCGTCGTGCCCGCCCAAGGCTCGGTAGCTGCCAGCGGCGACCTGGCGCCCCTGGCCCATATCGGCCTGGCGCTCATCGGCGAAGGCCCCGCGGAGGTAGACGGGGTGGTGCTGTCAGATGGGGAAGCCCTGGCACGGCGTGGCCTGCGCCCGCTGGACCTGGAGCCCAAGGAGGGGCTGGCCCTGGTCAACGGCACCCAGGTGACGACGGCCCTCAGCGCGCTGGCCGTCGCGGATGCGCTGACCACGCTGGAGGCCGCGGTCGTCGCCGGGGCCATGAGCGTTGAGGCCCTGCGCGGCAGCCACCGGCCCTTCGCCGCCGCCATCCAGGCCGTGCGACCCCAGCCAGGACAGGCGCGAGTCGCCACCTGGCTGCGCGCCCTGCTGGCGGGCAGCCAGGTGGTCGTCTCCCACCAGGACTGTGGGCGGGTGCAGGACCCCTACACCCTGCGCTGCCTGCCTCAGGTGCTGGGCGCCTGTCTGGATGCGGTGGAGCACTGCCGGGCGGTGGTGGCCCAGGAGCTCAACGCGGTTACGGACAATCCCCTGTGCTTCCCGGACCAGCGGCTGGTGCTCTCGGGGGGCAACTTCCACGCCCAGCCCGTGGCCCTGGCGATGGACGGCTTGAAGGCCGCCGTGGCCGTGGTCGCGGGCTTTGCCGAGCGGCGGATCTACCTCCTCCTGGACGGGACCCGCAGCGGGCTGTCGCCGTTCCTGTCCCCGGACCCCGGCCTCCAGTCGGGGCTGATGACCGCGCAGAACACCGCCGCCGCGCTGGCCTCGGAGAACAAGGTGCTGGCCCACCCGGCCAGCGTCGATTCCCTGCCCACCTCGGCGGGCATGGAAGATTACGTCAGCATGGGCACTCACGCGGCACGGCAGGCCGCGGCCATTGTGGAGAACACCGGGCGCGTCATCGCCATCGAGTTGCTCTGCGCGGCGCAGGGGTTGGACCTGTTGCGCCCGCTGCGGCCCGGCCGCGGGGTGGCCCAGGCCCACGAGGCAGTCCGGCGGGTGGTCCCGCCCCTGACCGCCGACCGCCCGCCGGCGCCGGACATCGAACGGGTCGCGGACCTGGTGCGGTCGGGGACGCTGGGCCGCCTGCTGCGGGATGCTGCACGCCGGGACCCGTGAGGTATGTCGCTTCGGGCAGCGTTGACAGGTCGGCAGCGGGATGGTAGCATACGAGGGCTTACGGTGTTTACGTACGCGTGGCTTCCTCGACCGTGCCAGTAGTTATGGTACGCCCTCGTGCCCGTACCGTGGACCAAGCTTGCCTGGAGCGTACCATCCCCCGTTGTCCCTATCCGCCGAGGGCTACGGGAGAGCGCACAGGCGCTGCCACGTCAGTCCGCCCGCCGGGCCGACGATGACGGAGGTGTGATGTTTTTCCTGGATATGCACGTCCATTCCGCCGATCTCTCCGATGATTCGGTCGCCACGGTGGAAGGGTACGCAAAGTGGATTCTGACCCGCCGCAAGCGGGGCTACCGGGTGGATGGGATCGTCCTCACCGAGCACCGGGGCTTTAACCTCGACGCTGATTACTCCCAGCTTTCCCAGCAGTATGATGTGCTGATCCTCCGTGGTTCCGAAATCGAAACCGACGTGGGCCATGTCTTGGTCTACGGGGTGACGCCGCGTTTGCTCCAGCAGTTCGATTTCCGCAACGTGAACCTCCCTGCCCACGAGGTCTTTCGTGCCATCCGGGATACCGGCGGCGCCTTTGTCGCCGCGCACCCCGGCCGCGCCCGCACCGGCATCTGGGAGTTCGCCCAGGACGGCGCGGACCTGAGCAGCATCACTGTGGCGGAGCTGTTGAACGGCGGCAGCACCCCGGACGAGAACGCCAAGGCCGCCGAGGTCGTGCAGGAGCGCGGCTATGTCACCACCGGAGGCAGCGATGCCCACCGGGTCAGCGACATCGCCCGGTGCCTTACGGCGTTCCAGCGGCCCATCCGCCGGATCGAGGACCTGGTAGAGGAACTGCTGCGGGGTGAGTTCCATGCTGTCGAACTCACCCAGACCCTCGACCTGGTGCATGAGGGGCGTGCGTAAGCGACGCTGATACCGCTCAGGCTGCGTGGCGCCCGCACCACGCAGCGCCGCCGAGGAAGGACGACTGTGGCCGACAAGGTTACTTCCAACACGGAACTGGACTACGACCGGAGCGTCATCGGTGTTGAGGTCGAGGTCGGAACCTTTCCCGTGCCTCGCGACCAGATCGTCGCCTTTGCCGTGGTGGTCGGCGAGACCAACCCGCTCTACCTTGACGACGATGCGGCGCGGGCGCAGGGGTTCCGCGGCGTCGTGGCCCCGCCCACCTTCTACACCGTCTTCCCCCTGGAAGGGGGCCTGGACCCCAAAGTAACGTTTGGCAATACGGGGTTCAACGCGGGCCAGCACTGCGAGTTCCTGGAGCCTATTCAGGCCGGAGATACCATTACCGCCCGGACCAAAGTTGCCGATGTGTTCGCCAAGACCGGGCGCACTGGTACGATGGCCTTCATCGTGCGCGAGACCAGCTTTTACAACCAGGAGGGGCGGCTGGTCGTCCGCGTCGAGCACTTCTATGTGCGGAGGAACCTGGAACGTGACGACTAACCAGCCCTACTACGAGGATGTCGAACCCGGCGACGAGGTTGGCCCCCTCCTGCGCACATCCACGCGGGACCAGGTGCGCGCCTACGCCGCCGTCGGCGGTGTCAACCCGACCATGGGACGCTTTGTCAGCGATGAGGCGGCACGTACTGAGGGGCTCCAGGGCATGATCGTCCCCGGCAACCTGTGTATGGCCTTCCTCTCGCAGCTCTTCACGGACTGGGCCGGCCCCCAGGGGCGGTTGCGCAAGCTGGAGGTAAACTTCCGGCGCATGGTGCAGCCCGACGACCAACTGACCTGCCAGGGGATCGTCATTGACAAGGACGTGGTGGACCACGAGGGACAGGTCCGTGTTGACGTGTCCCTCGAGAACCAGCGCGGGGAAAAGCCCGTGATTGGCACTGCCGTGGTCATCCTCCCGCAGCGGGGCTAGCGCCCTCCTTCCCCCCACAGCCCCTGAGGCTCCGGATTTTCCCGGAGCCTTGTGCTTTCCCCCTTTTCGAAGCAGGGCAGGAGGCTAGTGGGTCACCCTGCAATTAACTCGCGCTGAGCCGGTGACTCGGCAGGCGTGAGACTACCTCCACTTATTTGCGGTGTGACCCACTAGCTCAAGGAACGGGCGCTGGTGCCCCGGCCACCCTATTTTCAGAGTAGGCACTGCACAGCACCCAACACTGCGATTGCACCGCGCGCAAGGGAGAAGGTTCGCTAAGCCGCCACATCTTCGGCCCTCCCCCGCCGCCGCAGCCACCAGTAGATCACCGCCGCCGTCAGCGCCGCGGCCCCCGCTGCCAGGGGCGTCGGCAGCTCCGGGATGGCCGAGGCCGCTACCGTGAAGGTGTCGTCGGCCTGGGGCTGGCTCACGCTGCTGTAGGTGTCGGGCGGGGTCTCCGCGTTCAGGAAGGTCACCGCGTGCCAGGTGCCGCTCTGGGCTGACTGGTCCGTGGTCAGGTCGTAGGTCAGGCCGGACGATAGGGTGCTGCTGGCGACGCCGTTCTGGAGGAAGCTGGTCACGAGGTTGCCCCCGCCGTCGTAGAGGCGGACCCTGTAGGTGGTGTCGGAGGAAAAGGCGCCGCTGGCCTTTACGCAAACGGTGTTGGTGGAGCCGCTGAAGGAGTCGGTGACGGAGGAGCAGCCGCCCTCGTAGGAGTCCCATGGGGCGGTGAAGCTCGCCGACAGCTTGGGGCGCTGGGACGCAGTGCTCCATTGCTTCGCCGCGTAGGAGACTTGCGCAGAGTTCCCAGTATTAACCAACTCTCCAACGAGCCAGCCGAGGTTGGTGGAGGAGTCGTTCACCCAGCCCGACACGTCGGACCGCATCGCGGCGTTGTCGGCGAAGGTCTTGAAGCCAGCGGTTGACCCGACGGCGAGGGTTTGCGTGTCCGTGGAGCTAAAGTTGCCTCCCGCAGTACTCCAATCGTTGGTCCCATCTCGCGAAATCCAGGTCACCCCGGCCTCGGTCCAGGACTCGGTAATTCTCCGCAGTCGATGCACCATAGTGCTGTATGGTGGCGTGTCGGCCGTGTAAAGCGTGACGGAAGCAGCGACGATGGATGAGCTTGCAGGAACCTTGGCAACATTGAACCAGATAAGACCCCGCACACAAGCAGGAGCACTGTTGATCGGGCAGTCGGTAAAGCCCCCATCCATCACCGCGAAGGTGATGTAGGTGCCCGTGGCAGTTGTGGGTTGCTGATTATACATATAGGCATCGCGGAAATTCGAGTCGGACGTCGAGGAGGCTTGGAAGGTGCGGGTAACGGTAGTATTCCCGTCGGCAAAGGCGGGTGCAGGCGACCGGCGCTGCACCGCAAGGCCTGCGTACAGCAGGAGTGCAACTGCTAGCGCTGGCACCCCCGACCGCATTGTTGGCCGTCCCATTTCTCACCACACCGGAGGTATGGCAACCCTACTCTGCTCACAGAACCGCGTCAGCAAACGTAAGCGCATCGTGGAAGCTCGGAAGCGGTCATCATTATCAACTATGAAATATGCATCATTTTAGTACAGTCACGACGGGAGTGCAAGCGTGGGCTTGGCCCGATTTCGTGGACACCCGATAGGTTGGGGCAGCAGCCCCAGAGGAGGGCGTCCACATGGCCGCGCCCCATCCCCCTTACAGCCCGGAGTGCCGCGCCGGCGCGGTGGAGTTAGCCCGCACCAGCGGCAAGTCCATCCCGGTGCTCGCCCGTGAGTTGGGCATCGCCGACCAGTCCCTGCGCAAATGGGTGCGCCCGGCCGGCCGATGCCAGCATCGGCCGGCCGGGCGACCTGACCCGCGCCGAGCGCGCAGAGTTGTGGCGGTTACGGCGTGAGGTCACGGTCTTGCAACCGGAGCGGGACATCCTAAAAAAGCTGCGGACTGCTTCGCCCGGGAGAGGCCGAGCCGGCAGCCCGCTTCCGGGCGGTCCAGGCAGGGAAGGCCGACGCTCCGGTGGCGCTCCGGCGCCGGGTGCTGGGCATGTCGCGTGCTGGCTACTCTGCCTGGGCAGGCCGCTCGCCCTCACGGCGAACCCAGCAGGACGCCGTTCTGACGCAGCAGCTTCGCCGAATGCCGGCCCGCAGCCGGGGCGCGTACGGAGCGCCGCGGGTCTGCACCACCCTGAGCGCCGAAGGGCAGCACGTCGCCTGCCAGCGGGTGGCTCGGCTCAGGCGCGGGGCCAGCCTGTCTGGGTGAACCCATCGGGGGCGACGCCCACGGATAACCGTGGTGGACCCGGCCGCACGGCCAGCGTCCCATCTGGTGCAGCGCCAGTTCACCATCACCCGGCTCGACCGCGTCTGGGTGGGGGCCATCACCTACCGGGGTCCCGCGGAGGGCGGGAACTCCCTGGCGGTGCGGTTGGACGCCTGCTCCCGTCGGGTGGTGGGCTGGGCGCTCGCCGACCACCTGCGGGCAGACCTGGCCCGGGCGTCGCCACCCTAGTGCAGGATCAGGAGACGTGTTTGGCATGGGCAACCGGTAGGGGCGCATGGCCATGCGCCCCTACCACCGCCCGATTCCCTATGACCACCCCTGATTATGCACTAGCGCCAGCCGCAGCGACGCCCGGGCCAGGTCTGCCCGCAGGTGGTCGGCGAGCGCCCAGCCCACCACCCGACGGGAGCAGGCGTCCAACCGCACCGCCAGGGAGTTCCC
>JACQUQ010000096.1 GCA_016210175.1 Chloroflexota bacterium | reverse complement strand
TCAGTGCCATCGGCTACCTGCCGCCGGCAGAGTATGAAGCCAGCAGCGGTGCTATACTCACCCCGGCCGGAGCCGGGACTCAATAAACGAATTCTCCATCAAACCCGGGGCGGTTCAGATCCCACCTCCTGCGATCACCAGGAGCAGCAGGCTACTCCAGGCCACGTCCAGCGGCGTCCAGGCCTCATTGGCGATGAGCGGCGGCAGCGCGGGTTCTGCCGCGAGGACAAGGACGCCGAGCAGCGCGCAGATGGCCGGGATGGCGATGGCCCCCCGGACCGCCCAACGGTGATCCGGACGTTCACCGGAGGGCCACGGAAGCGCGATGGCTGCCACGAGGAGAACGGCAAGAGCGGCATACGAAAGCTGCTGAAACCAGGCCGACGTGCCGGGAAGTTGTGCGAGCAGTGGTCTGCCTCCCCGCACGAGGCCAGGCGCCGACAGGCTATCGAACGCCGAGAAGAGGCCAAAGCAGAGGAAGGCAAGGCCGATCCAGAACGGCGTCGGCTTCTTGCTCACGCCGTACTGCCCGAGCGCCACGAAGCCAACCGCAAGCGCGACCAGCAAGGAAAACATGTTCGTCGCTGCTCTGTACCACGGAGGCACGCTGGATTGCTCCGATCCTCCCCACGCCCAAAGCGACCCCTGGAGCGCCGCCACGACTATGGCGATACCGACGAGCCAGGGGAGAAGTGCCATGGAGGGTGACAGCGCAAGGTGTCGCACGACTCGCTCCAAGGTGAAGGGTGCTCATAGAAAAAACGTCTCACTTGACGGCGCCGGTGAGCAACGCGCTCATGTGGTTGCCTCGAAACAATACCGCGGCAGAGCTTGAAGGAGGGATTGTCGGCAGCTGGCTCGCGCCGCCCCGGGGGTGTACGGCTCCGGCTACGGCACCTGCACACTGCCGACGCAATGCGTCGACCGCCCGCTGACATCGGACAAGCTCGTGGTGCCAGGAGCGACGCCGGCCACGACAATCCAGCAGCCATCAGCCCTCGCCTAGATATCCTGCCGTTCCTGACTACCTGCTGGCTGAACCTGTGAACCTCCCGGGCGGCCCGCGTCCCCGGAGCTTACGGGTCTCCTACGCCCGGGCCGCCGACGGCAACATGGCGCACTCCCCGCTTGCGGCATGCTGGAAGACGCGAATCCCAGGGGAACAGCGCTGCGATAACATCGTCGGACCTGTAACGATGCTGCTGTTACGCATTGCTTTCCCGTAAGATGACCTAAACCGATGGAGCTGCGTCTACGTTTCTTATCACTGACCGCAAGTGAAGTGACGGCACCGAAGAGGTACGAAGTGACGAGGACGGCACATGGGCGCAGTCGCGAGAGCGTCAACGTTCCCATAGGGAGCAGCCTCCGACCCGCCACGGCGATGGAGCTGCTGGGCGTGGCGGGCATGGTGAGCGCCTGTCGAGGGCCTGCCTCAACGCTTGACCCGGCCGGTCCTCTGGCCGACCGCATCGCGACCCTCCACTGGATCATGTTCGCGCTCGGCGGCGCCGTGTACGCCGCGGTGCTCGGCCTGCTCTTCGTCGCCTTCTTGCGCGCCCGGCGGCCAACCGAGGCCGCCCCGGATGACGCGCGTGGGATGCTCCTCATCGTCGGCGGCGGGATCGCGTTGCCGCTCGTGGCCCTCTTCCCGCTTTGGGTGCTGACGCTCACCTCGATGCGCGACGTCGCGGAGCCGCCGGTGCCCCCGCGCCTGACCGTCGAGATCATCGGCCACCAGTGGTGGTACGAGGTGCGCTACCCGGCGCACGGCGTGCGGACGGAGGGCGAGGTGCACATCCCCGTCGGGGAGCCGGTCAGATTCGAGCTGACGTCCGTGGACGTGATCCACAGCTTCTGGGTGCCGCGCCTGGGCGGCAAGACCGATATGATCCCCGGCGTGGTTAATCAGATGTGGCTGCAGGCCGACGAACCAGGAACCTATCTCGTCGAATGCGCCGAGTTCTGCGGGCTGATGCACGCCAAGATGCAGATGCCGCTCTATGCCAAGTCGCCGGAGGACTTCGCCGCCTGGCTGGCGAACCAGCAACGGTAGGGCGTCATGATCTTTCCCTGGCTTTTCCTGATCCTCATACTGCTGCTCGTGGCCGAGTTGGCCATCCTGATTCCCGTTGCCCTGCGCGGACTCCTGATGGAACATCGCTTACGAATGGCTCACCCGTCGGCGCGGCTGCTGCTGGCGCTGACCGCGGCGCAGCTCGTCATCGTGCTCGTCTGGGGAGCGCTGATTCTCCCCGATTAAGGACTGCCGGCTATGGCCACCGTGACCGACGAGCGCCTCAACGAGGTCTGGAGCCGCCCTCCCGGCATCCTGGGCTTCTTCAGCGCGGTCAACAACAGCACCATCGGCATGCTCTTTATCTTCTCCTCCTGGGGCTTCTTCCTCATCGCCGGAGGAGACTCCCTTGCGCTCCGGACGCAGCTCGCGGTGCCGGAGAGCGACCTCATCTCCGCGGGCAAGTTCAACCAGCTCTTCACCACCCACGGCACAGCCATGATGTTCCTCTTCGCTGTGCCGATGCTCGAAGCCATCGCCATCTTCATCCTGCCGCTGGTGCTTGGTGCGCGGGACATGGCCTTCCCGCGCATGAGCGCCTTCTCCTTCTGGACCTTCCTCTTCAGCGGCCTCCTGTTCTACTCCAGTACGCTGCCGGACATTGTCAACTTCGTCCTGCCCGGCAATCCCATCAGGGAGGTCGTGCCGGACACCGGCTGGTTCGCCTATCCTCCGCTGAGCGGACCGGAATATTCGCCTGGCATCGCCATCGACTTCTACCTGATTGGGCTGGGGGCCGCCGAGTTTGCGGGCATCGGGGCGGCCATCGAGATCATCGTGACCATCTTCAAGTTCCGCGCGCCGGGCATGACCCTCAACCGCATTCCCCTCTATGCCTGGGGACTGCTGGCAATGGCATTCGCTATCCTGTTCGCCTTCCCCGCGGTGATGGTCAGCAGCACGCTGCTGGAGCTGGAGCGCAAGTTCGGGCTGCCGTTTTACGATCCGGCACGCGGGGGCGACCCGCTGCTCTGGCAGCAGCTCTTCTGGATCTTCGGACATCCGGAGGTCTACATCATGTTCATCCCGGCGACCGCCATTGTGTCGATGATCGTGCCGGTGTTCGCCCGCCGCCCCATCGTGGGCTACACCTTCGTCGCGATGGCCATTGTGGCTACCGGCTTTCTGAGCTTCGGGTTGTGGGTCCACCATATGTTTGCAGTCGGGCTGCCGCTCCTGGCGATGAGCCTCTTCGGCGCGGCCAGCATGATGATCACCATCCCCAGCGGCGTCCAGGTCTTCTCCTGGCTTGCTACGATGCTGACCGGCCCGCGGCTCGTGCTGAATACCCCCATGCTGTACTGCATCGGCTTTCTCATCACCTTCGTGCTGGGCGGGATTACCGGCGTCATGGTGGCATCCGTGCCGTTCGACCTGCAGGTGCACGACACCTACTTCGTGGTGGCCCACTTCCACTACGTCCTCGTCGGCGGCGTGGTCTTCCCCATTATCGCTGCGTTCTATTACTGGATGCCCAAGATCACCGGCAAGATGTACGACGAGTGGCTCGGCAAGCTCGGCTTCTGGCTGTTCTTCATCGGCTTCAACCTGACCTTCCTGCCCCAGCACAACGCGGGCCTGCTGGGCATGCCGCGCCGGGTCTTCACCTACGGACCGGACCTCGGCCTGTGGCCGTACAATTTGATCTCAACCATCGGCGCGTACGTCATGGGCTTGGCCGTGATCGCCATCGCCGTGAGCCTGTACCGCAGCTACTTCCACGGCGAGCCGGCCCCGACGAATCCCTGGAACGCCGACACGCTGGAGTGGTCGGTCCCGACGCCGACGCCGAACTACAACTTCTTCGCCACGCCGCTGGTGCGCAGCCGCAACCCGGTGTGGGACAACGGGCCGGCGGAGTGGCGGCCGAACGAGACGCGCGGTCAGCAGGACCAGCCGGAGCGGCTCTGGCGGGAGGGTATCGGGACCACGCTGCTGGAGGCGAGGCCGGAGTCCATTATCAGGATCGCCGGACCGTCGATCTGGCCGTTCGCCGCAGGCGTCGCCGTCTCCGTCGCCTCATTCGCGCTGCTGTTCGACCTCTACCTCATCACCCTGCTCAGCGTGCTGGTGAGCATTGTCTTCGGCGTCCTCTGGATGTGGCCGACAGACGACAAACGCCGGATCGAGGGCGCTGGGGCAACGCTCGGGAACCCCGCGCTGCCGGTGTACACCTCCGGCGCGGCCTCGCCGGACTGGTGGGCGATGGCGCTGACCGTCGCCGCCCTGGCGATCACCCACCTGTACTTCATCTTCAGCTACTTCTATCTGCTGTATGACGCGCCGGCTTGGCCGCCAAATGGCATCGCATTGCCTGACCTGCTGCTGCCCTTCGTGAGCACAAGCATCCTCCTGGCGAGCGCTGCGCCGATGGTGCTGGCCGATCGCGCCGTCCGGCGGAGCGACCAGGGGCGGCTGCGGCTCGGGCTGGGGGCCGGATTCCTCCTGGGCGCGGCCTTCCTTGCGGTGCAGGGATACACCTTCTGGCAGTCGGGGCTGGACGCCCGCGCCACGTCCTACAGTGCCATATTCCTGACGGTCGGGTGGGCGCACCTGGCGATGGCCGCCGGGGGACTGTTTCTCAGCCTTTTGGTGCAGGCGCAGGCGTGGCTCGGCTACTTCCATCGGGAGCGGTTCGGGGCTGTGGAGAACATGGCCCTGTACTGGTGCTTCGTGGTGGGGGCGTGGTTGGCGACGCTGGCCACGCTGTATCTGACGCCCTACCTGCTGTAGCGGCGCGCGATGCAACTCCTGGACTTCCAGCATTACCCCGTCTGGCTTAACCTGATGGTATTCGCCGGAGCCGCGGGCGTGGTCTGGATAGCCGGAGCGAAGATCACGACGTATGCCGACGTCCTTGCAACGCGCACCGGGCTGGGCCAGGCGTTCATGGGACTCCTGTTCCTGGCGGGCGCAACGTCGTTGCCCGAACTCTCATCCGTGGCGACGGCCGGCCTCATCGGGAACGGTGCGCTGGCAGTCAGCGATCTTCTGGGCACCCTGGTGGTCAACGCCGCCATCCTGGCGGTCGCCGACCTGGCCTTCGGCGCGGGAGCGCTCACGTCGTTTGCTCCCAGAGCCGTCCTGCTTTTGCAGGGCGCCGGCGTCCTGACGCCGGGGTGCCTCGTGCTGGCGGGCATGGCCACGGGCGACCGGGCGCTCCTGGGACAGGTCGGTCTCTGGCCCGCCCTCATCTTCGTGGGGTACCTCATCTTCTTGCGGTTCCTCCAGCAGTACGACGAGGGAGGCGGCTGGCAGGCGGTCCACGTGCCGGAAGCGGCACAAGAGACCGAGGCGGCAGCGGAGGAGCGTAGCCGCCGGTATGCGCATCGGTCCACGCGGACGCTGAGCCTGTACTTCGCGGGGCTCAGCGCCGTCATTTTGGCGGCAGGGACCATCCTGGCCCGCTCGGCGGACGCCCTCATCGGTCAGACCGGCCTCGCCACGCCGACCGTGGGGGTGGGCCTCCTTGCGCTGGCAACCTCGCTGCCTGAGCTGAGCACCACCGTGAGTTCCGTCCGCCTGGGGGCGTACAGCATGGCGGTCTCGAACGTCTTTGGCAGCAACGCCTTTGGCCTCGCCCTGCTCTTCTGGGCCGACGTGTTCTATCGCCAGGATGCGGTCTTCACCACCGTCACCACTGTGCACATCTTCGTCGGCGCCATGGGGCTGCTCGCGACGGCGGTCTATCTCGTGGGGATCGTGGAGCGGAAAAACGTCGCGGTACTGCGGCTCGGCATCGACTCACTGGTCGTGCTGGGCATCTACCTGGCGACGCTCGCGGGACTGTTCCTACAGCAACCCTGACGGTCATCACCCCGGAGGCGACCGACGTAGAAAGACGTAGGCCTGCTATGACGACGACCCAGCAACCCCAGGCGTCTCGCAGCCGCTGGCTGCTGTGGTTCGGTCTGTTCGGGGGACACCTCGCATGGACGAGCCAGCTCGTGGTGAACTACTACCTGGCGTCGCTGGTCTGCCTCCCGCAGGCGCCGGACTTCTCCGTGCTGGGGATGAACGGGTACGTGCTCCTCATGACGCTGGTTTCCATGACCACCGGCGGGATAGCGCTCGCGGCGACCGTCGTCGCCTTCCGGCGCTGGCGGCGCAACGGGGACGCCCCGCGCTGGGAAGCCGAGCCGGCCCGCTGGCCCGGTTTTGTGGCGCTGGCCGGGTTCTTGCTCAGCGGGCTGTTCTTCATCGTAATCGTTGCCGGGGGGATCGTGAACCTGTTCCTTCCTCCGTGCATCGCGGTCCAATAGGTCACCCGCACGTGTTGCCTGTCCGGAGTATCGGGCTGCAGCGCCTGGTCGTCGTCTGCGCCGCCCTTGGCGCCCTGGGTGCGCCAGGCGTTGTCCACGCGCATGGCGGGGGCCTGTCGCCGGACGCGCTCTGGTCCGCGTGGCGCTGGGACCTCGTTCCCCTCGTGATCGTGCTGGCCGTGGCCTACCTGCGGGGCGTGCGGGCCATGCGGCAGCGAGCCCGCGATCGCGCGGTGTATCGCTGGAGGACGCGGGCCTTCAGCGGGGGCCTGCTCGCGCTCGGCATCGCTCTCGTCTCCCCGCTCGACGCGCTGGGCAGCTCGCTGCTTTCGGCGCATATGGCACAGCACCTGGCGCTGGTCTTGCTCGCCGCGCCCGCGCTGGCCCTGGCCGCGCCGGCAGGGCCGCTCCTGTGGGCCTTACCCCGATCGTTTCGTCTCGGGCTGACCCCTTGGTGGTCGCGAAGTGCAGTGGTTGGGTTCACGGGCCGAGCACTGCGGTCGCCCTTGGCTGCAGGGGCACTCCATGCCGGGCTGCTGTGGATATGGCACCTGCCGCGCCTGTACGAAGGTGCGCTCCAGAGCGAACTCACGCACTACCTCGAGCATATCACCCTGCTGGGGAGCGCACTGCTCTTCTGGCAGGCAATCGTGCTCGCTGGCTTGGCGCGCCGCGCCCGCGCGGGCGTTGGCATCCTCGCCTGCTTCGTGGTGTCGCTGACGGGAGCCCTGCTGGGCGCGCTGATGGCGTTCTCCCGGACGCTGTGGTACCCGATCTACGATCACCATGCCTCAGCCTGGTCGGTGTCCGCGCTCGCGGACCAGCAGGCGGCGGGCCTGCTCATGTGGGGGGCCGGGGGTATCGTCTACGCCGCCGCAGCCCTGACGCTCTTCGGACGGTGGCTCACGGGGACGGATGCGGGCGACCGCGCCGGGCGTTCGGCGATGCCGCAGCACCGCCCGCCTCCGGCGCGGCAATCGAGCAGAGCGGCGGACGGCACCGCGCAGGGGGCATCCGCTCGCGGCGATGACGCGCGGGCGTAGGGCCTCAGGGCAAGCTCCGGGTTTCGGCGCAGACCGTGCCGGTGCGGTCGTCGGGGACGGTGCGGCGCGCTCGGCGCCGTGAGCTGGTCTACGTTTCCACGATGACGTCAAGCTCGCCCTCGACCTTGAGGACGCGCAACGCAACACCCGTTGAGCTTCGTTCCAGGCGCAGGTCGGTTCGGGCATCGCCCACGCGCAGCCCCCGCAGCTCGATGCGGTCCACGAAGTCCGGCAGGATCGGGCGCACCAGCCGCAGCCGGCGTTCAGAGGCATCCGGCATGAGTCCCAACATGGTCGTCAGCAGATACGGAAAGGCGCCGGAGGCCCATGCCTGCGGATGGCACGCGACGGGATAGCGGACAGGAACGCCGAACTCCCCGCGCCCGAACCCGGCGAAGAGTTCCGGCAGCCGGTACGGGCGGGAATGCATTGCCGCTTCGATAGTTCCGCCAAAGATCCGGCGGGCCTCGTCGTCATAGCCGTAGCGGCGGAACCCTGCGGCGATGATGGAATTGTCGTGCGGCCAGACCGTCCCCAGGTGGTAACCGACGGGATTGAAACGCTGCTCCCGGTCGGAGAGTGTGCGCACCCCCCAGCCGCTGTACATGTCCGGGGCCATCAGGCGCTCCGCAGTCCGCCGCGCCAGGGCGTCGCTCACCGCGCCGGACCAAAGCAGGTGGCCGGGGTTCGAGGCGACCACAGCGGCGGGGCGGCCATCCCGCTGGAGCGCCAGCGCGAAATAGCCCTTCTCTTCTACCCAGAAATCGCGCTCGATCCGCGCGCGCAACTCCTGCGCTTCGTGGCGCAGGCGGGCTGCACGCTCCGGCTCCGCTGCCCGCTGGCACAGCCCGGCCATGGTCATCTTGGCGTCGTAGGCGTACCCCTGCACCTCCACCAACGCAATCGGCGGCGTCGCCAGGCTTCCATCGTCATTCACAATGGCATTGCCGGAGTCCTTCCACCCCTGGTTAATCAGGCCGCGTTCGGACGTGCTTTGGTATTCGATATAGCCGCGGCCGCTTACGTCGCCGTACCGGTCCATCCACGCCAAGGCCCGTTCGGCATTCTCCCCCAGCTCGTGAAAGAGCTGGAGACTGCCAGTCCAGTCAGCGTGACGACCGAGCAGAATCAGAAAGAGGAGGGTGGCATCCACCGTGCCGTAGTACGGCGTGTGGGGAATCTCGCCGAGCCGGGCGAGTTCGCCGACGCGCAGTTCGTGGAGGATCTTGCCGGGCTGCTCGTCCCGCCGGGCATCCACCCGGTCACCCTGGTAATGTGCCAGCAGGCGGAGGGTCTCTTCCGCCAGCGCCGGTTGGAAGGCCAGGCACTGCAGAGCGGTGATCAGGCTATCCCTGCCAAACAGGGTGGCGAACCAGGGAACGCCCGCCGCCACGAACTCGTAGCCGCCGCTGCTGGACCGGAGCGCCGCCAGGTCCTGCAGCGACTGCTGAATCACCTGGTCCAGCAGCAGGCTGTCGCTCGCGACCTGGGTGCACTCGGTCAGCCAGTGGTCGTCAGTATGTTCTCGACGGGCGCGGTCGCGCCTCGTGCCCTGCTGGGTACGCGGGGGCTGGGCCTTGGTATCGTCAGCCGCCTGCGACTCCGCCACCACGAGCGAGACGAGCACCTCGCAGTGCTCGCCGGGCCCGAGCCGGATCCGAAAGTGGGCGGTGCCGCCCTCCGTCCCGTCGGGCGCAAGGCTGAAGTGCGCCGTGAGGCTTCGCTTCAGGCCATCAGCTCCATCATAGCGGAGCACCAGCACCTGCTGCTGCCACTGCGGCGGGTGCAGTCGCCCCGAATGCTGGGGCAGCAGGCCGCGGATGGCGAAGATATCCTCAAAGCCCGCCTGCAGCGTGAGCGACACCGGGAGGTCCGCTGGCCCCAAGCCGTAGTTCTGAAAGCGTAGGGTGTCGTGCAGGGTCAGATGTTCCCCGTCGAGGACGCGAGTCCAGGTGATGCCGAGGCTCTCTTTGGGGATGAGCGTCCCGTCCTCGGTCTGAATATCAGGATTGGACAGCTGGAAGACGGCTTCAGAGGAGCTGGTCTCGGCAGATACCAGAACGTCGAGATCGGCGTCTGCCAGTTTGAGCGTCGACCCATTGAGGTAGCGGCAGTCATGATAGTACAGCCCGAAGCCATGCCCGTCGGCCGTTGGCACGTTGCCGTCCGGTTGTGCGAGGAAGAAGACTTCCCGGTCCTTGATGACGACGGCATCGGCAATACTGCGCGTGACCGACGGCTCGCCCTGGGTCAGGATGCGCTGCTTCCTGCGCTCCCGCTCGCTGGCGGAGATCTGGTCGCTTTCCCTCAACACGTGGGCCGCGTGCTCCCAATCGACCATGTCGTTCCTACCCACGCGCACCGTGGCGCGTTCTACCCGGAGTGATGCCGCGGCTCCGTGCGGTGGCGGAAACCATCACTCAAGGGTGATTAACGGGAGTTGCGCAGCTTCGTTAAACACCCGCCGCAGATGAGCAGGCGTTTCGGTGAGCACCACTTCCAGCGTCGGGCGCACGTGGGCCTCCAAGAGATGACCGCCCGCTGCTGCGCCGCTCGCATAGCCGACCACCACGTGGGCGTGTACTTTCGGGTCGCCGCTCAGGAGGGCAACGTCCCCGACGAGCGAGAGCACTTCCACCTGCTCGCCGACCGGGATCTTCCGGTAGTCCTTGCGCTCCCAGTCGAAGTAGCCCAGGAGGGCGTCGCTGAAGGCGCCGATGGCGGTAAAGTGGGCAGCGGTCAGTCCCTCGCGGCGGGCAAACTCGTGGATGCCCCTCATGACCTCATCGCCGATCTCGAAGATGAGGGCATAGGTCAGCGCGCCGTCGCTCGCTAATTGTTTCGCCTTCATGTCTCCTCCCTGCGGCTGCCGGCCCATACGAGGGCACCGAACGCCAGCGCTCCGAGGACGCCGGCTGCGGTGCGCAGGCTTCTGCGTGATGCAACGCCCATATCGTTGTGCCCCCAGACTGCTTCCGGATAGCCGCTCGGCGGGCCATCGGGACCGTAGCGCCGGGCCAACTGGATTACTTCGGCGAGGTGCAACGCCCGCCGATTGGTGGTCTGGCGGATCTGGTCCGCGCAGCTGAAGCCGTTCGCGATGATGAGCGTGTCCGCGGGCGCGCCCCTGACCGCGGGCAGCAGGACCCGCTCGCCGGCCCTCACCGACACATCATAGTTTCTGGGCTCGTAGCCGAAGGACCCCGCCATGCCGCAACAGCCGGAGTCCGGGATCTCGAGGTCCAACTCCAGCCGCGCCAGCACGGCAACTTCGCTGTCCATCTGCAGCACGGCCTTGTGGTGGCAATGGCCTTGCACCAGCGCACGTCGGTGCAACTGAGGCAGATCAACGTGCCGCTGCTCCAGGAACTCGCTGAGGAGGAAGGTCTGCCTCCGGAGACGCTTGGCGTCCTCATCGTGGGGGAAGAGGCTGGTCAGCTCATCGCGGAACACCGAAACGCAGCTTGGCTCCAGCCCCACGATTGGGACGCCCGCCCGTATCTGCGGACGCAGCTCATCTAGGATCTGGAGCAGGAGCTACCGGGCGAGGCCCAGCATCCCGAAGTCGTAGAGCGGGCGGCCACAGCACTGCGAGCGCGGCGGGATCGCGACGTCGAAGCCCGCGGCCTCCAGCACCTCGACCGCGGCCTGGGCCCGCTGCGGGACGAAGTGGTTACTCCACGTGTCCGGCCACAGGATGATCCCAGGGCGGCCGGTATCCGGGCGGTCCTGCCGCTGAAACCAGCTGCGAAACGTCTCCCCCGCAAACGCTGGAATCTCCCGCTCCGGCGCGAAGCCCGCGACGGCCTTTGCCAGGCGGCTGAGGACGGGCGTGTGGGTGAGGGAGTTTGCTACCCCGGGCGCAAGCGACGCGGGACCGGCCAGCCAGTAGATCAACCCCATGGTGTAGGCGCTGCGGGGCCGCAGCCGCGTCTGGTAGTAGTGCGCCATGAACTCGGCCTTGTAGGTAGCCATATCCACGTTCACGGGGCACTCGCCTTTGCAGCCCTTGCAGGCAAGGCAAAGGTCGAGGGCCTCCTTCACGTGCTCGTCCCGCCACCCATCCCGCACAGGATCGCCCTGGAGCATCTCGAAGAGCGCGCGGGCCCGGCCCCGGGTGGAGTGTTCCTCCTCACGCAGGACCATGAAGCTCGGACACATCACCCCGCCGTTCATGCGGCGGCACTCGCCCACGCCGACACACCGCAACGCAGCGCGGGCAAAGCTGCCCCTATCGTCGGGGTACTGAAAATGCGTAGCGAGTTGCGGTGGGTGGTAATCCGGGCCGAGCCGAAGGTTGTCGGTGATCCGGTAGGCGTCCACTACCTTCCCCGGATTCATCTTCCAGTCGGGATCCCACAGGGCCTTGAATTCCTGGAATGCCTGCATCAGCTCCGGCCCGTACATCTTCTTGAGGAGCTCCGCCCGCGACTGGCCGTCGCCGTGCTCGCCGGAGAAGGAACCGCCGTAGTGGACCACGAGATCGGCGGCCTCTCCAACGAAGGACCGGTACGCCGCGATGCCGTCCCGGGTGGTCAGCTCGAAGTCGATGCGGGTGTGCAGGCAGCCCTGGCCGAAGTGGCCGTAGAAGGAGCAGTCGTACCCGTAGCGCTCCAGCACTTTCCGCAGTTCGCGCAGGTAGTCTCCCAGGCGCTCGGGCGGCACCGCCGAGTCTTCCCAGCCGGTCCAGGTGTCCCGTTCGCCCGGCACGAAGGCCGTGGCGCCCAGTCCGGACTCCCGAATGGACCAGAGCTTGTGCTGCTGCTCGGGGCGCTCGAACAGCTTCATGGCCGGTGACGACGCCAATCGCTGGAAGCGGTCCATCAGACGGCGCCCGTGCGCGTTCGCCTCGTCCTGGCTCTGTCCCCCAAACTCGACCAGGAGCCAGCCTCGCCCATCCGGCAGCAGCTCAACTTCCTCGGCGCGCAGGCCCTTGCGGCGCATGTAGCCCACCAGCCGGTCGTCGATGCCCTCCAGTCCGACAGGACCGAATGCCATGACGTCGGGCACATGGTCCGCCGCGGCGTACACATCCGAGAACCCGAGCACCACGAGGGCACGCTTGGGCGGACTGGGAATCAGGAGCGTGGTCGCCTCGAGGACGGTGACGCACGTTCCCTCCGAACCCACCAGCGCCCGCGCCACGTTGAACCCCTGCTCCGGCAGCAATTGGTCAAGGCCGTAGCCCGATACCCGGCGCGGGATCTGCGGAAACCGCTCACGTATGCGGTCGGCGTACCGGTCCCGCAGCGTGCGCAGCCCCTGGTAGATTGCGCCGCGGCGCCCGCCCTGCTCGATAATCCGGGCCAGCTCGTCGTCGCTGGTCGGGCCGACGCGGAACCGGGCGCCGTCGTAAGTGAGCACCTCCAGCTCGGCGATGTTCTCCGCGGTGCGGCCCGCCATAACGGAGTGGATACCGCAGGAGTTGTTGCCAATCATGCCACCGAGGGTGCAGTCGTTGTGCGTTGCCGGATCCGGTCCAAAGGTCAGGTGATGCTGCTCGGCCGCATTCCGGAGATCGTCAAGGATGATGCCCGGCAGGACGCGCGCCTGCCGCAGGTCGGGGTCGAGCGCGAGCAGGCCGTGGAGATACTTGGAGAAGTCGAGGACGACCGCCACGTTGCAGGTCTGGCCGGCCAGACTGGTGCCGCCGCCACGCGGTAAGACCGGGGCGCCGTACCGTCGGCATAGCTCCACCGTGCGCACGACGTCCTCCACGTCGCGGGGAAGAACCACACCAATCGGGACCTGGCGGTAGTTTGAGGCATCCGTGGCATACAGAGCCCGGCTTCCCTCGTCGAAGCGGACCTCGCCGCCGAGCGCTCGTCGCAGGTCGTTCGCCAGGGAGCGGGCGTCCACGAGAAATCCGCCGTCGGCCAGCGTTGTGGCGTTCTGTCGTCGGTAGGGCAATGGGCCGCTCATGGCTCCCCCTCAGGCGGCGTACCGGGCAGCGTCGGACTGCTTGAGGTCCAGCCCCAGCCCGGGCCGCGTGCGGTCCGGACGGAGGATGCCGTTGACCGGCTCGGGTGCGCCGTCGAAGATCAGCTGCTCAATGCGGACGTGATCGTGAAAATATTCCACGTGGCGGACGCCGCCGAAGGCGCAGCAGGGGTGCACGTGCAGCGCCGGCGCCGTGTGGGCCGACAGCGGCACGGCGTGCGCGGCGCAGAGCGCCCCGACCCGTAAGAACTCCGTAATCCCGGCGCAGCGCGTGGCGTCCGCCTGCAGGACGTCGACGGCGCCGGTCTCCAGCATCCGCCGGAAGGAGAACAGATCGTAGCCGTACTCTCCCGCGGCGATGTCCATCCCCGCGGGAGCGCAGTCGCGCAGCAGCCGCAGCCCCGCGAGGTCGTCGGACGAGACGGGCTCCTCGAACCAGGTCACGCCGTACTGGCTGAAGGCGTCGGCGTGCGCCAGCGCCTGCTTGCGGTCGTAGGCGCCGTTGGCGTCCACGAATAGGCCCACGTCCGTGCCGATGGCCTCCCGGCCCGCCTGCACGCGATCACGGTCGTCGGCGGGGTGACGGCCCACCTTCATCTTCACCGCTGGGATACCCAGCTCGGCCCAACCCGCCAGCTGCTCGCGCAGGCGGGCGACGGGATAGGAAGTGAACCCGCCGCTGCCGTAGACCGGCACGCCGTCCCGGACCGCCCCAAGCAGCGTCACGAGCGGAAGGTCCAGGAGGCGCGCCTTGAGGTCCCACAGCGCCACATCGACGGCAGCAATGGCCGCCGAGGCGATGCCCGGGCGTCCCACGTTCCGAACCGCGCGGACCATGGCCTCCCATGCGTCCGGCACGGACATGGCGTCGCGCCCGCCAACGACGCCGGCCAGGGTGTCGTGGATGAGGTCGGCGGCGGCCGTGGCGGCGTAGGTGTACCCGATGCCGGTCGTGCCGGCTGCCCGCGCCTGCACGATCACAATGGTCGTGCTGTCCCAGGCCAGCGTGCCGTCGGACTCCGGAAGGTCGGTTGGGATGGTATAGGCCGAGACCTCGACCTGTTCGATCGGGACGCCACTCGAGAACCGCATGATCTCACACCGTCCGAGCGGAGTTAGTCGTCGCCAGCGAGGGCGATGGTGCTCAGCAACGCATTAGCCGCCTGCCGCGAATCGAGACGCGTGTGCTGCACTACGATCGGCACATCGGCTTCGATGAGGCTGGCGAAGTCGGTCGCCTTCGGAATCGGTTCCGGGTCCGTGAGGTCGTTGAAGCGAACATGCCGCGTCCGTCGGGTCGGGACGGTCAGCCGATACGGCCCGGCCGGGTCACGGTCGGCGAAGAAGACCGTGATGGTCACGTGCGCGTCGCGGTCTGAGGCATTGAGCAGGCACACCGTCTCATGGCTGACCATCTCCGGCTCAGGTCCGGTGCCCCAAGCGGGGAGGTAGCCCTCGGCGATTGCCCACTGCTTGCGTCCAATCGTGTTCGCCACGCTGCATGACCTCGCATCGCGGCTCAGATGAGCTCGCGGATCTTGGTGCCAAGTGCGTTCATGATGATCTTCCCCCGGTCCGGCTCGCCGCGTGCGAGTGACTTGGCAAACTTGTACGCCTGCTCGGCCGTAATCTTGGGAGGCAGGGGCGCCTCCAGCGGGTCTACGACCGCTTCGATGACGACTGGGCCCTCCGTCGCCAGCGCCTCCTCGAGCGTCTGGCCGCACGTCGCAGGGTCCTCAATAGTGAACCCGCTGCCTCCACAGGCGCGGGCGAATGCCGCGAAGTCAATGGGTTGGAGCTCGCAGCCGTATTCCGGGTTGCCGAGGAACACCATCTGCTCCCATTTGATCTGCCCCAGCGTGTTGTTCTTGATGATGACCACCTTGATGGGCAGCCGATACTTCACCGCGGTGGCGAACTCCGCCATCAGCATGGAGAAGCCGCCGTCGCCGACGAGCGCCACACATTGGCGGTCCGGGTAGGCGACCTGGGCCGCGATGGTGTACGGCAGCCCGTTCGCCATGGAGGCCAGCGTGCCGGATAGCGAGTGCTTCTGCCCCCGCTTGGCCGGGATATGACGGGCAAACCAGGTCGCGATCGTGCCCGAGTCACAAGAGACGATAGCATCGTCACGCAGGCGCTTGCCGAGCTCGTGCGCCACCACCTGCGGCTTCATGGGCGTATCTCGCCGCGTGCCGCGTTCCTCCATCTGCTCGCGCCACGCGCGCATGTCCTGCTGTGCCTGTTCCAGGAAGCTCCGATCCTCCTTGCGGCGGAGCAGGGGCAGCAGGTGCTTCAGCGTCCGCCCGGAGTCGCCGACCAGCCCCACGTCGACCGGGTAGCGCAGGCCGATACGGGTGGGATCGATGTCGATCTGCACCCCGCGCGCCTGGCCCGGCTTGGGCAGAAACTCCATGTACGGGAAGGAGGTGCCGACCATGAGCAGCGTGTCGCACCGCTCAATGGCGTCCTGCGACGGTTTCGTGCCGAGGAGACCAATGCCGCCGGTCGTGTACGGGCTATCGTCCGGAACCGCCGCCTTGCCCAGGAGCGGCTTCACGATCGGGCCTGCGAGGGTCTCGGCGACCTGTTCGAGCAGGTCGCCAGCATCCAGCGAGCCCTGCCCCGCCAGAATTACCACCCTGGCGCCGTCGTTGAGGACGGCGGCGGCCTGTTCAAGGTCCCGGATCTCTGGCAGTCCCGCCCGCTGGGCATACACCGCTGACGAGGCATACGGCACGTTGCGGGACGACCGCCGCTCGACCTCCATCTCCTGGAAGTCCACCGGGAAGGTGATGTGCGCCACGCCCCGGCGGGCCAGCGCCGTGCGGCACGCCAGTTGGGCGACGTTCTCCACATGCGCGGGGCCCATGACCCGGACGCTGTAGACGGCAGCGTCGGCGAACACCCGGTCC
>JACQUQ010000097.1 GCA_016210175.1 Chloroflexota bacterium | reverse complement strand
GGTTGCACATGGCGCACCCTTTCTTGGCGGTTGGGTGTGCGTCAAGGCTACCTGCCCCCTTGTATTCTGTCTACCATTTGGACAAAGCCTAGCTCAGGAGCGGGCTGGAAACCTGTCTGCCCCTGCGCCCTCCCCTGGCAGGAGACCCGAACAGACTCCCTGGGAAGGCGGGAGGAGGAACCTGTGGTACCCTATTTGACCTGGCATGGGGCATACGTCGCGCACCAGTTGGGGGCGTGTTTCCGCTGCTACCAGCGGGCGCAGCGGGCAGCCTTGCAGGAAGTGCCGCTGGACCCCACCAGCAGCGACGCGGACTTCCGCCGCTGGCAGACGACCGTCGAGACCATGGCCGTCTTCTTCCACGGGAAAGAGATCGGCGATCTCCCGGACGGCGCTGCCATCCTGGGCCGGACCACCATCTACATGTGACCGCCTGGCGCCACCGCCCGATGGCGTCGTGCCACCGCTCCCCCGACAGCCGGAGGAGCGTGGCGCCTTCGGCTTTTCCATCCCCGCGCAAACCGGCGCCAGCCGGCTGGAGGGCACGTAACCCGTGGCGGGATATCTACATGGGAAGCGTCGGAAAGGGACCGCACCATTGGCAGAGCCACGGGACCACTCTCGTCCCCTCGCATCCGCCGACCAGGCCCTCCAGGATGCCTACCGCCGCAACATCGAAGCGATGTACCGGTTCATCTATCGCCGGGTAGGGAACCGGGAAGACGCGGAAGACCTGACCTCGCAGGTGTTCTTGAAGGCGGTGCGGGGGCTGGAAGGCGACCGTGACGAAGCGAGCGTGCGCAGTTGGCTGTTCCAGTTGGCGCGCACCGCCATCGCCGACTACTGGCGCCAGTACTACCGCGGTGCGGCGCTCCCCCTCCAACTGGTCCCGGAAGATACGCCGTTCGCCGCGGACCCGCCAGACCTGCACCCAGCCACGGACACGGTCGGCAAAATCCTGGCGGAACTGCCCGAAAACTATCGCCGGGTCTTGTACCTGCGCTTTCTTGAGGGCTGCTCCATCCGCGAGACCGCGGCGCGCATGGGGACCACTGAAGGCAACGTAAAAGTGCTCCAGTACCGGGCGCTGCGGCGCGCGGCGGAGCTCGGAGGCGGCCTGCTATGAGCGACCGGTACGAGGATCTGAATCAGGCCATTGATGATCTGCTGGCGGAGCGCCGGCCGCGCGGCCTGGAGGTCGCCTCGCCGGAGGAGGTGGACCTGCTGAAGGCGGCGGCGCTGTTCAAGGCCGCCCGCCCCGGCGCCGACGACCCGGACCCGGCGTTCATCAACCGCTTGGCAGACCGCCTGGACCGCGAGCGCCGGGCTACCTCGCAGCCGGCCCCGTCGCCGGCACGGCGTCGCCTGATGCTGGGTGGCCTGGCGGGCGCCGCAGCCAGCCTGCTGGCGGGCATCGGCCTTGGCCGGCTCACCGCCCAGCGCGACGCCGCAGCCCCACCTCCCCGCCCCGACCCCGAACTGGTCGGTGCCGTTGGCCGCTGGTTTCCGGTGGCGCAGGTGGACCAGGTGCCGCCGGGGATGGTGCTGCGGGTGCGGGCCGGCGCTATCGAGGGCTTTGTGATGAACCGGGGTGGGACGCTGGTGGCGATGTCGGCTATCTGCACGCACATGGGCTGCGTCCTCTCATGGCGCAAGGACGAGGGCGACCTGCTCTGTCCCTGCCACGGCGTGACCTTCCATACCGACGGCACAGTCAAACGGGCCCGGCTCCCGCTGAAGCCCTTGCCGCCGCTGCGCATGAAGGTCGAAGGGGAAACGGTGTACCTCTGGGCGGTAGACGACCTCCCGCCGTCCGCTACCTCGTGAAGCTCCAGGCAGGACCCCACGCCACGGGGCTCCCATCGCCCTGGACCCGCGGCCGCACCCGCCAGAAATAGTGCCCCGGCTGAAGCTCAAACCCCGCAGGTACCGTCCAACTCCGGGATGGGACCGATTCGCCACCGTGGACCAGGTTCCAGTAGACAGCGGCCACCGCATCGGCCCCCGTGCGGAACTGGGCATCGGCGCTCAACTGGACTTCGTAGTAAAACACGCCCGTGTCGGTGTCGTCCCACTGGAGCGTGGGAAGAGGACCGGCGGTCCCGTCCTGGGGCGGCGCGATCAGCCTGAGCGTGGCGGCGCTCGCGGCGCGGGTGCGGAACGAGCGCTCCGGCGACCAGTCGCTCCAGGAGGGATCGTCGGGTCCCACGCTGCTGGGCGCATTGGTCACGCGCACGCGCCAGCGGTAGGTCATGTCCGGCAGCATCAGGTACGGCCCGGTGCCGAAGGACGGCTCCGGGACCACAAAGCGGGCCGCTGCCACCCGGCCAGGCTCCCCGATGATGAGGTCGATGGCGGGGCCGTCCGGCTGGCCGGTAAAGGGATTGGGGGCCGGGAGCACCTGGACCTGGAACTGAGTGGTCCCCTGGGGCTGGCTCCAGGTGAGGGTTGGGCCGAACGTGCCCAGCCGCTCCCCGTCGGCTGGGGAGACGGGGGTCGGGGGAGCGAGCCGGACCGCCGGTTGGGTCACGGTGATGGACGCTTCCATCCAGGGGTGAAAGGCGCAGATATAGCGGTACTGGCCGGGGGTCTGGAAGGTGAAGCCGAACCTTTGGTCTTTATGCAAGGTCCCGGAGTCCCACACGCCGGCATCGCTGGTCGCCGTGTGGGGCGCGCTGTCCTGATTGGTCCACACCACCCGCGTCCCGGCGGAGACCGTCACCTCCCGCGGCAGGAACGCGAAGTCCTTGATGTCAACGGTCACTTCCGGCCCCTGCGCCGAGGTCCGGACCGGCCCGCCCGCGACGAGCCATACCAGGGTGCTGGCGAAGAGCACCACCCACGCGATGGCGGCGGTGGAGGATGGCGTGCGTTTCATGGTCGTGGTCCCTTCGTTGTGCGCTCGGTGTCGTGTCCACCAGTATAGCGGAGGGCGCCCCGGCGTGCATCCTTTTCGGCAGCCTCATTCCGCCGGTTGCCGCTGGGCCCGTTGCCGGTCGTGCTCAACGTCCTCCCGACGGTACTCCTCGACGTACCGCGGGAAGTTCCAACGATGGAAGAATCGCTGCGCCGCCTTCCGCCCGGCCTGATAGAGCGCCTCCCGGTCTGCTCGGCTCAGCGCAAAGTCCGTCGCACGCACTCCCAGGGTCGGGATGGCGATGGTGCGCACCCAGTCCTGGTCCTCGATGAAGCGGGCGTCGTGGGCCTCCATGGCCGTCGCGCACAGGGCTGCCAGGAAGCTGAGCGGCCCGCTGATCCGACGCGGCGCTGCCTGCGGGCCGGCGCCGCCTTCCACCAGGCGAAAGCCAAAGGTCGGCCATGCCGGTTCCCTGCCCCTGGCGTCAAAGATCCAGACGGGATAGTTGCTCAGCAAGCCCCCATCCACGATGTAGCTCTCTACCCCGGTGACCGCGTCCCGCAGGCGCACCGGCTCGAAGAGGAACGGGATGCTCATGCTCATCCGCACCGCGCGGGCCACCGACAGCGAATCGGGGTGGATGCCGTACTTGCGGGCGTCCTGGGGGAGCACCAGCATCCGGCCGCGCGAGATGTCGGAGGCGATGACCTGGAGACGGTAGCGGTACCGCTCGTCCTGGGCGTCTGGGTCCTTCAGGTGGGCGAAGGTGAGCACGCCCCGCCGGGCGAGCTGCTCGGCCAGGAACGCTTCGAGGTAGCGCCCTTCGTAGATGCCCTGCTCGATGCCCAGGCTGAGGAGGGGGCCAAGCACCGGGATGCGGTCCAGCAGTCCGGGGTCTGGCAGCGCCCGGAAGTCCAGCGCATCCATCATGGCCTTGATCTCAACCGCCCGGTAGCCAGCAGCCACGCCCGCCGCCACGATGGCCCCCGCCGAGGTGCCGGCCACATTCACCCACCGGTACCCCTGCTCCTCCGCCACCGCCAGCGCACCCACCAGGGCGATGCCCTTGACGCCGCCGCCCTCAAACACGGCATCGGCCTTCTGTATCGCAGCCACAGACCTGCTTCCTCCTGGCAGCGCCGTCCCCGGCACCCACCTTGCCTTGCTCCACTCCAACAGCCATTGCTCAGTCGTCCCGTGCATTGACCGGGTGCAGGAGCACGCCGGTTGCGTCGGACCACTTGATGGTCAGGTTGGTAAAGCGCTGGACCATCCACCGCCCGCCGTCCAGGAGTTCCTCGTGCTCATCCTCGACCGCGGGGCCGGGGTCCAGGTAGGGCAGCCCCAGGCGGCGGGCGGTGAGAGCAGCCCGACCGATGGCATGGTCCGGGACCACGGTATGGCCCCGACTCTGGACATACGCCAGGGCTGCCGCCTCCGTGGTGCGGAAGGGCAGGCCGGACGCCGGAGCAGACCCGACGGCGTCGAAGTCCACACCGCCGACGGCGCGCAACTGGGCGGCGGTCGCAACTCCCAGGCGGAACAGCACGCAACCGCGCCCGCCGAGGCCCCGCAGCGCGTGGACTGCGGTGCGCAGGTCGTCCGCCGACGCCTCGCCCGGCAGCGTGGGATACACGGGCAGTCCCCACTGCTCGCCCAGGGCCAGCGCCCGCGCCATCTCCTCGGCAGGATCGGTCTCGAACAGGTGGAAGTAGTGCTGGCCGGCCAGGGCGCTCGTGTAGGGCAGCCACTCATCGGGGCGGATTTCGGCCAGGCGGCCGGGGCGCGGGTCGGGCTGGAGCACCAGCGCGGCATCAGGGGCCGCTGCTCGGATGCGCTCCATGAAGTCCCGCGCCCGCCCCGCAGGACGCCATGCCCCCCAGAAGGACGGCAGGTACGGCTCGACATCCAGGAACACGGCATCGATCTCCGGGGCGGCGGCCAGGGCCGCAGTCAGGCGGGCCTGCTCGGCCAGGTCGCGGTCCCGGGGAATGGTCCAAACGGCGTAGACCAGCCCGGCGGCGTGGGACTCCTCGGCCTGGCGCCGGGCGTCATCCACGGAGCGCAGCGCCGCCGGGGTCGGGTCCACCCTCCCCATCCAGGTTGCGCCGTCCAGCGCCTTGACCACCATCCCGGTGAAGCCAGCGGTGCGGCAGACCCGGACCACCGCGGCCACGGTCTGCTCTGCCTGCGTATTCCATTGCCAGACTTGCAGCAGCTTGTGCCCGTCCAGTCGCATGGTGCCGGTCTCCTGGTGTGATAGCGAACATATGTGCTCTTCGTTGGGACACAGGATACCGCGCTGGGGCGAGCTACCGTCAAGGTCGTGCTGTCACGTGTCGCTGCTGGCCGACGTGGAGAACGCACCCGGTAGCGCCCATCGGGACACCTACCGGGTCACCGGGGAGGAGATGACGTTGCTGGTCGGTGTCCGGCTCTCCGGAGCGTGGGACCGGGCCTGCGCACCGCGCTTACGGGGCGGCCTGCACGCGCGCCGGGCGGCGCGGCGGACGGGCCAGAAACATCCACACCGCCGCCAGCACGTAGGCCCCGGTGAAGAACGTAAAGGCAGCGTGGTAGTTGCCCAGGCGGTCGAAGAGGAACCCCGCAAGGAGCGGCCCCGAGGAGTTGGCCGCCAGTGAGAAGGGGGCGGTAAAGCCCACGATGGAGCCGACGGAGTGCCGTCCGAAATAGTCCGCCCACATACTCTGGGACAGGGAATGCCAGCCGCCAAAGGCGATACCGTAGAAGACGGCGAAGCCATAGGCTCCCGCCACCGTCTGGACATTCATGAGGAGCAGGATGGCCGCGGCCCCCCACAGGAAGAGCGCCGTGATTGTCAACCGGGTGGGCACCCTGCGGACTACGTAGCCCCAGAACAGGCCACCGAGCCCCGACGTGGCGGCAAACGCGCTGAGCGCGCCCACGGCCGCCACCGGCGACAGACCCTGATCCATCAGGTAGGGCGCCATGTGCAGGTTCACGCCCGCGCCCACCATCGACGCCTGGGAGACGGCCAGCGTCAGCAGCCACAGCGCCGGAGTGCGCTGGGCCTGCCCCAGCGTCCAGGACGGCTCCTCCAGGACGGTAGCCGCTGCCGCGGGCTTGGCTGCCGCGACCGGCGCCCGCAGCGGGGCATCGCCGTCGGGCCGGAGGCCAAGGTCCTCCGGACGTTGCCGCAGGAAGATGGCCGATGGCAGGACGCCCACGATCCAGACGAGCAGTCCGAGCACGATGAACCCGGCGCGCCACCCGGCGGTCCCGATGATGAACTGCATCAGCAGCGGCAGCGTGGCCTGCCCCACCCGGGTGCCCAGGGCGGCCATGCCCATCGCCAGCGCCCGATTGCGGCGGAACCAGTTGGCGACCGCCACCTGGACCGCGAGGCTGGTCACGCCCTGCACCACAGCCCGACCCACGCTGTAGGTAATGTAGAATTGCCAGAGCGACCCCACCAGGGCGGAGGCGATCAGCGCTCCACCGAACAGGAGCTGGCCGACCACCAGCACCACCTGGGCTCCGCGCCGGTCCAACAGCGGCCCCACCAGCGGGGCCAAGGCGGCGCCCCCCAACGAGCCGAAGGTGATGGCCGCGGAGATCTCTGCCCGGCTCCAGCCAAACTCCTGGTTCAGCGGGTGCATAAACACGGCCAGCACCGGGTTGAACTCCCCGACCTGCGTGAAGCTCACCATCATGGCGACCCCGACCACACACCAGCCGTAGAACACGCGCTTCGGCCAGAGGGCAAGCAACCGGTTGCTGTTGAACACACACGTCCCCTTGCTCCAGGGTATGGCAGGCTGTGGGAGGCACGCTCCGCCTAAGGGCGCATTGTAGCCTGCCGGAAGCATTCCTGTCTACGGAGGGCGGTGGTCAGCCAGGGCAATCGCAATATGAAAAGGGCTGGCGGAGAGGAAGAAGACGGAGCATACTGGGCGGGTCAGGAGGAAGGGAGAGGGAGGTGGACCGCCATGCCCGACCAGCCGTCGTGCCGTATCCGGGTCTGCTTTGCCC
>JACQUQ010000006.1 GCA_016210175.1 Chloroflexota bacterium | reverse complement strand
GGCGGGCGCCCGGTGGTGTGGGGGCCGGCCCGACCGTGCCCCCGGAGGTGGCTGGCGGGATCTAGCGCAGGATCAGGAGACGTTTTTGGCATGGGCAACCGGTTGGGGCGCATGGCCATGCGCCCCTACCACCGCCCGATTCCCTATGACCTCCCCTGATTATGCACTAGTGCCCTGTCACGGGCGAATTGCTGGGTTGTAGGGGCGGGTTGCAAACCCGCCCCTACCGAGCGGTATCCCTCAAATCACAGATGACAAAACACTAGGGCGTGTTGGCAAATTGGAGATAGACCAGGGTCCCCATGGTGTCATGCTGAGGCCGCCGGCCGAAGCATCCGTACTCCCGGTTCTCCAGACCCAGGGGGCGACGGATGCTTCGCGGAGTTCACCCTGAGCCTGTCGAAGGACTCAGCATGACAAATATCGAGCATCTTTCATCATAGATGCTTTACGCACCCTAAAGCAGGCGCCCCTGGATGGCGGTCTGGTTGCCCTTGGGCCAGATGCGCACCACCCCGTACAGGCCGTCGTAGCCAGGCTCGACCTGGATGCGCCCGTGGCGTACCCGCTCCACGCCCTCGGCGACCCGGTCCCCGGCGACCTCAGCGATGTCGGCGATGGCTGCCTCCTGGAGCGCCGCCAGCTCGCTGCCGAACCGGGCGATGATCCCATCGTAGGTGGACTGCACCCGCTTGCTCTGCGCGCTGACGCCCAGGGCCTCGGCGAGGATCTCCTGGAGCGGTACCAGCAGGCGGTAGGGCGGCCGCTGCGGGCGGTCGCGGTGCTTGATAAGCCCGTCTTCATCCCGGAAGGACGCATCAGGCCGCTGGGCTAACCGCTCCACCCGGTCCATGACCCCCACGGTGAGCTTGCGGCGGCACACCGGGCAGGTGGTCCCCAAGCGCGCGGTCTCGGCGGGGCTATAGCGGACGCCGTGCTCGCGGTGCCCCGTGTAGTGGTAGCGGCCTTCCTCCGGGTAGAACTCGATGGTGTACGCCACCTGGCCCTGGCGCAGCGCCGACTGCAGCCCTTCGTAGCTCAGCTCCCCCTCGAAGACCGTGGCCTCGCGGCCCAGGCGGGCCAGGGAGTGCGCGTCGGAGAAGGAGACCAGGGTGCGGTCGTCCAGCTCCGGGATGCGCCAGTTCATCGCCGGGTCGCTGGAGAGGCCGGTCTCCACCGCCCAGATGTCGCCCCAGTGCTGGGGGAAGCAGTCCCGGATGGAGTCGTAGCCGGACCGGGAGCCGTACACCGAGAACCAGGGCGTCCAGATGTGGGCCGGGATGAGGAAACAGCGCGGGTTCACCCCCAGGGCCAGGCCCACCAGGTCGTCCGCGGCAAGGCGCAGGGTGGGCCGCCCGTCCTCCTCCAGGTTCCCGTACCGCTCCAGTTCGGCGCTGAGGCGGTCTACGGTTTCCAGGTCGGGGGCGAAGAGCAGCATGTGGATCTGGTGGCCGCCGTGCCGGTCCCGGTAGGCGCAGCTCACTTCAGTCCCCAGGACAAAGCGGGTCTCGCCGTGCTGGTACAGGTCGCCTGCGACCGGGCGCAGTTTGGCTTGGGTCTCGGCCCGCCAGACGGGGTGGGTGAAGTCGGCGCTGGCGAGCAGGTCAAGGCCCTTGATCGTGGCCCAGGCCGCCAGGTTCTCGAAGGTCAGGGTGCTGCCCGTGGCCCGTGCGTAGCGGGAATGGGTGTGCAAGTCGGCAACGTACCTCATGGCGATCCCCTGGAAGCAGGCTCCATGCGCGTGGCTATCTTTGGATCAACGGGGGGCACGGGACGCGCCGCCGTGCAGCGGTTGCTGGTAGACGGCCACGACGTCACCGCGTTCGCCCGCAGGCCGGAGGCCCTGGGCATCCATCACGGGCGCCTGCGGATAGCCCAGGGCGATGTCATGGACCCGGCCGCGGTCCGACGGGCGGTGGCGGGCCAGGAGGGCGTCATCGTGGCGCTGGGCATCACCACCCGCCCCCTCTTCGCCCGCTTGGGCGCTCCGCTCAACACGCCACCGGATGTGTGCTCGGCCGGGACGCAGCACATCGTGGAGGCCATGCAGCAGGAGCGCGTGCGCCGTCTAGTGTGCGTCACGGCCTGGGGCGTGGCGGACTCGCGCGAGAAGATACCGTGGTTTTTCCGGCTCTTCTTGACCTTGCTCTTGCAGGAGCGCTACCGCGATAAGGAGCGGCAAGAGGCGGTCGTGCGCCGCAGCGGGCTGGACTGGACCATCGTGCGGCCCGTGGGTCTGGGCAACGGCCCGGCGGCCGGTACCTATCGTGCGGGCACGGATGGCGTCATCCGCAAGCCGCTCATCGCGCGGGCGGACGTGGCCGCCTTTGTCGGCACGCTGATCACGGACGGGGGCTATGTGGGAAAGACCGTGGCGCTGTCGGGATAGCCCCCTGCCGCGCCACCGAACGGCTACCCGTTCAGCGCCGCCTCGATCTCCTCCCGCCAGTTCGACAGCTTCCTCCCGAAGCAGCGCACCAGCCCGAAGCAACCGGTGAGCATCATGTCGCCGTGGGGCGCCGCAAAGTGCGGCCGCAGGGGGGAGTCGACCAGCATCCGCCGCTGCGGGCCGGTGACCGCCAAGAAGGGCCGATCTGCGGAGGGGTGGCGCAGGATGTGGGCGCCGTGCCCGTGGTCCGCAAAGATTTCCTCGTTGGTGAGGCTGCCGTCCACCAGGCGCTGGACTATTCCCTCCAGCTTGGGCCGGTCGATGAGCCCGGTGTGGTGCTCAAAGAGCCCCTGGATGTGGTCGCCCACCAGGTGGAACCCGGTGGCGTGCATGTTGCCCAGGTTGACCACCACCCGCTCCGGGTGTGCCCGGACCGCGGGGTCGTCCTGGGCGCCGATAGCCCCGGCGGGGGCCGTATCCAGCAGCAGCAGCGGCGCGTCCAGGGAGTAGGTTGCTGCCACCGCCTGCATCCTGGTCATGGAGGCGGGCGCCTCGTCGGGGAAGAAGCCGAAGGCGTACAGGGTGTTGTCGTGCTGGACGGTGCGGCGCAGGTGGTCGAAGCGGAAAGTGCGGTCGCTCACGTCCAGGGGGGCCGCGCCGTGGTCGAACACCGCTACCGCGACGCCGTCGTAGCGGGGCTCCACCCCGAAGGCTTCCAGCGCCCGGCCCACCGCGGCCAGGTCCAGGTCCTTCATCTCGATACGGGTCACGCCCTCGCCCACCAGGTTCTGCGCTTCGTCCTCGCCGACCACGGTCACGCCCATGCGCTCGACGTTCTCCAGGTGGTCGTCGAAGGTGCGGGCGGCCTCGGGGGTAGCGTACACCGGCAGCCCGGCCTTCAGGTGGCGCTCGACGGCCCAGGAGCACGGCCCGCCGCCCATGACCACCCCGGAGAGCACGATGGCATCCCGCCGCGCCGTGGCCGCCTCCACCCGGCCGGCGATGATGCTGGTGGCGGAGGGCATGACCAGCTTGGGGCAGTTCTCGATATTGCGGCTGCTGTCGAACAGCAGGATGTCCTGGGTGCCGGTGCCGATATCGAGGGCGAGGATACGCATGGTTTATTCCCTATGTGATCGCAAATTCGTAGCTTTTGTGTGCCCTGACAAAGCCTGCTCCGGGGAAAGCAGAGAACCGTGGGGGCCGCATCTCCTCCGTTTCCACCGGTGAGAAGCCGGCGTCCTTGACGAGGTCAGCCAGATCGTGCATGCCGCTCCCACCGGCGTGAAAGCGCGCCGCTTGGCCCTGGCGTTCCTTCCTGGGCTTGAAATCGGCGATGATCAGGCGCCCTCCTGGTTTGAGCACACGGGCGACTTCTGAGAGTCCCTGGCGCTTGAGGTCATCAGGCAAATGATGCATCATCAAGGTAGAGAGTACCACATCGAACGTCTGGTCGGGGAAGGCGAGTTGCTCGATCACACCGATCTGGAAATCGATGGGCAGGTTGCGCCGAGCAGCTTTCGAGCGGGCACGGGCGATCTGCTGTGGGCCCGGGTCAACGCCGAAAACGCGGCCCGTTGCGCCGACGCGGCTCTGGACTTCCATCGCCAGCGTTCCCGTGCCGCAGCCCACATCCAGCACCGTGTCTCCGGGTTGCATGCGGGCCAGATTGGCAGTCCTCTGCCTGAGCTCCCGCAACTTGCCACGGAACACGAAGGTGTCGATGAACCATATCATCAGGTCGTAGCGCCAGCCCAAGCTCAGGATCTGCCCTGGTGTCTTTGGGGCCGACGCCTCGTCCGATGTGCTGTGGCGGTGATGTGGGAACGAATGCATCGATCGTGCTCCGCTCTTATTACCGACCGCGCGAGACTTGGCGGCTGGCTGCTGACGCGCGCTGCGCCAGCCGGGCACGCTCCTCGTGCTGCTTGCGCCACCCGTACGGGGTCATGCCCTGCGGCTTGTACACATTGAGTACGGTGATCACCAGCAACGCCAGCAGGCCGCCCCCGGCGTGGAAGAGGTCGCCCCCAAGCCTGCCGACGAGATCGGCATCGGCTGCCTGTCGCGCCACGTCTGCAATGGAACTTACGTCCGGCATGTGCAACAGCAAGATGGTGGTGTTCAAGACGGTCAGCACGAGGGTGATCAGGACCCAATAGTGCCGGAACACGCCCCACGGGGTGCCCAGTGACATGACCAGCCCGGTCAGGAGCGCGGCGAGGGCCAACGGGACGATGACCGACCAGCCGGTCACCTCCATCGCGATCCAGGCGGCACGCACTGTCTGGGCATCCGGGCTGGTCACGGCGGAGACGCCGAGCGCCAGGTACGCGACGACCGCACCGATCCAGCAGACCGAGGAAGTGAGATGTACGGTGAGCACGAACTTGCGGAGGCCGGGGGTCATGGTCATGGCTGTTGCACGCCGTGCGCGATGGGCGGTAGGTGGCGACCAGGGCCGTGCTGACCACCGAGGCCGGTGAACAGGATGACGACGACCAGCAGGACCAGGACGATGGCAATGATCCCCAATACCTTCACCCAGCGTGGTGTGCCAGGATAGGGGACCGTCGGTCCGCGGTCGGGCTCCATGCGAGTTTGCGACATGGTGGTTGCTCCCAGGATATTTGCGACGTTCCACGTACAGACTACGGAGCTTCGCAGATGAACGTCAATAATCAAAGCGCGAGATTTGTTCGTTTGTGAACAGTATGGCCGAATTGTTTAGAAACCTCACCCTCGACGCGCTGCCCATGCGCGGAGCGTACGATTGGAGTGTACGATTGCTCATCTGAGGAGCGTGCTGCATGACGAAGACAGACCGACGGGTACAGCGCACGCGCGCACTGCTGCAAAAGGCGCTGATCGCACTGATCAGCGAGCGTGGATATGATGCGGTCACGATTCAGGATATCGTGGACCGCGCGAACGTCGGGCGTACCACCTTCTATCTGCACTATAGCAGCAAAGATGAATTATTCATGAGCTGTCACGAAGTCATCGTCAGCGAGTTCCAATCCGGGCCGCTCCACTCCCTCTCCCGAGAAGAATTGCTGTCGCCTGAAGCGCCGCCAGGGATGACATCGGCCTATCGGCATCTTCTCGACGCGCGGGCGCTGTTGTCTCCCATTTTTCAGGGCAAGGAGAGTCCGCTGATCCTGCGGCGCATCCGTGACCAGAGCGCGCAGCATATCGAAGCGAGCCTCCGTGCCGCCTTTGCCGAAGCCGACAGCGCCATCCCGTTCGACGTGCTGGCGAACTATCTGGCGGGGGCGCGCATCGCGCTGATGCAATGGTGGCTGGAGCAGCGCCAACCCCACACCCCCGAAACCTTAGCGCAGACGTTCCACCGCTTGCAGCGCGCGGCGATCCGTGACGCGTTCGGACTAAGGGATAGGGACGATGCGTAGGCACATGAGAGATCAATAAACGTTAAAAGACGCGAGCGCATTGTATATGCTCAAGCCAGGCCTGCGTCTCTCCCGGCGAGCGAAACCGGAGCACGGTGAGGTGGGCGGACTCCGGGCGGCGGTGCAGCGTCGTATAGCGGGCCTGATTCCGGGGGTGGGAGTAGAGCGCCCATAGGAACAGGGACTCGCGGGAGAGAAACTGGGTCCAGAACCGCTCCCGGTTCCCATTCCAGAGTTCTTCCCTGGTGAGGGTGCGCCGCAGCGTCCGCCGGAAAAGCTGCCAGAGCACCACCGGTAGCGGGTAGTCCAACCACACCACCGTGGTTGCCCTGGGTAGGATGAGATCTTGGGCGGCGCTGCCGTAGTTGCCGTCCACTACCCAGCGGTCCCCGGCGATGGCCCCGGCCACCCGCGCCCGAAAGACCTCCCGCGGGGCAGACATCCAGTCCGGTTCCCAATAGAGGCCATCCAGTTCGATGGCGGGGACGCCCAGGGAACGGGCCAGGTGGCGCGCCGTCGTGGTCTTGCCGGAGCCGGTCGTGCCCACCACGGCGATGCGGTCCAGGACTGGCGCTGTACAGGACGGTGTGGACACTGGGTCTCCCGGTTGCAATCACTACCCTTGTCTGTAGTCCAAGCCGGTTAGCTGGCTACGTCATCCAAGCTGTAGACCGGCACTTCGACCGTTTTCGCGGATGGAGCGCCCTTCTTGATGCGCTTGGAAAGCTCCTGGAGCCGTGCCACTACATCGGCGGTATACACGGTCTCGCCACACTGGTGGCAGACTTCCGCAGGGACATCGGTGATGAGCGCGTAGGGAATATCAGATTGGCGCTCGTAGATGCGCGCAATCGTTACCGTCTTCTCTTCCATCCTACTGCCACATATGAGGCACTTCATTTGGGTGTTCTCCGTCCATCCCTGTGCCCGCTTCCCCCGTCATCCCACTATCCTATCGCCTCCATCCCCATGTAGGGCCGCAGCACCTCCGGGACCACCACCGAGCCGTCGGCCTGCTGGTAGGTCTCCAGCACCGCGATCATGATGCGGGGAAGGGCTAGCCCCGACCCGTTCAGGGTATGGACGAACTCCGGCCTGGCCTTGGGATCGGGGCGGTAGCGGACGTTGGCCCGTCGCGCCTGGAAGTCCCGGCAGTCGGACAGGGAGCTGACCTCCAGCCACTCGCCCGCGCCCGGCGCCCAGACCTCCAGGTCAAAGGTCTTGGCCGCGGCGAAACCCAGGTCGCCGGTGCAGAGCTGGAGCACTCGATAGGACAACCCCAGGGCGCGCAGCAGGTCCGTGGCGTCCTGCACCATCCGGCCCAGTTCCTGGTCGGAGGTCTCCGGCGCCACGAACTTATACATCTCCACCTTGTCGAACTGGTGGCCTCGCTTGATGCCCCGCACGTCCCGCCCCGCGGCCATCTTCTCCCGCCGGAAGCAGGGGGTGTAGGCCACCAGGTGGATGGGCAGGGCATCTGCCGACAGGATCTCATCCCGGTAGAGGTTGGTGAGGGGCACCTCGGCAGTGGGCACCATCCAGAGGTCGTCCTCGATGTCCCGGTACAGGTTGTCAGCGAACTTGGGCAACTGGCCTGCCGCCACCAGGCACTCGCCCTTGACCATGAAGGGCGGGTAGATCTCGACGTAGCCGTGCTGACGGGTGTGGACATCCAGCATCCAGGTGATGAGCGCCCGCTGGAGGCGCGCCCCGGCGCCCTTCAAAACGTAGAAGCGGGAGCCGGACAGTCTGACCCCGCGCTCGAAGTCGATGATGCCCAGGCGCTCCCCGATGTCCCAGTGGGGCGCGGGCGGGAAGTCGAAGGTGCGGGGCTCGCCCCAGGTCTCCACGATGACGTTGTCCTCGGCCCCGGCGCCTTCGGGCACCTCCGGGGCTGGGAGGTTGGGGAGTTGCAGCGCCAGGTTGTTCAGCTCGGTTTCCAGGCCCGTTATGGCCGTCTCCAGCTCGCGGATGCGGTCGCCCACCTCCCGCATCTCGGCGATAAGCTCCGGCGGACGTTCCTTCATGCGGCCGATCTGTCGGCTCACCTCGTTGCGCCGCGCCCGCAGTTGCTCGGCCTCCACCAGCACCTCGCGCCGCTGCCGGTCGAGTTCCAGGATGCGGTCCAGGGGCGCCTCGGTATGGCGCTTCTCCAGCGCGGCCCGCACCACCTCGGGGTGCTCACGCACCAGGGACAAGCTCAGCATGCTCCGGTCCTCGCTCTTTCCCAGGATGTCATACGCTGCGCCGTCTCCAGGAACCCGGCGCAGGACCTCGCTCCTCGGAGGACAGGACAGGCTACTGCGCCGCGTAGCGGTGCCAGGCGCCGCAGCTACGTTCTATGGTACCTGAACTTACGGAGAAATGGAAAGGCACGCCACCGCTCGCGGTGAGGGCGGCGGCGCGGGGTTACCCCAGCCGCACCGCGTCCATGACCAGGAAGTAGGGGATCCGGCCGAACTTCTCCCAGCTCGAGGGGTCCTGCGCCACCAGATCGGGGTCGGGCGCAGGCTCGGCCAGGTCCCGGACCAGGAACCCGGCCCGGCGGAGCGCGGTGGTGTAGTCGGAAAGGGGCCGGTGGTGGTGCGGCACGCAGATGGCGACGTCGCGCCACAAGGGGATGGCAGAGCGCCGGCGCTCGAAGTAGCGGTCCACCTTGTAGTAGCGCCGCGGAGAGGACGGGGCGGCCGGGTCGGTGTACTCCCAGCCCAGGTCGGGCGCGACGCCCAGGGAGCTGCCGCAGGGGTGGAGGATAGAGAACACGAACTGGCCGCCGGGCCGGAGCACCCGCGCCACCTCCCGGAGCGCGCCCTGGTAGTCCTCCACGTCCTGGAGGGACATATTCGCTACGGCCGCGTCGAAGGAGGCCGTCGCCAGGGCGCTCAGGTCGGCGAGGTCGCCCCGCAGGTAGCGGATCCCCAGGGGGTGCCGCCGCTCCTCCTCCAGGGCCGGGGCCAGCATTTGCTCCGACAGGTCCACCGCCGTGGCGTGCGCGCCGCGCCGGGCCAGCAGGCGGGCGAAGCGGCCTTCACCGCAGCCGCCATCCAGCACCTGGCGCCCGCGCACCTCCCCCAGGAGCTCCAGGGTCACCGGGTCCAGCAGGAAGGCGCGGACAGGATCGCCGCTATCGCCGACCCGCTCCATCCAGACCGGGGCCAGGGCATCCCATCCATCCCCACCGCGTACCGCGCTGGCGGAATCCCACTCTGCCATCATCGTCGTATCCCTCCCAGGAGAGCCTGCCGCGCCAGTGGGGGCATTGAAGGAAACGTTTGGCGCCAGCTCCCGGTTAGGACTCCGTGCGGCAACGGTGGCCGCTGCGTCCCTGAGCGCGCAACGGCCGCCCTTGATGCAGGCGGCCGTTCTTGGAACCGTATGAAGCAGGTGCTCTCTGTGCTGTCCTTCGCTCACTCTTTCCGGCGCAGTTGCGGGAACAGGATGACCTCCCGGATGGAGGGCTGGTCGCTCACAATCATAACCAGGCGGTCGATGCCGACGCCCAGGCCCCCGGCGGGGGGCATGCCGTACTCGACGGCCGTCAGGAAGTCCTCATCGGGCAACTCGGCCTCCTCGTCGCCCGCTTCCCGCAGCCGCACCTGCTCCACGAACCGCGCCCGCTGGTCGCGGGGGTCGTTGAGCTCGGTGAAGGCGTTGGCGATCTCAAAGCCGCCGATGAACCCCTCGAAGCGTTCCACCAGCCCCGGATGCTCCGGGTGACGCTTGGCCAGGGGCGAGAGCTCCACCGGGTAGTCCAGCAGGAAAGTCGGCTGGATCAGCTTGGGCTCCACGTAGGCGGACAGCAGGTCGTCCACCAGCTTGCCCCGCCCGGCATGGGGATCGGGCTGCATCCCTTCCGCCTCCATGGCCCGGCGCAGGCTGTCGGCGTCCGGGTATGCCTCGAAGTCAATACCGGTCTCCTTGTGGATGGCCTCGCGCAGGCTGATGCGCCGCCAGGGGGGCGCTAGAGTGATGGCATGGCCCCGGTAGGTGATGGTCTGGGTGCCCAGCGCCGCCTCCGCAACGTAGGCGACCAACTCCTCGGTCATGGCCATGACGTCGTTGTAGTCGGCGTATGCTTCGTAGCTCTCCATGCTGGTATATTCGGGGTTGTGTTTGGTGGAGAAGCCCTCGTTGCGGAAGATACGCCCGATCTCGTAGACCTTATCCAGCCCTCCGACCAGCAGGCGCTTCAGGTGCAGCTCGGTGGCAATGCGCAGGTAGAAATCCTGGTCCAGGGCGTTGTAGTGGGTTGTGAAAGGTCGGGCCAGGGCGCCGCCGGCGTGGGGCTGGAGGATGGGCGTCTCCACCTCCAGGAAGCCGCGCCCGGTCATGAACTGGCGGATGGCCGCGACGATCCGACTGCGGAGGATAAAGGTCCGCCGCACCTCCTCGTTCGCCATCAGGTCCAGGTAGCGCTGGCGGTAGCGGGCCTCCACGTCCACCAGCCCATGCCACTTCTCGGGCGGGGGCCGCAGCGCCTTGCATAGCAGGGTGTAGTCCGCGGCCTGGACCGTCACCTCGCCGGTGCTGGTGCGGAACAGGGGGCCGCTCACGCCCAGGAAGTCGCCCAGGTCGAACTCCCGCAGCAGGGCGTAGCGCTCCCCCAGCAGGTCCTGGCGGAACTGGACCTGGATACGCCCGGTGCCGTCTCGCAGGTCCATGAAAGTGGTGCGGCCCATGCCGCGCCGCGCGCTGATGCGCCCGGCCACCGTGACCCGCGGCGGCTCGACCCCAGGTTGCACCTGGGTCTCCCAGTCCAGGAATGTCAGGGCTGCCTGGGCCGTGCTGTGGGTGCGATGGAAGTGGGCCGGATAGGTCTCGATCCCCAACTCTTCCAGCCGCTCGATCTTGGTCAGGCGCTGTTGTATGAGGTCTTCTCGGATATCTACCATAACCGTGCTATCAATCCTCACCCGTCATGGCGACCGGGTGCGCAGGGTGTATTCCGGGCCATCTGCTCCACCGGCCCTAATGCACGATCAGGGGAGATCATAGGGAATTGGGTGGTGGTAGGGGCGCATGGCCCTGCGCCCCTACCGGTTGCCCATGCCGAAAACGTCTCCTGATCCTGCGCTAAGCAATAGCCACGACAGTGTAGCTGATGACACCGCCCGGCGCCAGCACTTCGACTTGCTGGCCGATGCGGCAGCCCAGCAGCGCCCGCCCCACGGGGGATTCGTTGGAGATGCGCCCGTGGCGTGGGTCCGCTTCGGCGCTGCCGACGATGGTGTACTGCTGTGGTTGGCCTTCCTGGTCCACCAGGGTCACCTGGCTGCCCAGCTTGACCCACTGGGAAGGCGCGGTGTCACGCGCAATGACCGTCGCGTTGCGGATGATATTCTCCAGGTGGCGGATGCGGCCTTCGACAAAGCCTTGCTCGTCCTTGGCGGCCTCGTACTCGGCGTTGTTGACCGTGCCGCCGACTTCCTTGGCCCGCTTCAGTTCCTCTGCCACCTGCGGCCGTCGCACCGTGCGGAGCGTTTCCAGTTCCTGTTCGAGCTGGCGCAGACCTTCCGGGGTAAGGGGAATGGACTTCTGGCTCATGCCATATCCCTCCTGGTAGCTTCGGCGCGACGGAACAAGGAGATGGCGAAGGGGCGCCCCGGAGGGCGCCCGCTTTCCCACCCTCATTATACTGACGGGGGTGGGGGCTGTAAAGCTTGTGTTCTGTGGCACAGTCTGGTATGATAGCACTGGTCCGCGCCACTGCGGACGCGGTGGGGCTGTAGCTCAACCGGGAGAGCGTTTGGCTGGCAGCCAAAAGGTAGGGGGTTCGAGTCCCCCCAGCTCCACCACCTTCTCTTCTTGCAGCGAAACCGCGCGAGGAGTTTGACCTGATGCGACGGCAGCCTGGCCGCTCCCTCCTGCTGAGCAGCGGGCCGGAGCCCGGTGCCTAGCGCCGCGTGACGAACTGCATCGTTGGCAGCAGCAACAGGAACCGGGCAGGGCATAACGCCCTGCCTTTTGCATGTTCTGGACGGCGTGGGTGCCTCGCCTCCTGAGAAGACGCCAGCATGGTTGAGCGAGACGAAATCCTAGAAGAGATTAGAAGGGTAGCCCGCGAGTTGGGCGTGACTACTCTCAGTCGCCGACAGTTCCAACGTAACAGTACTATCAGCCTCAAAAAGGTTGAGCGTTACTTTCTAACTTGGAATAAGGCGATAGAGGGTGCAGGACTAATACCAACCCCAAGCTTCGTTAATAGAAAGTTATCTGAAAATGATTTACTTGAGGATCTTGATAGAGTAGCGCGACAGCTAGGCCGATTTCCCACCGAAAATGAATATTCTCATTATGGCAATTATAGTGCAGCGACTTATCAGAAGAGGCGCTGGGGAAAGTGGAGCAATGTCAAGCAAATCTATAACGCTTGGGTCAACGGCGAATCCATTGCTCTACCACAGGAGGTTAAGCTTCCACCTGCTGTGCAGGAAACGAAGCCACTTGTAGCGGAGACGGTTCACCAAACGACAAACCAGGAGCGCGCACTGGAACCGGTGCAGACTCGTCAAATGGCAGGCCCTCGAAGGCGCAGCGAATACGGGGAACCCATCGACTTCCGTGGCTTGCGTCATGCGCCCATCAATGAGCAAGGCGTGGTCTACCTCTTCGGCATGATCAGCCGAGAACTTGGGTTCCTGGTGGAGGCAATACAGCAAGGATTCCCGGACTGCGAAGCGAAACGGGAGATTCGGGGGCAGCGCGGCCGCTGGGAGTCGGTACGTATCGAGTTTGAGTTCAGGAGTTCCACCTTCAAGGCGCACGGCCACGACCCGGATGGGTGCGACCTTATCGTCTGCTGGGAACATGACTGGCCGAACTGCCCGGCCGAGGTCCTTGAACTGAAGGGCGCAATCCAGCGCCTGTGTGCTCGCCCATAATAGTGGCGCACGAGCATCAGAAAAGCGAACTATTTCAGAGTACTGTTCACCCTGTCATTCTGAGCGCAGCGAAGAATCCGCACCCCTCACCTGCCATGAAGCAATACTACGTTTATATCATGAGTAACCCTGCCAGGACGCTTTACACTGGCATGACCAACGATCTTGAGAGACGAGTATATGAACACAAGCACGGTCTGGTGCCCGGATTTACCAGCAAGTACGGGCTAACGCAACTGGTCTACTTTGGGGTCACGGCAGACGTACGGGATGCGATAGCGCGGGAGAAGCAGATCAAAGGGTGGGTGCGACAGAAGAAGATCGAACTTGTCACGTCTTTGAACCCCGAATGGTGTGATTTAAGCGCAGGGTGGTTTGGGGCTACGGATTCTTCGCTGCGCTCAGAATGACAGAATATCGTTTCTTCGCCCATCGCTGAACTCGTACAGGTATCTGGAGGCGTCAATGGCTGAACGCTATATCCCGGCAGACATCGAGCAGAAGTGGCAGCGGCGCTGGGAGGCGGACCGCCTGTACCACGCGCCGGACGACGACCCCCGGCCTACGTGGTACGCGCTGACCATGTTCCCCTATACCTCCGGCGACCTCCACGCCGGCCACTGGTACGCGATGGCCCCCTCCGACGTGGCCGCGCGCTACCGGCGCATGCAGGGCTACAACGTCCTGTTCCCCATCGGGTTCGACGCCTTCGGCCTGCCCGCCGAGAACGCGGCTATCCAGCGCGGCATCCACCCCCACACCTGGACCATGAACAACGTGGAGCGCATGCGGGGCCAGCTCAAGACCATGGGCGCCTCCTTCGATTGGGACCGGGAGGTCATCACCTGCTTGCCGGAGTACTACCGCTGGAACCAGTGGTTCTTCCTGAAGTTCTTCGAGCAGGGCCTGGCCTACCGGGCCAAGGCCCCGGCCAACTGGTGCCCTGGCTGCCAGACCACTCTAGCCAACGAGCAGGTCATCCAGGTCAACGACGTGAGCGTCTGTGAGCGCTGCAAGACGCCGGTCACCAAGCGCGACCTGGATCAGTGGTTCTTCCGCATCACCCAGTACGCCGACGAGTTGCTGGACTTCAGCGAGCTCCAGTGGCCGGAGCGGGTTACCACCATGCAGCGCAACTGGATCGGCAAGAGCTACGGGGTGGAGGTGTCGTTCGCCCTGGACGCGCCGGGCGTAGAGGAGCGGGAGATCCGGGTCTTCACTACCCGCCCCGACACGCTGTACGGCGTGACCTTCATGGTGCTGGCCCCGGAGCACCCCCTGGTCGCACAACTTACCACGCCGGAGCGCCGCCCGGAGGTGGAAGCCTACGTGGAGCAAGCCCGGCGCGCCAGCGAGATCGAGCGCCAGTCCACCGAGCGGGAGAAGACCGGCGTCTTCATCGGGGCCTCCTGCACCAACCGGGTGAACGGCAGGCAGGTGCCCATCTGGATCGCCGATTACGCCCTGCTGCACTACGGCACCGGCGCGGTGATGGGCGTGCCTGCCCACGACCAGCGGGACTTCGAGTTCGCCCAGAAGTACGGACTGGACATCATCCCGGTCATCGCCCCGCCCAGCGCCGACCCGCAGGCCCTGGGGCCGATGACGGAGGCGTACGTTGAGCCGGGCATCATGGTGAACTCCGGCCCCTTCGACGGCGTGTCCAGCGAGGAGGGCAAGTCCCGGGTGGCCGAGTACCTGGAGCAGCAGGGCTGGGGCCGACGCACCGTCAGCTACCGCCTGCGGGACTGGCTCATCTCCCGCCAGCGATACTGGGGCACGCCCATCCCTATCATTTATTGCCCGGAGTGCGGGACGGTACCGGTGCCGGAGCAGGACCTGCCGGTGCTGCTCCCGGAAGATGCCGAGTTCCGCCCCACCGGGGAGTCGCCCCTGAAGTACCACGAGGGCTTTGTCCACACCACCTGCCCGCAGTGCGGCCGGCCCGCCACGCGCGAGACGGATACCATGGATACCTTCGTGGACTCGTCCTGGTACCAGTTGCGCTACACCAGCCCGCACCAGCAGGACGGCCCCTTCGACCGGGATCTGGCGCAGCGCTGGACCCCGGTGGACCAGTATACCGGCGGGGCTGAGCACGCTACCATGCACCTGCTGTACGCCCGCTTCTTCGAGAAGGCGGTGCGGGACCTGGGGCTGGTGGACCACAACGAGCCGTACCTGCGGCTGTTCAACCAGGGCCAGATCCTGGGGCCGGACGGCCAGCGCATGAGCAAGTCCCGGGGCAACGTGATTGCCCCCGACGACCAGGTGCAACGGTACGGCGCGGATGCCTTCCGTGCCTCCCTGATGTTCCTGGGTCCCTGGGACCAGGGCGGCCCCTTCAGCACCGCCGGCGTCAGCGGCATCTCCCGCTGGATCAACCGGGTGTGGGGCCTGGTGCTGGATACCTGGGACGCCCCGCCGGGCGAACCTGCGCCTGCCGCCGTGACCGAGCTGCGCCGCTGGACTCACCGGACCATCAAGGGCGTGACGGAGGACATCGAGCAGTTCCGGTTCAACACGCTGATCTCCAAGCTCATGGAGTTCACCAACTACCTGAGCGATGTGCGGGAGGGGCCGCTGCCCGGCGCTCCGGCCTGGCGGGAGGCGCTGGAGGCCATGATGCTGCTGCTGGCGCCGGTCACGCCCCACCTGGCCGAGGAGCTATGGACCCGTACCGGCCACCCCTACAGCGTGCATACCCAGTCGTGGCCGCGCTGGGAGGAAGCCCTCACGCAGGAAGAGTCCTTCACCCTGGTGATCCAGGTGAACGGGCGGGTCCGCGACCGGGTCCAGGTGCCGGTGTCCATCACCGCGGAGCAAGTGCGGGCCCTGGCCCTGGGCAACGAGCGGGTGCGCGCCCACCTGGACGGCCAGGAGCCTAAGGACGTCATCTACGTTCCCGGTCGCCTGGTGAACGTGGTGGTTGCGCGCTAAGGTCTGTTTGCAGATGGCGTTGCCTGAGCCTGTCGAAGCCTGCCCTGAGCGCAGCCGAAGGGGCAACGCCCGTTCCCTTCAGCTGTCCTCAGGACAAGCCTTTCGACACGCTCAAGGAACGGGCGTTGCAAATACGCGCTCGGGGGCCTGGGGTAGCTCCTATCCCAGAACGCGTTGCGACGGCCGCCAAAGCTGGTGGCCGCCGTGCTGTATGCCTATGGCCGTGCGAGGGCTATGCGTCCTCGCGGGCGCGTTCGCCGGGAGGGCGGGAGCGGCTGAGTTGCAGCTCTTCTTGCAGCGCCCGGATGCCGCCGCGCACGGTGGTGAGGTTGCCCGCGAGTTGCTCCGCCAGCTGTTCCAGGACACCGAGGGCGTAGGCATCGGCCTCGCGCTGGCGCTCGGCGGCTTCCTGCATGGCCGCCGCGAGCATCTGGTCTGCCCGCTCTCTGGCCGCTGCCACGATCTCGCTCTCGGTGATGCGGCTCTCGAACTCCTGCCGGGCGCGGGCGGTGGCCCGGTCGACTTCCTCGCGCGCGTGGGCCAGGAGCTCCTCACGCTCCCGCAGGATATCCCGTGCTTCCTGCACCTCATCAGGGACAGCCACCCGCAACTGGTCCACCAGGTCCAGCAGTTCCAGCCGGTCCACCAGGCTGCGGTTGGTCCAGGGAATACGCGGGGCAGCGACCAAGAGCGCCTCGACGCGGTCGATAAGGCGGAGCATTGCGCCCCCAAGATCACCCCGCGGCCGGTAGTTGGGCGCGCCGGGAGAGACAGAAGGGCCTTTGGGGAGAAAGGAGTTATCTACCATCGCGCCGCCTTAGTCTCTGATGAATTTCCCCCGCAGGGCTGCGGCCACATTGGGCGGCACCAGATCCTCTACCTGCCTGCCGAGCTCCCAGACTTCCTTGATGCGACTGGAGCTCACGAAGAGAAAGGCCAGGTCTGTCACGAGGTAGATCTCCTCCACCTCGGGGGCCATCTTCTTGTTCATGAGGGCCATATCGAACTCGTACATGAAATCGGTGGCCGCCCGCAGCCCCCGCACAATGACCTGGGCGCCCCGGTATCGGGCGAAGTCCACGGTCAGCCCGGCATACTTCTCTACGGTGATGTTCCGGCATCCTTCGGGGAGCGCCTGCTGCCAGAGGGTCACCCGCTCCTCGGTGGTAAAGAGCAGGCGCTTCGGCGGGGCGTCGTAGACCGCAATAACGACGTGATCGAAGAGCTTGGCCGCCCGCAGCGCGATGTCAACGTGCCCCCTCGTGACCGGGTCAAAGGTCCCGGGGTAAATCGCGGTCGGCACGGTCGCCTCCTTCCTCTCTCCCATACAGGGAAACCGTAGTATCGCCGTAGCGGCGCTCCCGGATGAGGCAGAAACCTCCATCGGGGCCATCGAGCCGCACGCGGCTGGAATGCTCCACCACCAGAATGGTCCCCGGCCAGACCAGCCGCGAGCCTGCCAGCTCGGTGAGGACCTCATAGGCGGCGGCGTCGAAGTAGGGGGGATCCACGAAGATGATATCGTAACTTTCGGTTAAGAAACCCAGATCCCGGCGCACGCTGGTGCAGTACACTGCGGCGCTCTCACCCAGGTGGGTCGCGGCCAGATTCTCTTTGATGACCCGGCAGGCCCGCGGGTCCTGCTCCACGAAATCGGCCCAGGCAGCGCCACGACTGAGGGCCTCTATCCCCAGCGCGCCGCTCCCGGCATACAAATCGAGCACCCGGGACCAGCGCCGAGCGATGTTCTCCAGCAGGTTGAAGATAGCGCCCCGTACATAGTCTGAGGTGGGCCGGGTCGTTGCTCCGGGGGGCGCCTTCAGGGTATGGCCCCGCGCCGTGCCGGCGATTACCCGCACCCTGTTCCCTCCGGCAGGCCGCTTCGTGGTCGCCACGGCTCGACTATTCCACACCATGACAGACATTATCACCCCCCTTGGCTCGCGTCAAGCGCGACTTTCCCGCTGCCAGGCGTGCGCGCCAACGCGCCGATCCCGACAGAGCGAACCCGCTCGTGGTAGCCAGTCCACCACCGCGCGGATGCGTTTCAGGGCTTTTTCAGGGAAGGCGGCGTTATTTCGGCATGGCGGCCAGGGCGCGGTATGCGGGCCGGGGACTCCAGTCGGAGTTGAGGATGCTGAAGGCCCGCTTCCCCTCTCGGTCGGCAGCCTCCGTGCTGGGGGCAAAGTTCAGGTTCCAGACGAATACCGGCCCGATGTATCCCCGCTCGCGCGCGATCTCGATGGCCTGCACCAGATAACGGGCCTGGTCCTGCGCGCTGATCTGGGCCGCGTAGGCGTACTCCGGCGCGGGGGTGGGGCTGGAAGCCCAGCCGAACTCGGTGAACCAGATGCGCTGGTCGCTGTCGCCCTGGCGCACCATGATCTCCCGGTAGCGCTCGAAGTTGCGGAAGTAGAAGCTGCGGTGGTCGCGCCAGCCGCCGGGACGCGTGGCGTTGGCCGGGTCGAGGGGGTCCAGGTCGGGCGCATTGTTGAAGCCGCTGGGGTGGGCGCCCACCGCGTCGAAGTACCCTTTGGCCCCAGCGCGGTACATCTGCTCGAAGTATTCCACATCGTCAATGGCGATGGCGCCCTGCCCCTGGTCGGCCGTGCCTGCCGGGGTGAGCGCGCCCAGCACGACCACCGCGGCGGGGTCCGCAGCCTTCACCGCGGCGTGGGCCCGGCGCAGGAGGGCCACGTACTGGGCGGCGTCGAGCCGGCCAGGGCCGCCCCACTCGCGGGCGAGGTTCTGTTCGTTCCAGATCTCGTACGCCTGGACCCGTCCGGCATACCGCTGGGCGAGCTGGCCGATGAAGGTAGCATACGTCGCTGGGTCCTGGGGCGGGCCGGGGGAGCTCAGGTCGGCATCTTTGGGGCGGGCCCAGGCGGGCGCGGTGACCACGCTGAAGAGGAGCTTAATGCCCGCAGCTTCCGACTGCGCGACGACGCGATCCCAGTGGTCCCAGACGATGTCGCCCGGCCGGGGCTCCACCTGCTCCCAGCGCACCTGCACCTTGGCCCACCCGAACCCCGCATCCTGCAACAGCTTGAGCGCCCGCGGGTAGTCGGTGCCGGATTCGAGCTGCATGCCGTAGCCGAACCCATAGTCTCCGGCGGGGTGACGGGCGGTCGGCGCCACCGTCTCGGTCGGCGGAGCGGCCGTCGGGGTGGTATCCTGGTGAGCAGAGGAAGCGCAGGCGCTACTCACCAGGAGGATGAGTCCGGTGAGCACGAGCAACCAGCCTGGGAATGCGGGCGGGTGGGCCATTATGGGGGCAGCAACATCATCGGTATGGTTCATCGGGAGGCTATCGCCCACGTGCGGGACGCCGACCCGC
>JACQUQ010000103.1 GCA_016210175.1 Chloroflexota bacterium | reverse complement strand
CTTTCCGTGCTGCCGGATTATTCGGATAGGCTCTTAATGGCGGAAATGGCGGGTGCCGGTGAACACCATCGCCAGCCCGTGCTCATCGCAGACCCGGATGGACTCCTCATCCCGGATGGAGCCGCCGGGCTGGATGATGGCCGTCGCCCCGGCGGCGGCGGCCGCCTCGACGCCATCGGGGAAGGGGAAGAAGGCATCCGAGGCGAGCACACTCCCGCGCGCGCGATCCCCGGCGCGCTGTACCGCCAACTGGACGCTGGTCACCCGGTTGGGCTGGCCGGGTCCCACGCCCAGCAGGGACCGGCCCTGCGCCAGCACGATGGCGTTCGACTTCACGTGCTTGACCGCGCGCCAGGCGAACAGCAAGTCGGCCAGTTCCTGGGGTGTCGGCTCCCGGCGGGTGACGGTACGCCAGCGTACCTGCTCCTCGGACAGGGCGTCGGGCGTCTGGACCAGGTAGCCGCCCCGCACCCGTCGGAGGTCCCAACCTTCCGTGCCGGGATGCGGCAGGCCGCCCGTTGCCAGGATGCGCAGGTCGCGCTTGCGGCGCAGGGTTTCCAGCGCCCCCGGCTCGTAGGCCGGGGCGATGACTACTTCGTAGAACACCGGCCCCATCTCCCGGGCCATGGCTTCGGTCACGGGCCGGTTACAGGCGACGATGCCCCCGTAGGCCGACACCGGGTCGCCGGCAAAGGCCCGGCGATACGCTTCGGACAGGTCGTCATGGGAGGCCAGGCCGCAGGGGTTGGCGTGCTTGATGACGGCGACGGTGGGCGCGGCGAAGTCGCAGACCACGCCCCAGGCAGCATCGGCGTCGGCGATGTTGTTGAAGGAGAGTTCCTTGCCCTGGAGTTGCTGCGCGGTGGCGACGCCGTACTCCGGAGGACGGCCCACCGCCGGGGTGCGGTAGAAGGCGGCCTGCTGGTGGGGGTTCTCCCCATAGCGCAGGTCGAACGCCTTGCTCACGGCCACGGTGAACTCCTGGGGGAAGGCCGCATCGGTCCCCCGCAGGTAGGCTGCCACCGCGGTATCGTAATAGGCGACGTGCTGGAACGCCTTGGCGGCCAGGTTGCGGCGCAAAGCCAGGTCGGCGGTCCCGGAGCGCAGGGCGTCAATGACCGGGCCATAGTCGGTGGGGTCGGCCACGGTCAGCACCCACGGGAAGTTCTTGGCGGCGGCCCGCAGCAGCGTCGGCCCGCCGATGTCGATCTGCTCCAGGGCGTCCTCCAGGGCGACCTCCGGCCGGGCCACCGTCTGCACGAAGGGGTACAGGTTCACCGCCACCAGGTCGATGGTGCCCAGGCCGTGGCGCTCCAACTGCGCCAGGTGATCGGGCAGGTCGCGCCGGGCGAGCAGACCGGCGTGGACCGCCGGGTGCAGGGTCTTGACCCGGCCGTCCAGAATCTCCGGGAAACCGGTCAGGTCCTCGATCCCCCGCACCGGGACCCCGCCCTGCTCCAGGGCGCGCCGGGTACCGCCGGTGCTGACCAGCTCCCAGCCCAGGTCGGCCAGGGACCGGGCAAAGGCTTCCAGTCCCGTTTTCTCCGATACACTCACAATGGCGCGCACCCGTTGTCCTCCTCTCCATCGGTCGCCGGGCTCATGGTACCCGGAAGAGCCCCGGCGCCCCGTCCGGGGCGGGCGTCCGCCACCCGCGGGCATTCAGCAGCGTGCAGCGTCTCACGCGGGCACGCTGCGCCGGGGGTTATGCTTATCCCTATCTTATGGGGTAGGGTATCCGTCGGGGGGCAGAGCCCAGCCAGGAATGGAGGCAGCGGAGTGATCCCAGCGTGCCGGCGTGGAGCCCCTGCCGGAGGGGCAGCTACGGAGCGTCGGGGTTCTGCCTGATGCACACAGTGCGGGGTGCGCTCTGGTACGCTCGCCAGTCCAGACAGCAAGAGCGGTATGCCTCGTTTCCGGGAGGACTCGGAGGGACGCCGGACTATCTCCGGGGCTATCCCCTGGGGAAGCTGCCCCGGCGGGGCCTCAAGCATTCCCTACAACGGGCGCTGGTCCCCGATGTTTCGCCCCCGTGGGTCTCGCCGGGGCAACGGTGCGGACCTGCCGGCACGCCCGCTCAGGCGAGCACGACCCGCACCTCCCCGGCCTGGGCGATCACCTCACCGACCATCAGGGCCTCGGGCGCCACGGCCTGAACCGCGGCCACATCGGTGGGACGACAGGCCACCACCAGGCCCAGCCCCATATTGAAGACCCGGAACATCTCTGCGTCGGCGATGCTCCCCCGTTCCTGGATCAGGGTAAAGAGCGGCGGCACCGGCCAGCTTCCTCGGTCAAAGCGGGCGGCCGTCCCAGAGGGCAGCATGCGCGGCACGTTGTCCACCAGGCCACCCCCCGTGATATGGGCCATGCCCTTGAGAAAGGGCAGTGCGTCCTTGAGCAGGGGGTAGTAGGCCCGGTGTGGCTCCAGCAGGGCGTCGCCCAGGGTGCGCCCCAGCGCAGGCTCGTAGGTTGCCAGCACCTCCCGGTCGCGCGCCGGGTGTCCGCCCCGCGCCCCTATCCCAAACACCCGCCGGGCCAGGGAATAGCCGTTGGTGTGCAGCCCGCTGGAGGGCAGGCCCAGGAGCACGTCCCCCACGGAGATAGCGCGGCCATCAATGATCCGTTCGTGCTCTACGATGCCCACGATGAAGCCCGCCAGGTCGTAGTCCTCCCCGGCATACAGGTCGGGCATCTCGGCGGTCTCGCCGCCGATGAGGGCGCAGCCCGTCGCACGGCAGGCCGCCGCCAGCCCCTGCACGATCTGCTCCACCCGCTCCGGCACCACGCGCCCGATACCGATATAGTCCAGGAAGAACAGCGGTGCCGCGCCGCTCACGAAGATATCATTGACGCAGTGGTTGACCAGGTCGATGCCGATGGTGTCGTGGCGGCCCAGGGTAATGGCGATCTTCACCTTGGTGCCGACGCTGTCGGTGCTGGAGACGAGCACGGGGTCCCGGTAGGCCCCGCCCAGGCGGAAAAACCCGCCGAAAAAGCCGATATCGCCAAGCACCTCCGGCCGGAAGGTGGACCGTGCGTGGGGAGCGAGGCGCCGCACCGCCTCGGTGGCGGCCTCGATGTTGACGCCAGCGGCGGTATAGGTCAGGGGTTCACGTGGGTGGGACATGAAAGCTCTCGGCCCCTTACGTCGGGAGGGTATCGTGGGACGCCGTCCCGCGTCGCCACTCCATTATCCGGCGCGTTCCCGTCCACGCCGGTGCGCCTGGCCCATCAAAGAGAGCCTCTGGAACCCAGAGGCTCTGCAACGAGTCGGGGACCGGCGGAGCGCTAGAGTTACAAGCCTACATGGTGATGGCGTGGCGGCGGCGCGCTGCCGCGCCTTCCTCCAGCGTGAGCAGAGTGCCGCAGGCGGTACACCGGTAGCCTACGGCTTTATCCTCATGGCCAATATCCTGCACGCTGTCCCATCGCGGGGCGAGGACCAGGTGCGCACACTCGGTCGGGGAAACCGCTTCCGCCCGCTGCTGCGGTGATGCCTCCTCTTGCTTCTTCCTGCCGAAAAACAGGTTGGGGACCCTCACGCTCCACCTCCCTGCGCCACCGATCCCTTCCTCACCCGATCACCCGGTCGAAGAGCATAGATGGATGATTGCACGCTGCCCCCAGATCGCGTGGGGGCGGTCAGGGCAGGGTGAAGCTCGGAACGCCGTGCGGCGCCGGGCTCTCCAGTGCCAGCTTATCGATCTCCAGTTGTACTGGCACCGGGTAGTTCCCGGTGAGACAGGCGGTGCAGAAGGTGTCGCCGGGCAACCCGATAGCCCGGACCAGGCCCTCCAGGCTGAGATAGCCCAGGGAATCAGCGCCGATCCAGGCCCGGATCTCCTCCACGGTCTTGTGGGCGGCGATGAGTTCACGCCGGGTCGCCATGTCCACGCCGAAAAAGCAGGGCCAGCTGATGGGCGGCATGCAAATGCGCATGTGGACTTCGGTAGCACCAGCTTGCCGGAGCAAGCTGACCACCCGGGGCGTCGTGGTGGCCCGCACGATGCTGTCGTCGAGGACGACGATACGCTTGCCCTCGAGCACCTCGGGCAGGGGGTTGAATTTGAGCTGGACCCCCAGGTCCCGGAGGCGTTGGTCGGGCTGAATGAAGGTGCGGCCGACGTAGCGGTTTTTGATGAGGCCTTGGCTGAAGGGGATGCCGGACCGCCGGGCGTAGCCGATGGCCGCGGGAACGGCGGACTCCGGGGTAGCGATCACCAGGTCAGCTTCGACCGGGTACTCTTCGGCCAGGTGCTCGCCCATGCGCTCCCTGGCGCTGTAAACGAGGTGGCCGCTGATCACGCTGTCGGGTCGGGCAAAGTAGACGTACTCGAAGATACACAGCGCCCGGCGGGCGGGATCGGCGTACTGAAAGCTCTGCACCCCATTGTAATTGATAAAGACCATCTCGCCGGGTGCGACCTCCCGGATGGCCTGCGCTCCCAGGTGGTCGAACGCGCAGGTCTCGGACGCCACCACCCACCCGCCATTCAAGCGCGCCAGCGCCAAGGGACGGACCCCCAGGGGATCGCGCACGGCGATGAGCCCATCGGGGGTCAGCAGCACCAGGCAATAGGCGCCGGAGAGGCGACGCGAGGCCGAGCGGATCTTGTCAACCCAGGTGGACCCCGGCGTTTGGGCGATGAGGTGGGCAATGACTTCAGAATCGGTGGAGGTCGTGAAGGCGCACCCCTGGGCCTGCAACGCATTGCGCAGGTACGCGGCGTTGACCACGTTGCCATTGTGGGCCAGGGCCATCGGCCCAAGGTTGCTGGGGACGAGGAGCGGCTGCGCGTTCTCGATGCGGCTGGAGCCGGTGGTCGAGTAGCGGGTATGGCCGATAGCAATGTGGCCGGTGAGACGGCGCAGGACCTCCTCATCGAAGACCTGGGAGACCAGGCCCATGCCGCGGTGGACCGCAAGGGTCTCGCCATCGGCGGTCGCGATGCCTGCGCTCTCCTGGCCCCGGTGCTGGAGCGCGTACAGGCCGAAGAAGGTCACCCGGGCCACGTCCATGCCCGGGGCGTACACACCAAATACCCCGCAGGCCTCTTCCAGCCTGTCGTGCATCGGTCGCTCTCCATTCTTGGGGGCCACCAGCCGGCCCGGCCCCGGATACCCCGGCCCCTCGCTTGGCATTACGATTATAGTCCGCTGGCGTGGCGGGGTCAACTCTGCTGTGCTGCCAGAACTCGCCCTTCGTCCGCCAGGGTACCGCACCGGCGGCCAGCGTCGCACGACGCCTCACGCTGCGGGCGTCATAAAGGAATGGACCGCCGACCACGCGTGGGGCCGCCCGTCCACCACGGGCCGCACCCGCCAGTAGTAACGCACGCCCGGACGCAGGGGGAAGGCTTCCGGGATACGGTAGCTGTGGGGCGGGTCGTTGCGGACCGCGTCCTTGGTCTCCCAGTAGAGGAAGGACGTGCTGCCAAAGTCCCGGTCCGCGCTCACCTGCACCTCGGCGATTTGGTGCATCGGATCGTCGAAGGCCCAGCGCAGGGTCGGCGTCAGGCGCTCCACGGCGCTCCCGTCCTCCGGGCTTACCAGGCGTACCTGCGCATTGGAGGGCGGGCGGCGCACCCCCGCGCCGATGCGGTAGGCCACCACGTGCTCATCACGGTAGACCTCCCCGGCGTCCAGCACCTGCTCCAGGTAGTCCTGCACCCGCGACTTGGCCGCCACATCCTGGAACAGGCGTGGATGCACCAGGGCGTAACGAATATCAAGGGCCTGGACGGCGCGGCGCACCGCTTCCCGGTTGCGGTCTGGAGCGTCCGGCGGGCCTGCCTCGGGGTGGAGCAGCCACCGCAGGCCGGGCAACGTCGTGAAAAAGAGGGCCTTCTCCGCCCGCTCGCGCGCCACGAAACCGTTCAGCAACCGCTTCCGGTGGACCACTTGATAGTATTGAAGTATGGCCTCGGTCTGCCCGGCTCTGGTGTGGGGGCCGACGGCCTGGCCGAAGGGCAGTTCCAGCAGCGCATAGTCCTCCCCGTCGGCGGCCAGGGTGGCATAGAAGGGCGGGACCTCCAGGGATTCCAGGCGCATGGGCACCAGCGCGACCTCGGAGGTGATGAGGGCCGGGACTGCCGCCAGCAGCGCCACCCCTGCGAAGGACCGACCGCGCTGCCGGGCGAGCCGCCGCAGCGCCAGCGCCCGCAGCGCGTCGAAGCCCCAGGACGCCAGCAGCGCCACCCCCAGGACGGCCATGATGGACAGGCGGGCGGGCACGCGCGTGCTGCCCAGGTACGGGACCTGCGAGAGGAGCAGGTACGGCAGGGGCGCCCGAAAGGACCACGCTCCCAGGGTGAAGGTCGTCTGGCCGGCAAGGTGCAGCAGGGGACCCAGGGCCAGCAGGACGAACGCCAGGGCACACACCATCCACAGCCCGGCGCGCCGACGCTCTCTGGCCGTTGCCCCCCGGCGGAGCGCTGTCGCGCTGCCCAGCAGGGCAAGCCCCAGGGCGGTGTAGCCCAGGAACACGGTGGTATCGGCGGTGCCGACGCCGGCGAACGCAGGCTCCTCGTAGCGGAACCCGGCAGGACGCCCGCCCCAGCGGAAGGCGCTCGGCGTTAGCCATGCGGTCAGGTCGGCGGAGAAGTAGGCCGCCTTGTCCAGGCTATCGGTAGGGTCAAGACCCGCGCGGAGGGCCTGTACCGCGGGCACCAGGAGCGGAGCGGCCAGGGCCGCATTGACGGCCACCATGACCGCCAGGCGTTGCGCCAGGGTCCAGGTCAGCCATCCTGTCCCCTCCGTCCATCGCCGATAGCCGAGCGCCACCACGGTCAGGAGCAGGGCAAAGGCGTGGTACTGGTAGTCGTTCAGAGCGAGCAGCCCCAGCAGGACCCCCGCGCCGGCGGCCCAGCGCAGGCCGCGACCGTCCAGGGTGCCCAGCAGGAGCAGGGCGTACCAGGGCAGGGGCCACGTTGCGGACAGGTTGTAGTGGCCCTGGACCTGGGCGAAGACGTAGGGGCAGAAGGCGAAGATGAACCCCGCGACCACCGCCGCGGCCTGGCTCCGGCCTTCGTAGCGGGCCAGGGAGTACACGCCCAGACCGGAGAGGACGAAGGAGGCGAGCACGAGCAGGTTGGAGGCTACCACGGGACTGGTCACGGCGAGGAGCGGGAGGGCAACCAGTCCGTGCCAGAGAGTTAGGGTATGAAACGCGAGGCTGACCTGCTGCGGGTACAGGATGGAGTCCGTGACGAGCGGGGACTGGCGCAGGTCCACCAGGGCATGCCGCACCCACCAGAGGTTCCAGACGAAGTAGGGGGCATCGCCTCCGTCGCTGGGGACGTGGGTGGTGAAGTGGGCAGCCAGCGGCCAAGTGAAAGCCAGGGCCGCCAGGGCGTAGCCCAGCCCAACGAGCAAGACGGTGATGAGCCCTCGGCGCGAGCGCGCCGAGGGCTTGGTTACTTCAGGCGGCGACGCGCCGGGGGATGTGGTCATAGCTGCCGACGTTGTTCCGGCGTTTCGGAGTACCGTTGCACCACGAGCCAGGACGCGTAACGCGGTTACGAGCCTTCCTTCACCTCGATAAGCTCATCCGCTACGAGACCGTGGGCCTCACGGTGTACCGCCGCGGCGGCCTCTTTGCTGGGAGCCTCGACCAGGCAAAAGACTTTGCCGGTGCCCTCGTCATACCAGTATTTCAGATAGTTCACGCCGTGCTTCCGCTGCACCTCAAGATCCCGCTGATGGGCGCCTGCCACCGCTTCGCCGGTGAGCCCCTCGACCTTGTGATGCACGTCCATGTAGAGCGGCATCTGCTTCCCCCTCTCATCTTTCGACAGCGATGACCACATCCCCCGGCCCGCTGCACACCAGGATGTAAGAAAGTATACGGTGCGCGCCGCCGATGGCGCAACACGGGAGAGGACACAGGATGCCGGGTTTTCACGCGGTCATCGTTGCGAGTTGATTGCTGGGAACCGAGAGCGTACACTATGTCCGCCCACAAGCCCGTTCCGGTTGCACACCCGCACCGGGAACCCCGCACGGAACACGGGCGAGGGCGCTCCATCTCCCCGGCTGCCGGGTTCCCCGTAGGCACAGCGAAGGACAAGGGTCATGGCCCACCACTCCCAGCGGCTCCTCCACAGCTTCGCCTCGCTGCAACAGCGGGACTTCCGCTACCTGACCTTCAGTACCATCGCGTTAGGCTTCGGCCAGTGGGTCCAGCAGATCGGCCTGGGCTGGCTTGTGCTCGAAGTCACCAAATCCGCGGCCCAGCTTGGCGTCGTGACGTTCATCCAGGGCATCATGATCCTGGTGTCGTCGCTCCCCGCCGGGGTGCTCTCCGACCGCTTCAGCCGGCGGGACGTCATTGTGTGGAGTACGAGCCTGAGCGTCGCGCAGGCCCTGGTGCTGGCGCTGCTGGTGGTCGCCAACCTGGCCGAGACCTGGCACCTCTACGCCTTCGCCCTTGTGGGCGGCTTGGCCGCCGGCGTCAGCCAGCCCGCCCGGCAGGCGTTCGTCTACGACGTGACCGACCGCGCGCTGCTGACGAATGCGCTGACCGTGAACTCCCTGGCCCAGAACGTCGCCCGCGTCACCGGCCCGCCCCTGGCCGGAGCGCTCATCGGCTTTTGGGGAACGGCCAGCACCTTCTTCGTGCTCGCGGCCCTCAAGGTGCTGGCGATGGCGCTGACCATGCTCATCCATACCCGCGGCCAGGTTGCCACCGGCGAGAAGAAGGAGTCGGCCCTGACCAGCGTGGTCGCCGGCCTGCGCTACAGTGTGGGGAGCCGTCTCATCCTGGCATTGCTCATCGCCACGGCCATCGCCCCGGTGCTGGTGTACCCGTATGCCGGGTTCCTGCCGGTGTTCGCCGAGGACGTGCTGCACGGCGGGCCAGAGACATACGGTATCCTGGCCTCGGGCGTTGGCTGGGGCTCGCTGATCGGCCTGAGCATGCTGGCCTACCTGGGCGATGT
>JACQUQ010000095.1 GCA_016210175.1 Chloroflexota bacterium | reverse complement strand
GCTTCCCGCAGGGCGATCTTAACTTATTCCCCTGTCCAGTTTTCTGGGTACATTATACATCTCTACCACGGCATGCTTTGCCGCCGGCCGTACCAACCCGCCACCAGCGGCATCTGCTACGGATCGGTAGCTTATTCTGGGGATCTCGCGGTGTGCCGAGAGCACGATAAGAATATTCTCACCATAAGCGCTCTTCTCCCATACTGCTCATCTTTACTGGGCCATCGTTCTCCGCTATAATGCCCCCCAGCTTGCTCATTGCTCATGCTAGGTAGTACAGGAACATACCGGCGCCAAAGGGAGGGTATGATGTATTGGAGACGCACCGCCCGGTTCCCATTCCTGGGCGTGCTCGCGGTCACAGCCCTGGCGTTCTCGATGGCCTGCGGGCCATCCACCGCGCCACCCGCTTCCTCTTCCTCCCCATCCCCCGAGGCCAAGGCCGCCACCCCCAAGCGTGGGGGCACCCTGGTGCAGTTGCAGAGCACCAATATCCAGCTGGATGCTACCAGGAATGCGAGCTACAACGCGCTCCATGCTTACGGGCAGATCCATCCGACCCTGCTGCAATACAGCCCCCAGGAGCGTGACCGCATCGAGGGCGGGGTCGCTGCCTCCTGGGAGGTCAGCCCGGACAGCCTCACCTACACCTTCAAGATCCGTGAAGGGCTGAAGACCTACAAGGGCAAGCCCTTCGGGACTGAGGACGTGGTGTATAGCATCCAGCGCGCCCTCCAGCCCCCCAATAAGATCCCGATGCCGCGCACCGGGTGCTTGCGGGCGGTGGTCAAGGACGTGCAGGCGCCGAATGCCACGACGGTGGTTATCACCTTGAAAGACCGCTCGGCGTCGTTCCTCTCCTGCATCGCCAGCCCCTACGGTTTCATCCAGCCCAAGTACGTCCTGGAGGAGATCGACGGACCGGGCAAGGGGCGGGCCCTCAAGCTGGAGGAAGTGGACGGGGTCGGCCCGTTCAAGCTGGTCAAGCACACCCCCGGTTCCCTGTTCGAGTTCGAGCGCAACGAGAGCTATTTCAAGCCGGAGCTGCCCTACCTGGACAAGGTCCAGATCGTCGATATCCCCGACCTCTCCAGCCAGATCGCCGCGTTCCGCACGGGCACCGCGCACATCACCGCGACCTTCTCCACGCCTAGCCATTCCGAAATGGAATCCCTGAAAGCGGAGTTGGGCGACAAGGTCCAGTTTATCGAGGCCGTGCCGCCGGGCTGGCGGGGCTTCCAGGCGAACTACCGCCGGGCGCCCCTGAACGACAAGCGGCTCCGGGAGGCGATCCACTTGGCCTTGAACCGGCAGGACATCAACGCGCTGCTGATGGAGAACGAAGGGAAGATCTCGGCGCCCTATCAAGGCTCGTGGGCCTGGATCTATTCCTATGACGAGATGGCGCAATGGCCGGGCTACCGCAAGGACAAGACCCAGGACCTGGCACGGGCCAAGCAACTGGTCCAGGAGGCGGGGTTTGGGCCCAACAATCCCGTGACGGTCGAGGTGTCCTGTGGTACCGAGACCCCGGACGAGTGCGAGATCCTCACCGAGAACCTCAAACCGATCGGGATCACCACCAGGCTCATCCGGGAAGATACCAACACCCGGCTGGCCAGGGCGCAGAAGGGCGACTTCGACCTCTACCCCGACAGCAAGGGGATCGCCTTTGATGACCCCGAGGCCTATAACGGCGACTACTACCTGCCGAGCGCGGGGCTGAACTTCGTCAAGTGGGAGAACGCCGAGTGGCTCCGGCTCTACGAGCAACAGCGGCGGGAGCTGGACCAGGCCAAGCGCGGCCCGATCCTGCGCCAGATGGGCAAGCTCTGGTTTGAGGACTACGTGTTCCTCGCCACGCTGCGGATCTCCACCCACCCCGGCCACTGGAGCTTTGTGAAAGGCTATGTGCCGCCGCCGACGCTGGTCCACGTGAACTACAGCTTCGAAAACGTCTGGCTGGACAAGTAGCCGGGGAGAAGGGATCGGAGCGCATGCACCACGCCGCACTCGCAGGCTATCGCATTCTCGACCTGACGGAGGGCATCGCCGGCCCGTACTGCACCAAGCTTATGGCCGGCTTCGGCGCCGAGGTCATCAAGATCGAGCGGCCCGGCCAGGGGGACCCCACCCGCCGGCTGGGCCCCTTCTTCCACGACGACCCCCATCCGGAGAAGAGCGGGCTGTTTCTCTACTTGAATACCGGCAAGAAGGGCATTACGCTGAGCCTGGCCAGCGCGGCGGGCCAGCGGCTCCTGCTGGACCTGGTGCGGCAGGCGGATGCGGTCATCGAGAGCTTCCCGCCGGGGGAGCTCCAGGAGCGTGGGCTGGCGTACCCGGCCCTGGCAGAGGTCAACCCCCGGCTGGTGATGACCTCCATCACGCCCTTCGGGCAGACCGGCCCCTACCGGGACTACCGCGCGTCAGAGATTATCCTCGGTGCCCTCAGCGGTCTGCTGTACATTACCGGGGAGCCGGACCGTGCGCCCCTGAAGACCGGGGGCGCCATCAATCAGTACGCCGCCGGGCAAACCGCGTACGTGGCGACCCTCGCCGCCCTCGTGCACCAGACCGTGGCCGGCGAGGGCCAGTACGTGGACGTCGCGATGGTGGAGGCCAACGTCGATAACCTGGAAAACTGGGTCATGGGGCCGTACCAGGGCAAGAAGATGCTGCGCCTGGGCAAACGCCACCAGGCCGGCTACCCCTCCGAGGTCTACCCCTGCAAGGACGGCTATGTCGCAGTCAACGCGAGCCCGGCCGACTGGTCGGCGCTGGCCGAGTTGATGGAGGAGCCGCGGCTGAACGATCCCCGCTATGCGGACCGGGCCACCCGGAGCCAGTATCGCGACGAGATCGACGCGCTTATGCAGCCCTGGCTGGCCGCCCATACCAAGGTGGAGATCTACCACGCAGCACAGGCGCGGCGTCTGGCCTTTGGGTATGTCGCCACCACGGAGGACGTGGTCCGCGCGCCGCAGCTGGCGGCGCGCGACTTCTTTGTCACGGTGGATCACCCGGCCACGGGAGAAGTGCGGTACCCAGGGCTTCCCTTCCGGCTGAGTGAGACGCCGGGGGAGGTGCGCCGGGCGCCGCTGCTGGGGGAGCACAACCCGGAGATCTACGGCCAGCTGCTCCAGCTTCCCCACGAGACGCTCGCACGTTTGCGCAATCAGGGTGTCATCTAGAGCGTGCGTGCACAACATCTCTCGTACGGCAAGATGCGCTACGTTGGTCATGCTGAGCGCAGCGAAGCATCCGTAGCCCCTCGGGTGGGGAGAACCGGGAGTATGGATGCTTCGGCCTTTGGCCTCAGCATGACACCATGGGGACCTGGTCTATCTCCAAGTTGCACACACGCCCTACTCTTGGGGAGACGTTGGGAGGCATACGGATGGGCCGGTTACCGTTGCAGGGCATCCGCGTCCTGGACCTGACCCAGATCTGGGCGGGACCCCGCGCCATCAAGCTCCTTGCCGATATGGGCGCGGAGACCATCAAGGTGGAGTACTGGGCGCGCATGGAGCCGGGGTCAGTCCGGCCTGAGCAGAGCGCGGAGCGACCTGGCCGCCGCGGTGGGAGCTTTGAGCAACTGCACCGCAACAAGTACAGTATCACCGTGGACCTGAAGCACCCGGCCGGCGCCCAGCTCTTTCACGACCTGGTAGGGGTCAGCGATGTCGTTGCCGACAACTTCAGCCGTGGCGTGCTGGACCGCCTGGGCCTGGGCTATGCGCAGCTCAGCGCCATCAACCCGGCGCTGATTATGCTCTCCATGCCGATCGTGGGGCAGACCGGGCCGGAACGGGATTACATCGGCTTCGGGGTGACCATGGAGCAGATCAGCGGCCAGCTTTCCCTGACGGGCTACCCCGGCGGCATGCCGATGAAGTCCGGCACCAACCACGGCGACCCCACCAACGGCGTCCATGCGGCGGCGGCGCTGATGACCGCCCTGCTGTACCGCGCCCGGACCGGCAAGGGACAGTTCATCGACTACTCCCACCTGGAATCCGCCGTCCCGCTGATCGGAGAAGCCATCCTGGACTATACTATGAACGGCCGGGTCGGGGAGCCGCAGGGCAACCGCGATGCTTTCATGGCCCCGCACGGCTGCTACCGCTGCCAGGGTGAGGACCAGTGGGTGGCGATCGCGGTCGAAGACGAAGCGCAGTGGCGGGCGCTGTGCCGCTGCATCGGTCAGCCGGACCTCGCCGACGATCCCCGGTTCGCCGATCACCTCAGCCGGTACCGTCACCAGGACGCCCTGACCCCCCTGATCGAAGCCTGGACCACGCAGTATGACCATTACCAGGCCATGCACCGGTTGCAGGCTGCCGGCGTCCCCGCCGGCGCGGTCCTCGATACCTTGGAGGTGTTTCAGGACCCGCACCTCCAGGCGCGGGGCTACTTCGAGACACTGGAGCATCCCGATATCGGCAGCTACCGCTACATGGGCATCGTTCCGAAGCTCTCGAAGACCCCTGGACACATCCGCTTTCCGGCGCCGCGGCTCGGACAGCACAACCATGCGGTCTTTGGGAACGTACTGGGGCTGTCGTTGGAGGAGATACAGCACCTTGAGGAGCAGGGGGTCATCGGCCCGCCGGCCGACCTCCTCTAGCGCCTGTTTTTGACTTTGCTGAACGAAAGGACAGATTCCATTCACAAGCTAGCGAGCAGGTCCACCACCCGCTGGAGCAGCGGGCCCGCAAAGGCCAGAAAGTGCAGCCCGGCCACCGCTTCCGGCAGCCGCTCGTAGTCCCGGGCCAGCCGCCGGAAACGCGCCAGCCAAAGGAGCCGGCTTCGATCCAGCGCTGGGTCTGCTGGGAGACCGCCTGCCACGGCGGCAGGTCGTTGGGCAGCATACGCCACTGGGCGCCGGTGCGGACCAGCCAGCGCAGGGCATGGAACACTTCCCGGAGGTCGTCCTGCCGCTGGGCAGCATCCTGCCGGGCCAGGGCCAGGTAGGGCGCGACGAGAGACCATTCCTCGTCGCTGACGTCGCTCGGGTAGGGTGAGGGTGCTCATGCTTTCAGCATACCACCCTCACCCTACCTCAGAGTCAATAACAGGCGCTAGTAGTCTGTCAATCCTGCTTTGATGGGTTCCACCCCGCCGCCCTGAAGGGCGGGCCCGCCGTTCACGGTGGCAGTCTCACCCATCAGTTCACAGATGACAAAACACTAGGGCGCTCAGTATGCCACTGCCGTGCCCCTCGTGCCATTCCCTTCAAGCTGCGATTGCCCTGGGGCTGATCCAGGTGAGACGCCATCAGGTCTGGCACCGCTCATCCTGCTTCCCTGCTGACGCCGCAACGGGACGTAACCCTTGCCGCGACCACGCAACGAGGTCCGGCGTCCAGATGGTCAACGTCACGCCCCCAATGACGGCCAGGGTGCCCACCACGTGGTACCAGGCTATCTGCTCCCCCAGAATCAGCGCGGCGAGGCCGATGCCCACCAGGGGCATGAGGTTGGCGAACACTGCCGACCGGCTCACCCCGACGGCGCGCATCCCCGCAAACCACCAGACCTGGCCTATGACGTTGCCAAAGACCGCCAGGAAGAGCACCGCCGTTATCGCTGCCCAGCCCGGCCGCGACCAGGTGGCCGGTGCTGGCCCGATGGTGAGGGCCAGGGCCGAGAGGAAGAGGCCGCCGAAGAAGACCGTATGGGTGGTCACGGTCAGGGGCGAGAAACGGCCGAGCACGAGCTTGCTGAGCACCCCATTGACGGACCAGGAGAGCACCGCCCCGGTGATCATCAGGTTGCCCCGGTTCAGGTCCAGGGTCAGGATTGCCCCGAACGAGCCTTCGCCCACCACGTAGGCGACGCCCAGCAGGGATACCAGAATGCCCACCCACTGCCGCAGGCCCAGCCGCTCCCCCAGGGCCGCGGCCGCGAACAGCGCCGACATCTCGGGCAGCCCGGCCTGGATGAGGGCCGCATTGGTGGCGCTGGTGTATTGCAGCCCGGTGAACAGCAGCGCGTTCGGAATGGCGGGTCCGGTGATCCCCAGGAGAGCGAAGGGCCAGACCTCGCGCAGGGAAAGGCGGAGGGACTGGCGCTGCCCCCAGACCAGCAGGGCCGCCAGGGGTACCCAGGCGATCACAAAGCGCGCTGCCGCGGCCGTCAGGGGCGGGAGGTCTGCCACGGCGAACTTCGCCGCCACAAAGGTACCACCCCAGCAGACGGTGGTACCGGTCAGCAGGAGGTAGGGGAGGAGCCCCGGTCGCTTCGGGTCGTCGGCCATGGGCGCGCTCCTTGCCAGGTCCGCGCCCCGGCTGGGCCGCGCTCACCTGCGGCGGCCAGCCGGGCGGGTGCCTCCATCTCGCTCCGCCGCAACGCGGGGACCTTCCGCACCAGGAGCGCCACCGGCACGTCGCCGGGCGCACCCCCGGCGGCCTCGCCAGGGACGCATCACTCCTTGCGGATAGACAGGGTAACGACCCCCTCCGGGGGAACCTCCGCGCCAGGACCCGGTACGCTCTCGAGCACGCAGCCATTGCACACCGTGTTCCGCACGGTGGACGAGAGGTCGCGGGACCGCGGGTAATGGATGACCGGTGCATTCAGCAGGCCGGCCTGCTGGAGCAGCCGCAGCGCCTCATCCTGGCGGCGGCCCAGCAGGTCCGGGACGACCACACGGAGCGGCCCCCGGCTCACCACGATGACCGCGGGCTGGCCCTGGGGCAGCGGCTCCTGCGGCAGCGGCTGCTGGTAGACCACCATCCCCGCCGGCACCTCGCGGCTCCACCACTGCTCCGTCGCCACGGCGAGGCCAGCGCCTTCCAGGACCGACCGGGCTTCCTCAGCGGGCTGGCCGAGAACCGTGGGCATCTTCGCCCCCGGAGCCGCGGCCTGCGCCGGCTGGGGCGGGAGGAACCACGGCGGAATCATAATGACCTTGGGGATATCCGCCGTCGCCGGCTGCTGGTCGCCACCGCCCGCGGTGCCGTTGCCGGAGGCGGGAGGTGACGGACTCGGGACGCGTAGCTCCTCACCGGCGCGGTCACCTGCCGCCTCCGAGGGCGCCAGATCGGGCCGGGAGGCCGCCCAGTCGGCGAGGAAGGGGAAAGGCATCTCCTGTGCGCTCATGACCACGACCTGGCGCAGGCTCGACCAGGCGGCTGCCGCCGGGCCGCGCACGACCTGGAAGAAGAGGAAGGTCGCGACCGCGCTCGCCAGCACCAGGACCACCGGCGCCAGGGCGGTGCGCCGGCGCGCCACCGCCTGGACACGGGACGGCTGCGCCAGGGGCGATTGGGTCAGGGGTTGCGGATGGACCGTCGCCCCGGTCCGCTCGGTGAACTGGGTCACCAGGGGATCGGCGTCCAGGTCCAGGTAGCGGGCGTAGATGCGCAGAAAGCCCACCGCATACACGGGTGACGGTAGCGCATCAAACTCCTCTTGCTCCCAGGCCAACAGATAGCGCTTACGGATGTGGGTCTCGCGCTCCGCATCATCCAGGGTCAGGCCACGCTGTCGTCGTGCCTCCTGCAACATCTTCCCCAGCCCGCTCATGATCGCCCTGCCCCCCACTCGCAACGAAAGATGGGTTAGATCGTTGTGAGACCGGAATCCCTTACCTGGCGCAACCGTTGCGGTGCGTCCAGGGGCGCCCGACCGCAGCCGCCACCGTCCGGCGCTTGGGCTGCGCACCGGGTCATGCTATAATCCTTCCGCCGTCGTCAGCACGGCGATGGCCCCTAGGGATACGAATGTGATGCCGACATCCGTCTCCGAGACTGCCGCGACAAGCAAGTACCTTGCCATCCTCCGCAGCCTAGTGACGTGGACCGCGCTGGGCCTTTTCATCGCTGGCGGCTTCGTGGCCGGCGCCCTGGGCATGTTCCGTTTCCTGAACCTCTCCCAGGACACCCTCCCGGTGGCTCTGATTTCCTCCGGGCTCTCCTTCGGGGCCAAGCCGCAGTCCGATGGCGCTCCCGACTGGCGCAATAAGGAGCGGGTCAACATCCTCGTCCTGGGAGGGGACCGCCGGTCCGACGAACCCTCCGATCAGCCCATACGCACCGACACCATCATGCTGGTGACCATCGATCCCACCAGCCGCAGCGCCGGGATGCTCAGCATCCCGCGCGATCTGCTTATCCCCATCCCCCTCCCCTCCAAGGACTGCTCGTATCTGCCCTGGGGCAACCCCTACGGCCAGGAACGCATCAACACCGCCTTCGTGTATGGCGAACTGTGCGGTTACCCCACCGGTGGCGCCGGGCTGACCAAAGACACCGTCCAGTATAACTTCGGTGTCAAGGTCCACTACTACGCGCTCATCGACTTCGACGCTTTCGAGCAGTTCATCGACGCGATCGGCGGTGTAGAGATTGAGGTTCCCGAGCGGCTGGTAGATAACGAGTACCCCACGCCCGACTACGGCATTATGTCCATCGAAATCCCGGCCGGGCGCCAGCACCTGGATGGCGAGAAAGCCCTGTGGTACGTCCGCTCCCGCCACATGGATTCCGACTTCGGGCGCATGCACCGTCAGCAGCAATTTCTGCTGGCGCTCCGGGAACAGGTCCTGCGGCTGGGTATGCTGCCCCGGCTGCCGCAGCTGGCCCTGGATTTCCGGGACATGGCGCAGACCGACCTCTCCCCCCTGGAGATTGCAAGCCTGCTGCTGCTGGTCAAGGACATCGATGCCGAATACATCACGAACCGCACCCTAGAGTTCCCCTACGTCACCTCACTGACCGGCCCCGACGGCGGGTCCTACCTCCTGCCCATGCGGGAGCGGATCCGGGAACTCATCACCAAGTTCCTGGCCGACCCCCGGCTCCGGGAAGAGGGCGCCACCGTCGAGGTCCTCAATGGCGCCGGAGTCAGCGGCCTGGCCGCCCGCACGGCTGACCGCCTCAAGGAGCGGGGCATCACGGAGGTCATCACCGGGAACACCGACGACGGCAAGGCCCGCCGTGTGACGGAGATTCACGACCTGACCGGCAAGGGGTATACCGCCGCCGTCATCGCCGGAATCTTGGGCGTGCCCAAGGACCGGATTACGTCTCTGGCGGCGGGGGAACAGGACCCCGACATCCGCGTGGTCCTCGGAGAAGACCTGCGGGACCGCTGACTGCCCCTCCCCTGCCAGGCCCTACCGCAGGAGGGGGCGGGCCTGACGGCTAGTGCCCTGTCACTCCTCCGGTGATGGGTTCCACCCCGCCGCCGTGAACGGCGGGCCCGCCGTTCACGGCGGCGGTCTCACCCATCAGTTCACGGCTGACAGAACACTAGTACAGCACGATGGACTTGAGACCATCGAGTCCCAAACGAGATTCGTAGGCTTTCGTCGCGTCCGTCGGACCAAAGCGGTGCGTAAGCAGCCGCTCGGCCTGGGGAACCACCCGCAGCAGGTGCGCCGTGCGGACGTAGTGGTCGGGGGTCGCGTTCTGGGTCCCGGTCAGGAAGAGTTCATCGTAATGGATGTGGTTGGCGTCCAGGGAGAACTCGGCCCCCGGTGGAAAGCCGGCAAACAGATTGAAAAAGCCCTGCTTGCGCACCAGCCCCATCCCCTCGATGGCTCCTTGCACATTGCCCACGCTGAGGATGACCGCATCGGCGCCCAGGCCACCCGTCAGGTCCAGCACCACCTCCCGCAGGGACTGCTGCTGCGGATGCACGCAGGCAGTGGCCCCCAGTTCTTCCGCCATTTTCAGGCGGTCCGGCACGATATCGCTCACGATGACGGTGACGGCCCCGATGGCGCGGGCCAGGAGGAGGTGGGTCAGACCCATCGGCCCGGCCCCGATGACGACCACGCTGCTCCCCGGCTGCACCTGGCACGTCTCCAGGGAGTTCAACGTACAGGCAAAGGGCTCGGTCATCGCCGCGATCTCCAGGGGAAGGTCATCGGCGATGGGAATAAGGTGTCCCGACTGGACGATGGGCGCAGGCACCCGGACGTACTGGGCCAGGCCCCCATCCAGGTCGTAGCCCAGGGTCACCCGGCGCGCGCAGCGGTTGCGCTTCCCCCGCAGGCAGAAGAAGCACGCGCCGCAGGCCACGATCGGGCACACGACCACCCGTTGGCCTGGCCGGTACCCCTGGACGGCCTCGCCCACCTCGGCGATCTCTCCCGCGATCTCATGCCCCGGAACGACGCCGGGCGCGGCCTTCTTCTCGCCCTTGTACACGCGGATATCCGAGGCGCAGATGGAGGTCGCCCGCACCCGCAGCAGTACCTCTCCCGGCTCAATCCGGGGGACCGGCCGCTCCTCGACGCTGATGCGCCCCGGCGCATGGAAGATAAGGGCTTGCATGGTGGTGGTCATATCGGTATTCCTCCTCATTGATGGGCGCGGTAGGCTGGTGGACCAACTGGCCGTGAAGCACGCCACCACCACCGGGCACACCGGGGTCAGGGAGTATGGTGGTACGCTCCCGCTGGTGGCATGCCATCACTCCACCGGGCGGAGCGACAGGCCCTCCCGGGCGATCTGGCGCACGGTTTCCACCGCGAGGTCCACCTCGTCCTCCGTGTTGAAGAAATCCAGGGAGAGGCGGACCGCCGACGGATAGACGATAGCGCGGCCGACGATGCGCGCGCGCTCCCACAGCGCTTCGACCACCTGGTGGGGGTCCACCCCTTCTAAGCGGAAGGTCACCAGGCCGGTCGTCAGTGGCCCGTCGTGGGGGCTGGTGATGGTGACCCCGGGGATGCGATCGAAGCCGTCCCGCAGGCGGGCCGCGAGGGCGCGGCTGCGAGCAAAGGCGTGGGCAATGCCGACGGTTTCCAGGTAGGCGATGGCGGCAGTCGCGCCCGCCAGCAGGCCGACGTTGGTGGTGCTGACCTCGAACTTGTGAATATCGTCGGTGGCCGGCGCAAAGCCGCCGTGGTGGTCATAGGAAGCGGCGCCCCGGCCGCCCACCTTCATCGGGAGGAGGTCCGGCACGAGGTCACGGCGGATATAGAGCGCCCCGACGCCGTCAGGACCCAGCAGCCATTTATGGCAGGGGAAGGCGTAATAGTCCACCCCCAGGTCCCGCACATCCACCGGCAACTGCCCCACCGACTGGGCCGCATCCACCAGCACCCTGGCGCCTCGGGCGTGGGCCAGGGCGATGAGGTCCTTCACGGGGGCCAGCATCCCGGTGCAATAGAAGATATGGCTGACCATGACGAGCTTGGTACGGGGCGTGATGGCGGCATCCCAGCGGGCCAGGAACTGCTCCGGGCTGTCCTGGGCGTCCAGTTCGACGATGTTGACCGCAACGCCCCACTTCGCGCGCGCGTAGTAGCACGGGACCAGCCCGGCCGCGATCTCGAAGTCGTCGGTCACCAGTTCGTCGCCGGGCGCCCAGCGCAGGCCGTTGAGCACGATGTTGAGGCCTTCGGTGGTGTTATCGGAGAGGGCGATCTCGTCAGGGGTTGCGTTCACCAGCCCGGCGAAGGCCGCCCGCGCCCCGTCGCGCACCTTGGTGCGGCGGTCCAGGACCGGCCGGGCCGTGGGACCTTCGGTATTCTCGAACTCCAGGTAGTCCCGGATCGCCTCCAGGACCGGCCGTGGGGATGGCCCGGACCAGCCGGTATTCATGTACACCATACGCTGGGTAGCAGGGATGTCTCGGCGGAGATGCTCGATATCCACGCACAGCCCCCTTTCAGCGCGTCCGCTCTTGGCGGCCATTCTAGCACAGGGCGGGCCGGAACGCACCACGGGCCGGCCGCGGTGCCCTCGCGGGACCGACATCGGGGCTTGTACATGGAACGTGACCCCGCTATAATAAGAGTAGTCCGTGCCCAGCCGGGGAGCCTCCCTGGTGAGCACCGGCTTCCGGGGACGTCCGTGGGCGGTTAGCTCAGTTGGTATGAGCGCTTGCTTCACACGCAAGAGGTCACTGGTTCGAGCCCAGTACCGCCCACCACCTTCCTAAATTGACACCATAACTACCCTAGACCTCTTGCTACACCGTCTGGTAAGATGATAACTGCACGAAAACCCGTGCAGGAAGCAAGCGGTCACGTGAGGGCATAACCTCTTGCTTCTCCGGCGGGCATCGTGCGGAAAGGTGAGAGGTTTTTTCATGGGTGCCAGCGCCACCGGGAAAGCCCAGGCCAACGCCAACGCCAACGCCAACGTCCCCACTCCTAGGGCCACCACAACCACACACGCCCCGGCCAATGTCTACCGCCAACTCCTCATTGATTCCTTCGCCCGCAGCCTGAAAGCCGAGAACAAGTCCCCCAACACCGTCGCGGTCTACACCAGCGCCGTGCGCCAGTTCGCTGACTTCCTCGCGGCGAAGGGGATGCCCACCGCCCCGGCCAGCATCACCCGCGAGCACATCGAAGAGTTCATCACCTACGTGCTGGAGGGGTGGAAGCCCGCCACCGCCAACAACCGCTACCGCGGGCTTCAGAGCTATTGCAAGTGGCTCGTGGGAGAGGGGGAGGTTAAAGACTCCCCGATGGCGAAGATGCGCCCGCCCAAAGTGCCGGAGCGCCCGGCCCCCGTCCTGACCGAAGCCGAGATCGCCAAGCTGTTCAAGACCTGCAACGGCGCGTCCTTCGATGACCGAAGGGATACGGCCATCATCCGGCTGCTGCTGGATACCGGCCTGCGCCGCGCCGAGATCGCGAACATCGGCCTGGACGACCTTGACTTGGACAACGGCACCATCACCGTCGTGGGCAAGGGCAACCGGGTGCGTACCGTCGCCTTCGGGCGCAAGACGGCCCGCGACCTGGACCGCTACCTGCGCGTGCGGGCACAGCACCGGGACGCCGCGACGCCCGCCTTGTGGCTGGGCCTGCACGGGCCGATGACCCCCAACGGCATCTACCAGACTGTGGTGAAGCGGGCGGAACAGGCCGGGATACAGGCGTACACCCACCTGTTCCGGCATAGCTTCGCGCATATGTGGCTGAGCGAAGGCGGCACCGAGGGCGACCTGATGCGGCTGGCAGGCTGGCGCACGCGGCAGATGGTAGACCGCTACGCCGCCAGCCGCGCCGAAGCCAGGGCGCGGGAGGCGCACAAGCGGCTGTCGCCGGGAGACCGGCTGTAAGAATAACTGCAGGGCAATCGCATTATGAAAAGGGCTGGCGGAGAGGAAGAAGACGGAGCATACTGGGCGGGTCAGGAGGAAGGGAGAGGGAGGAGGCCCGCCATGCCCGACCAGCCGTCGTGCCGTATCCGGGACTGCTTTGCCCAGG
>JACQUQ010000093.1 GCA_016210175.1 Chloroflexota bacterium | reverse complement strand
GGCGGCGGCGCCGGCGGCTGGGAGAGCGCCACGGTGCGGGTGCATCCCACCGGCAAGGTAACCGTGTTCACCGGCGCGTCGGCGCACGGGCAGGGGCATGAGACCGCCTTCGCCCAGATCGCCGCCGACGCCCTGGGCGTGCGCATGGACGACGTGGACGTGGTCCACGGCGACACCCACCGGGTGCAGTTCGGCATCGGCACTTTCGGCAGCCGCAGCGCCGCGGTCGGCGGGATCGCGCTGCACCAGAGCCTGGAAAAGATCCGCGACAAGGCCCGCAAGATCGCCGCGCACCTGCTGGAAGCCGCCGAGCAGGACATCCGCTTTGAGGACGGCCGGCTGTACGTCGCGGGCGCGCCCGATCGCTCGGTGAGCTTCCCGGAGGTGGCGCTGAACGCCTTCCTGGCGCACAACTGGCCGGCAGGGCTGGAGCCGGGGCTGGAGGCAACCAGTTTCTACAATCCGGAGAACTTCACCTGGCCCTTCGGCACGCACATCGCCGTGGTGGAGGTCGATCCGGACACCGGTCGCGTGGACCTGCGGCGCTACGTGGCGGTGGATGACTGCGGCAATGTGATCAACCCGCTGATGGTGGAAGGCCAGGTGCATGGCGGCATCGCCCAGGGCATCGGCCAGGCGCTCTACGAGGGGGCGGTCTACGACGGCAGCGGGCAACTGGTGACCGGTACGCTGATGGACTACGCCGTGCCGCGCGCCGACGACCTGCCCAGTTTCGAACTGGGCCGCACCGTCACGCCGTCGCCGGTTAACCCGATGGGCGTCAAGGGCGTGGGCGAGGCTGGCACCATCGGCAGCACCCCCGCCATCGTCAACGCGGTCCTGGATGCCCTCAAGCCCCTGGGGGTACGGCATCTGGATATGCCGCTGAAGCCGGAGAAGGTCTGGCGGGCCATCCAGGAGGCACGACGATGATCACTGCGGCCTTTGACTATCGACGCCCCACGACGGTCCAGGAGGCCATCGCCCTGCTGCAACAGTACGGCGACGATGCCAAGCTGCTGGCGGGCGGCCACTCCCTGCTCCCCGTCATGAAGCTGCGCCTGGCCGAGCCCAAGGTGCTCATTGACCTGGGGCGGGTGCGCGACCTCAGCGGCATCCGGCAGGACGGCAACGAGGTCGTGCTCGGCGCGATGACCACCCACTACGACGTGCTGAGTTCTGCCCTGCTCCAGCGCCTGTGCCCGCTGCTGGCGGAGACCGCCGCCCACATCGGCGACCCGCAAGTCCGCAACCGGGGCACCATCGGCGGCTCCCTGGCCCACGCCGACCCCGGCGCGGACCTGCCGGCGGCCCTCATCGCCCTGGGGGCGACGATACGGGCCGTGGGGCCGGGCGGCGAGCGTACGCTCGCGGTCCAGGACCTCGTTGTGGACATGCTGACCACCAGCCTCCAGCCGAACGAGGTGCTGGTGGAGGTGCGGACGCCGGCACTGGCGGCGGGCCAGGGCGGGGCCTACGAGAAGTTCCCGCAGCCGGCCAGCCGGTTTGCGCTGGTGGGGGCCGCGGCGCTGGTCACGGTGCAGGGGGAGCGTATCACCGCGGCCCGCGTTGGGCTGACGGGCGCCGCGCCCACCCCGCTGCGGCTCCCGGCCGTGGAAGCGGCGCTGACCGGGCAGACGGCGGCGGCCATCCCTGCGGCGGCGGCCCAGGCTGCCACGGGATGGGAGCCCAACGACGACCTCCACGCCTCAGGGGAGTACCGGCAGCACCTCGCCACCGTCCTGGTACGGCGGGCGCTGGAGCGGGCGGTGGCCGTGGCGACGGGGCAGGCGGCGCCGCGCTTCGGGCACTGGTAGCCGCCAACCCTCCGCAGGCGCATGTCGGGGCCAGGCGGGAAGCTTTACACCTGGCCCCGACGGGTTCAACCTGAGCGCGGTCACGCCCGTTGCGAGGAAAGAGGGCGGATGCACCGCCCTGCGGGGAGCGGAAGAGTTGGGGATGCTTCCGACCGCAGCAAGCCGCCGGGTGACCGCGCGGAAGAGGATCCGCACGCATGAAAGTGACCCATACGGTACTCGTGAACGCTCCAGTGGACCAGGTGTGGAAGGTGCTCCTGGACCCCCAACAGATCGCGGGCTGTATCCCCGGCTGCGATGGGCTTACTCCGCTCGGGGAGGACCAGTACGAGGCGGTGATGCGGGTGGGCGTGGGTTCCGTGAAGGGGACCTTTCGGAGCAAGATCAGCCTGCGCGATATCCAGCCGCCCAGTTCCTACCGCATGGTGGTCGAGGGGCAGGGCGCCATCGGCGTGGTCAACGGTGAGGGGCTGATCAGCCTGGCCGCCGAGGGCGCCGCCACGCACATCACGGTGGACGGGGACGCGAACGTGGGGGGCACCATCGCGGCCGTGGGGCAGCGGATGCTCGCCGGCGCGGCCCGCATCATGATGACCCAGTTCTTCGGCTGCCTTGCCAGGAAGGTGGAGGACGTGTAGGAGGGCAGGGCCGCTGACCGTGATAGTGCGGGCGCGGGTGGGGTACGGGCAACGAAGGTGAGGACGGTGGGCGAGACCCGGCAAGGCAACCTGGGCCTGGATATCCAGGCCCTTTGTATTTTACCGCGGTATCGCGTCAACCGCGGGTGGCAGCCCGCGACGACTCGGTTCTACCTTTTGTTGGTGACGTGATCCCCACGCCTGAGCCGAGGTGCAGGTCAGGCACGGGATCCAACTCACCAACACACTTTGGAACCGAGTCCCCGCGACGCCGCGCTTGCTGCCCGCCGCGCTGCCTGCTATGCTCTCGGCACCCTGGAACAGACCAGCCACACCAGGAGGACACCCGTGGCAGAGCTGAAGAAGCGCAGGCTAGGACGAACCAAGGTGATGGTGACGGAGCTGGGCCTGGGAACGTTGGACACCGCGCAGGTGCCGGAAGGGGAGGAGACCCTGCACCTGGCGCTTGACCTCGGGGTGAACTTCATTGATACCGCCCGCATCTATGAGGGTAGTGAGTACCTTATCGGCCAGGTCCTCAGAAAACGAGGGGACCAGAGCTGCTACCTCGCCACCAAGACCATCAACCGCACCAGAGACGGCGCTCAGTACGACATTGACCGGAGCTTGCGCCTGCTTGGGAGAGACCGCATCGACCTCTACCAGCTGGATGATGTGTCCCCGGAGTCCTGGGAAGCGGTGAGGCGCGAGGGGGGTGCGCTGGAAGGTTTGCAGATAGCGCAATTCCTGGGGAAGATCGCACATATCGGTATCTCGTCGCACCATCTGGGGGTCCTGGAGCAAGCTATCACCTGCGGGGAGTTTGACACGGTGATGCTGGAGTACTCGGCCTTCTCCCCGGAGACCGAGCGGCTGATAGGTCTGGCGCAGGAACGTGACGTCGGGGTGATTGTCATGCGGCCGTTGGGTGGCTCGGGACGCATGACCACGCTGCGCGGGATCCGGCACGCCGCCGGGCCGGAGCGCCTCCTGTCCCCGGCGATGCTCTTACGGTATGTCTTGTCGCATCCCGGCATTTCGGTCGCCATACCTGGGGCGAGATACCCGTCCAGGGTTCGGGAAAATGTGGATCTCGCCCTGACCTATCACCCCCTGGATGACGCCCAGAAACGCGCGTGTGAGGCGGAAGCCACGCGGTGGCTCTATTGACCGCGGCAGTCTGGTCAGTGCAGCCCACGGTGTGGGTGCGGGGCGCAGGAGCCTGGCCGCGGTTGCTGGCGAGCAGGGTCGGGAGCGCCGGGGCACGAAAGCGTGCGAGGAGCGCACCCCGTTCCACAACGAGGTGCGCTCCCCTTCATGCAGCGGGCGCAGGAGATTGGCTTCCTGCACCCGCGTCGTACCCATCCCCAGCGGCGTGTCTGACGCCGCCCTAGCTCCGACGCTGCCGCAGCTTCAACCCGCTCAGGAGGGTGAAGAGGCTGCCGACCACCACGAGCAGGAGCGGTGACCAATCCCCGGTCTTCGGCAACTCCTTGGGCACCGCGCTGGTGGTTGACTCCGTGTTCGACGCCGTGATCGGTTCCGGGTTTTGCTCCGGCGTCGGGCTCGGCGCAGCAACCGGCTCCGAGTTTTGCTCCGGCTCCGGATTGGGGGTCGGTGCCGGGTTCGACTCCGGTGTCGGGTTGGGAGTCGGCTCCGGTGCCGGGTTGGGGGCCGGCTCCGACACCCCGCTCCCGCTGCTCGGCGGTGCGGGCGGTTGGAAGTTGCCGAAGTCGTTGCCGCTGTCTGCCTGGCCTGAGGTCAGGGTGATGCGGTAGCCCAGGCCCACCGGCGCGCCGCCACCGCCACCGCTGTGGCCCAGGCAGCTCACGATACCCGCACCCGCCGCCGGCGCCGATTGGGTCCAGCCGACTTGGGGCGTCTCGCACACGGTATAGCTGCCGGGCGGGACGCGGAAGGCGTAGGCCCCGCTGGCGTCGGTGGTGGTGTGCAGGTGCAGGGCGTTGCCCTGGCTGTCGGTGCCGGACAGGTGGATCTCCCAGCCGCTCAGCCCCGGCTCCCCGGCGTCCTTCACGCCATCGGCATCCAGGTCCGCGAACTTCACGCCGGACTTGGTCGCCGCCTGGAAGTTGCCGAAGTCGTTGCCACTATCCTCCTCGCCCGGGCGCAGATCGATGTCGTAGCCATTGGCCCCCGGCGTGATAGTGCCCCCGTGGGTGTGGCCGGAGCAGTCGGCGTCCGCCGTCGGGAAAGACTGGGTCCAGCCCGCCGGCAGCGTCTCGCACACGGTGTAGG
>JACQUQ010000094.1 GCA_016210175.1 Chloroflexota bacterium | reverse complement strand
GTTGGGCGCCCATGTTCTCGAAGGGGTCTTCGAGGTCGATCTCCTTGGCGATGGTGACGCCGTCGTTGGTGATGGTGGGGGCCCCCCACTTCTTGTCGAGGACCACGTTGCGGCCCTTGGGTCCCAGGGTGATCTTCACCGCATCCGCCAGCGTGTCGATCCCCCGCTTCAGCTTGGCCCGCGCCTGGTCGCTAAACAGGATCTGCTTCGCCATAGGTGCTACCTCCCTCGTGCAGTGTGGGTCTCAGCTTGGTCGTTCGCTGGGACCTTAGTCCAGCTTGGCGAGGATACCGCTCTCGCGGATGATCAGATACTCCTGCCCGTCCAGCTTCACCTCGTTCCCGGCGTAGCTGTGCAGCACGACCCGATCACCGGGCTGAAGGTCCATGGGCAGCCGCTGCCCGTGCTCCGTCACGCGGCCCGGCCCCACGGCGATCACCTCAGCCTGATTGGGCTTCTCCTTGGCAGTGTCCGGGAGCACGATCCCAGACGCGGTCACTTCTTCCTGGTTCAGGAGCTTGACGACCACACAGTCGCCCATGGGGATGAGCTTGGTCCTGGCTACCGTGGTCATAGGGCCTTTCCCTCCTCTTGGCTATCTGGTCCGGTGGCTGGGCGCTGCGCTCTCACCGCTGGCGGCGATAGTCAGGTGGGTAGTCCACCCGAGAACTATTGAACCCGAGGCCGTGTTAGAATGGCGTAAGAGGAGACTTAGAGGACTGTTAAAAGTATCGGGGTGCCGAGCGCGACACAGACCCGCAAGGCCCGTCGCAAGAAGTGCGTACCGGAACGCCGACGGCAGCGCCCGCGGTGTCCTTGGCTGCCGTGTCTCTCAGGCTGCCGCGCGCTGAAAGGCCATTGATGACACAAAATCCACGCCTCGTCCTTTGGGCTGGGATACTCTTCCCCCTCACCCTCCTCGGTAGTGTGCTGGGCTGTGCCACACCACCCGTTGCTCCCCCTGCTCCCCCGGCGCCGGAGACCGTGACGGCGACCGTAGCCGGGGAAGCGACCGCCGGTGCGACGCCCACCGCATCCGTGACGCCCGGCACGCTCCTACCGGACACCGCGACCGCGACGGCGGTGCCGGCGCGCACGCCTGCGCCACCCCCCGCGCCCACACCGCGCCCCGAGCGTACGCCGACGCCGTCGGCCACTCCCACCCCGACGCTGGCCTCACCGCAGCCAGCGCCGGCACCGCGCACGCTCGCCCCGACGTACGATCCGCAGCTCGGACGCATCGTGGGAGAAGGGTGCTCCGCCTATTACGACGAAGGCGCACACTGGCCGGAGATGGTGGGTGGCGTCGAGGGTGTGGTGACGTGCAGCCAGAACTACTACTATTTCCAGCCGTCGCAACCGGAAACGGCGCCGGTGCGCATCACGCCCAAGCCCACCCAGAACGAGCAGATACGCAACACCATCGTCTGCTACTACGGCAATCGGGTGGCGGCCAGCATGGGCATCCTCGGCCAGTTTCCCCTCGAAGAGCTGGCGCGCCGGTTGCGGGAACTGGCAGGCATCTACGACCGGCTCAACGGAGAGCGCAGGGTAACGCCGTGCTTTGATTATGTCTACCTGGTCGCCAACAGCAGCAGCCCTCCCTATGCCCACTACACCCCGCGCCTGGACCTGTTTGAGGAAACGCTAAAGTTCGCCGAGGAGCAGAACATCCTCGTCTTTATCGACTTGCAGCTCGGCTACCGCGCAATCCGGGAGGAGGTGCAGAAGGTGCTCCCCTACCTGATGAAGCCCAACATCCACCTCGCCATCGATACCGAGTTCTTTATGTCAAGACGAGGTGGGGTGCCGGGAGATACGCTGGGGAGCATGGACGCCACGGACATCAACCTGATTCAGGACATGATGCAGCAGTTTATCAGCGAACACCGGCTGCCGGACAAGATCCTCAAGGTGTACCAGTTTGACCCTATCATGCTGACCAACAAGCAACTCCTGAACGTCGATTTCCCCAACGTCCATCTCCTCATCAACGCCGACGGCGTTGGCTATAGCGGCGTTGGCGGGAAAGTCCACGACTATCAGGAATACGCGGGCGAGCCGGCCAATGCCCTGGGTCTCAAACTCTTCCTCGCGTGGGACAACCCACTGATGAGCCCGGAGGAGGTCATGGCGCTCACCCCACCACCCCAGGAGGTGGTCTACCAGTAACGCATTTCCTCCGCACCTGCCACCCCCGGCGGAACGCTGGAGTAGCGCCCGCTCGCCGTAGCCTGGCACCCGTGGTTTGCGGGATGCTGCCCATCTGCGCCTACCGGAAGGCCCCCCGATCCCGGCGGCCTTCCGCTGCTCCGTCGCATGCGCTCCGCACATCCGGTCCGCTCGTACTTGGCCATCGCCCTTGCGCTCGGTGTCACCGGCGGAGTTCCAGGCGGCTTCCGCCCTGGCCCAGGAGCAGGTGCGGTCCGCTCCCTTTCGGGAAAACGAGTTGACTGCGGCCAAGGCCGTAAAATCCTTGCATCCAGGTGTCAAGAAGAGTATAACAAGTCTGGGTGAAGACCAAGGTAAGCATCCGAAAGAGAAAGAGGGAGCGCGTGCAGATCGGGTTTTATGACGACTTCCGGCCATGCATCCTCAAGGAGAACGGGGTCATCGACATCAGCCCCGAGGTGGAAGGCCTCCAGGCCGGTTCCCCTCAGCTTACCCTGGAGAATATCATCATCAACTTCCCGTTCCTACGCTCACGGCTGGAGCGGTTGGAGCGGGAAGGAACCCCCATCCCGTTGCACCAGGTCCGCCTGCGCCCGCCCGTGCCGCGGCCGGGGAAGGTGCTCTGCGGCCGGGGAAACTTCATGGAGGGTGTCCGGGTCGAACCGGTCCGGCCGCTGCAAACCTTCTTCAAATCGCCGGATGCGGTCATCGGCCCAGGCGATACCATTGTGCTTCCTCCCTTCCGCCCGGTCATCTTCCATCATGAAGCAGAACTCGCGGTGGTCATCGGGAGGGCGGCACACAACGTCCCGGAAGCGCAGGCGCTCGACTACGTCTTCGGGTACACCACCGCGGTCGATGTCTCCGCCCGCGCTCCGGTGGAGGGGGAGCCTCCGCTGGCCGGCGAATACGGCAAGTCGTTCGATACCTTCCTGCCGCTCGGCCCGGCCATTACCACCGCCGACGCCATCCGGAATCCGAACCAGCTTCAGGTCCGGTACTGGGTGAACGGCCAACTCCGGCAGGACTACAACACCAGCGACATGGAGCACAGCGTCGCGTATCTCATCGCCGCCCTGTCGGCCGTGATGACGCTGAAGCCAGGCGATCTCATTCTCTGCGGGACGAACCACCAGGGTCTCGGCCCCTTGCAGGATGGAGACGTGGGCGAGATCGAGATTGTGGGGATCGGACGCAGTTCCAACCCGGTCGTTGACTCGCTGAAGCGTACCTGGCCCCAGGGCGTTGACCCGACGATGGGCGCCCGCATCCGCGAGCGGCGGGCCTCGCTCAACGGCACACCCAGCACGGGCACGTGGCCGCTCACCCCGCCGTCGGACCCCGTCCCAGCGCCGTAGGGACGGGACCTGCCCGGCGGAGCGGAGGCCGCGGAGCAACTGGGTCGTGGGGTCTACTCCGCCGGGCTGCCAAAACGGGACCGGCGGCCCTCCAGGTTGGTGTGGATGTCCAACAGCACCGTCTTCCCTTCAGCGTTCAGCCGCTGCGCTCGTTGCAGCGCGCCCGCAAGCTCGGCGGGCTGGGTCACGGTGATGCCGACCGCTCCCATGCCTTCAGCGATCTTGGCGTAGTCTCCGGTCATGGTGGTCAGGTGGTACCGCTCCCGGGCCACCGGATACCCACCCGGATAGGTCGCCATGTCGCCGTTGTTCAGGACAATGGTGGTGATGGGAATGCCCGCACGGACAGAGGTCTCCAGGTCCATGCCGGACATGCCGAAAGCGCCGTCGCCCATGAAATTGATGCAGAACTTGTCGGGCTGTGCCAGCTTGGCCCCGATCATGAGGGGGATGCCGTAGCCCAGGTGCGTGGTCTTGCCCCAGCCGAGGTAGCTGTGGGGCACCGTCGCGGTGTAGAAGGGCATAATGGTGTCCCGCGGCGCGCCGGCGTCGTGGGTGAGGATGCTGCGCTCTTTCTCCAGCGTCCGCTCCAGCTCCCCGATCACCCGGTAGGTGTTGATGGGCACCTCGTCGGAGTGCAGCAGCGCGGTCCACTGCGCCAGCCACTCCCTGCGCACCGCCGCGATCTCCGCTGCGACCGTGGTCTGGCCCCGGCGGCCGCGCTCGCCAAGCTGGGCCTTCACCTCAGCGATCAGCATCTGGAGCGTCAGCTTCGCGTCCCCCGGCAGCCCGACCTCGACCACATAGTCCTTGTTGATGTCCTCGATGCTCTCGGTGTTGTGGATGAGGACCTTGCCGTCCGGGATGGGCTGGCCGTAGCTGGTCCTGGTCAAGCTGGAACCGACAGCGAACAGCACGTCCGACTCCTGAAGCCAGCGCCACGCCTGGAGGGTGGTTGCACCGCTGCCGGACCCCAGGGCCAGGGGATGGCGCTCGTCGAAGGAAGACTTGCCGGGCATGGTGCAGTAGACCGGGATCTCCGTCAGTTCGGCGAACTCGCGCAACTCGGCGGTGGCCGCGGAGAACAGCACGCCCATGCCGGACCAGATGACCGGCTTCCGGGCATTGAGGAGGAGCCGCACCGCGTCCTGGACATCGCCGGGGGAGGGCGCCTGCGGCGACCGCTTGGGCGGCTGGTAGCGCAGGGCCGCCTCGGGGACGGGCTGACCCCCAACATCCGCGGGAATCTCGACGATGACCGGGCCGGGACGCCCGTTGCGCAGCGCGTGGAAGGCCCGCCGCATCACGTCGGCGACCATGGCGGGCTGAAGGATGACCTCGCCGTACCTGGAGACGGTCTGGTAGGTGCGGACCGCGGAGAAGTTCGGGCGGACCGCATACTGGGCGACCGCCGGCCCGCCGGGGAGCACCAGGATCGGCACATTATCGCCGAAGGCCTGGGCAATGCCGCCCATGGCGTTCTCGGCGCCAGGCCCACCCTGGGTGATCACCACACCAAACTGCTTCCGGTCGTTCAGGCGGCTAAATCCGTCCGCAGCCATGACCGCGCCGCGCTCCTGCCGGAACATGATAGGACGAATGCCCTCTCGTGCCACCGCCTCCAAGAGGTTGTTGGAGGGAAAGCACGACACCCACTCGACGCCTTCCATTTTCAAGATGCGGGCGACGGCCTCTAACGTATTCACGCTTACCTCCATGAATCATACTGCAAGCTGGGGTATCTTCCACCACCGCCACGCATTCCTCCTCCACCGTGGGACCCTACCGCCAGGGTACCAGTACCAAGGCGTCTTTGCAAAGTCTCTGCACCGCACCTTACCGATGGCAGCAGGGGTGGCTCCACGGTTGCACTCCCCGGAGCGCGAGGGCGCGGGTGTGTTGGCAAAATCGTTTTTGGAGGGGCGAACCCTTCGGCAAGCTCAGGGCAAGCCCTGGTGTTCGCCCTTGGTCAGGCAGGACCGGGGCGAATACCAGATTCGCCCCTACACCAGGTCCGGCAGAGGTTGGCAAACACACTCTACCAGCTTGCCAAAGGGGAGGGACGGGGGGAGCCAGTTCCGGGGACTGGGCAGCGTGCGCGTCGAGACCACAGCGAGGGGCGCGCCCTTACCCGCCCCCCTCCCCCACGACCTGGCCTGAACTTGCCGCAGGGCTGGGCAAGGGAGGGTGGGATTCCCCCGCTTTCAAGGGGAGTGACCAAAACATGGTGAAACTTGCTGACGGGTGCGTGACCTCACCCCCCGGCCCCCTTCCCCGCGGGGGAAGGGGGAGCACCCCGCGCCCCTCCCTGCGGCGGGGAGAGGGCTGTCCTCACCTCCCACCTGGTACCAGTTCTGGTCACCCCGCTTTCACGGCGGGAAGAGGGAGCCACGGGGTGAGGGCGCAATGCACCTCTCCACGTCGCGCCCATGCCCTAAAAGCGCACGATAGCCCCAATGCCGCCGTGGTCCCGCAGGACCGCGGCCGCGTGCTCTGCGACCACCTCAATATCGCCATCCTGGCGGAGTGCCAGCACGATGGCATGGCTCACGCCATCCTGCACTTCGGTCAGCGGACGGTCGCAGGCCGGGCACGCGCCCTCGGTGGCGCTGAGATAACCACACTGGGGGCACTCGAAGCAGGGCGCCGCAAAGCCTTCCGCCACCAGCAGCCGCCACACCTTCCCGAATTGCAGCGCCTGGAGGGTCGGGGTCCAGCCCACCACCGCGCGGCCGCCCAGGGCTGCTCCCTCCAGCAGCTCCCGTACCCGGCGCTCCTCATCCTCCTGCTCCCAGCGGCGGGCCATCTCCAGCGCGGCGAGGCGGACCTCCTCCGCCGGCGCCTCCAGGGACAGCGTCAGGGTACCGATGACCCGCTGGGCCAACTGTGGCGGCAGGACCTGCCGGAAGTCGGCCAGCGCCTCCTGCGGGCCACCCAGGATGAGCCGGCCAAAGGGCCGTCCCCTGGCGAAGAGATCCAGGCGGCTGAGCGCGTGCTTCATGTGCTCCCGCACATGGTACTCAATATGGCGGTCGTACTCCACACCGCCCCGGGACCCCCCGCCAAGGCCATGGCTGCCCGGCTGGGCCAGGCCGCCCTGGCTCATCGCCGGGAAGCTCATGCCACGCGACCAACTGCCCTGGCTGTGCTTGCCCGGCACCTCGTCGAAGATCGCCGACTGGTCTTCGATCTCCCCCAGCCGCAGGGTGTACAGGCGGGCGTGCTCCTTATCCACCAGCAGCACCGCCGTGCGCTCCAGGTCCTCCGCCACGCGCACCAGGGGACCGAGCACCGGCTCCCGGTTCAGGTACACCAGGTTCGGCACCGGCGCGAGCAGTTGCTGGACCTCCCAGAGCCCGGCCGGCTCCGCGGAGAAGATAGCCAGCCCTTTGCCGGTGCGCACGAAGTCGTGCTCCAGGAACCGCAGCACCCGCTGCGCCTCTCGTTCCAACGCCGCTCGCTCCGCCTCGTCCTGGAGCGTTGCGGCCAAGGCCCGCACCCGGTCGCGGAACACCACGGGATAGGAGACCAGGTTGCCGGTGGCGGGGTCCACGTTGAGGTAGGCGCTCAGGATAGGATGACTGTTCGTCTGGAGCTTGCTAAGGTCGTGCAGCGTTTGCCGGGTCAACTCCATGGTTCCACCGCTCCTTTCCCAAGCCGCTCCTAGCGCTTCACACTCTATGATCAGTATAACTCACTGGCGCGCGTTCCTCGGTGACGCGCGCCAGCTGCCCGGCCCCTTTCCAGGGTGTTTTCAGGCCCTCCGGGGAGCACCCCCTGCCGCTTCATGGCCGGCAGCCGGAGCAGCCCCAGGGATCCGTCTGCTTGGCCCCAGGCGCGCGGGTATGGTAAGCTGCCTGAGAGGGAAACGACGGCGAGGAGGGTGTCGGGAGGATGATGATCATTCCTCGGGAAGTGTGCCAGCGTCCAGAGGCGGCGCTGGAGCGGGAATGGCTGGTGACCAACGGCCTGGGCGGCTACGCCGCCGCCAGCATCCTGGGGGCCAACACCCGCAGCCACCATGGGCTGCTGGTGGCGGCGCTGCACCCCCCAGCCGGGCGCATGGTGCTGCTGAGCAAGGTCGATGAGGAGGTGGTGGTTGATGGACAGACCTCTCCCCTGGCCACCAACGAGTACGAGGGGGGGCTGCACCCGGAGGGCTACCGCTTCCTGGACCAGGTGCGCCTGGAGGGGATGCGACCGGTGTTCCGGTATACCCTCCCCGGAGCGGTCATCGAAAAGACGGTATGGATGGAGTATGGCCGGCATACCACCTACATCCTCTACCACTGTCTCCAGGCCGGCGCGCCGGTTGACCTGCGCCTGACGCCGCTCGTGACGTTTCGGGATAGCCACCGCGAGACTCAGGGCTTTGCCCACTGGCACTTCTCCCAGCGGCCCGTCCACGATGGCATCGAGATCGAAGCCTATCCGGGCGCACCTGCTTTCCGGCTGCTACTGGAGCCTCCGACGGCCTTCCAGTCCGAGGGGGCCTGGTACTGGCACTTCCGCCATCGCTGGGAGGAGCGCCGTGGGCTGCCCACGCGCGAGGACGTGTACCGCCCCGGAAGCTGGTGGGTCCGGATGCGGGCCGGGGACCGTATCGCCCTGATCGCCACGGCCGAGCCGCTGGAGGCCGTGGACCGGGACTATGAGCGGGCCCTCGAACGCTACCAGGAGCGGCAGGAGGCGCTGCTGCGCCAGAGCGGGCTGCCCCTGGACCACGACCCGCTGGCGCGGTGGCTGGTGCTGGCGGCTAATCAGTTCCTGGTGTCGCCTCCCGGCGCGGCGGCGTCGCAGGACGTCGGCTACGGTATCCTCGCCGGGTACCCCTGGTTCGGGGACCGCACCCGCGACACGCTGGTCAGCCTGCCGGGGATCGCGCTGGCAACGGGCCACGAGCAGGCGGCAGCGGCCATCCTGCGGGCCTGCGCTCGCGCCGTGGACCGGGGGATGCTCCCTGACAGCCTGCTGGACCCGGCGCGGCAGCGGGACTTCGGGGGCGCGGATACCGCCTTGTGGCTGTTCTCTGCCCTGGGAGCGTACCTGGAGCGCACCGGAGACCGGGCTTTGCTCCGGGAGGTCTACCCGGCTCTGGAGGATATCTTGCGCGCCTACGTGGGCAGCGCCCGGCGCCGCATCAGCATGGACCCCGCCGATAGTCTGCTGCGGGTGGGGGAGCCGGGCATGACCTGGATGGACGCCAGGGTGGGCGGCTGGGCGGTGGCTCCCCGGACCGGCAAGCCCGTGGAGCTGAACGCGCTCTGGTACCATGCGGTGCGCTCCCTGGCCGCCTGGGGGCCACAGGTGGGGCGGCCCATCGCCGGGCTTGACCGGCTGGCCGAGCGCATTCGGGAGTCCTTCAACCGACGCTTCTGGTATGCCCAGGGCGGGCACCTCTATGATGTGGTAGACGGTCCGGAGGGTAACGACGCCAGTCTGCGGCCCAACCAGGTGCTGGCCATTGCCCTCGACCACCCGGTGCTGGAGCAGGCGCGCTGGCAGCCAACCCTGGAGGCCGTGACCGGCCACCTGCTGACGCCCGCCGGCCTGCGGACCCTCTCGCCCTTTGACCCGCGCTATCGGGGCCGCTACGAGGGGGACCAGGGGAGCAGGGATACCGCGGCCTACCAGGGGAGCGCCTGGCCCTGGCTGCTGGGCTGCTACGCCGATGCCCACCGCAAGACCTACGGCGACCCCGCGGCCACGCGGCGGTTGTTCGAGGGGCTGGTTCCGCACCTGGCCCAGGGCGCCATCGGGACCGTTGGGGAGCTGTTCGACGGCGACCTGCCGCAACACCCCGGCGGAGCGGTAGCCCAGGCCTGGAGCGTGGGCGAAGTGCTGCGCGGCTGGCTGGCGGCGGCGTACCCCCCGGAGCAGCACGAAGACCCGTAGCCAGGCGGTCAGGGCGCCGGCATCCATCAATGCACGGTAGGGTCCCGGTGAGAACGTTGCAGGGGGCGGTGCATTGCGCACCGCCCCCTGGCTACCCGCTAGCTATTCGTCCGCTTTCGGCGCCGCCGTCGTTCCGCCGCCTGTTGCTTCTGCCGTCGGGCCTCTCCCGGACTCAAATAGAACCGAGAGCGCTTGTGGTCCCGGAGGATACCCGACTGGGCGAGTTCTCGTTTATAGCGACGAAGAAACTCTTCGAAGCCCTCCCCGTCCCGCCGAATAATTTGCATTACCAACTCCGGTCGTGGCTCGCACTGCGCCGGGGCGTGAAGCAGTCCGAGCAGTAGACCGGCTTGTCGCCGCGCGGCAGGAACGGGACTTCCGTCGCCTTGCCACACTGCGCGCAAACGGCCGGGTACATCTCCCGTCGCGGGCGATCGAACCCACGGCTAGCATTGCCGCCGAAAGCGTCACCGCCACGGTTCGCTTTCCGCGCCGCCCGGCAGTTCGGACAGCGGCTCGGCTCGTTGGTGAACCCCTGCTGGCGATAGAACTCCTGCTCACCGACGGTGAAGGCAAACGTGGCGCCGCAATCGCGGCAGGTGAGGTCTTTATCAGTCATCTCGCGCTGACTCCTTTATAGAGAGAGTGATAGTCTTGGTACGGTTCGTCAGCGCAATCCGAAGGGAGTATCGGGCGCTGCCTCGAAAGCATCCACGCCCGTGGGAGAAAGCAAGCTACCCTGTCACAGCGGCGGGCCGGCGAAACGTTCCAGTGCTTTCAGTATACCACACCTGCCCAGGGATCTCTAGCTGCAAACTGTACGCGTCGATCACCGACTATCTTGAGAACGTATCTAAGGAGCAACAGCGGGTGGGTCGAGCCACGGACGCATGATCCCGCGCGATGGTGCGCAGGTTGGCAAGGAAGGGGGGCGGCCTGGTATAGTAGGGACGGTCCCAACACTCCACCAGGATGGGGCAAGGAGCAGGCGATGCAGGTCATCCGGACGATAGCGGCATTCAAGGCGGCCCGCCGCGCGCGGGCGGGATCGCTTGGTTTCGTGCCCACGATGGGCTACTTGCACCAGGGGCACCTGGCCCTGGTGCGCCGGTGCAGGGCCGAGAACGACGCCACCGCGGTGAGCATCTTCGTGAACCCTACCCAGTTCAGCCCCCAGGAGGACCTGGCCCGCTACCCTCGTGATGAGGAGCGCGACCTGCGCCTGCTGCGGGAGGTCGGCACCGACCTGGTGTTCCTCCCTCCCCCGGAGGAGGTGTACCCTCCCGGCTTCAACACCTGGGTCGAGGTGCTGGGCGTCACGGAGCGCCTGGAAGGCGCGCACCGCCCCGGCCACTTCCGCGGCGTGGCGACCGTGGTAGCCAAGCTCTTCAATATCGTCGAGCCGACCAGGGCCTACTTCGGCCAGAAGGACGCCCAGCAGGTGGTGGTCATTCAGAAGCTGGTGGCGGACCTGACCATGAACCTGGAGGTGGTGGTCTGCCCCACGGTGCGGGAGCCCGACGGCCTGGCGATGAGCAGCCGCAACGTGTACCTGGACCCGGAGCAGCGCCGGGCGGCGCTGGTGCTCTTCCGGGCGCTGGAGCTGGCCCGCACCCTCTACGCGGGCGGCGAGCGCAGCGCCGACCGCATCCGTGCCCGCATGACGCACCTCATCCAGGAGGAGCCCCGCGCCCGCATCGACTACATCAGCCTGGCCGACCCCCGCACCCTGGGGGAGCTTTCGGAGATCAGGGGCGGCGTCCTGGTGTCCCTGGCGGTGCGCATCGGCGCCACCCGTCTCATCGACAACGTGGTGCTGGGCGTCGAGCAGTAGCGCGCTATCATCCGGGAGCGCGGACGCTTTGCCGTAGCGGGCCGCACACGTTCTACCAGGAATCCCGGCGGGCCGGCAGCGCCATCCACGTCCAGGGGGAGCACGCTTGACGCAGCGGGTCGCCGTAGCCATCATCGGGGCGGGGCCAGCGGGCCTGACGGTCGCGGAGCGAACGGCGCGGGCGGGCCTGGAAACCCTGGTGCTCGAACGCAACGAGGCCATCGGGGTACCGGTGCGCACCAGCGGCGGAAGCTGGATCGCCGACCTCCAGGCCCTGGACATTCCCCCCGACTTCTACCACCCCGTCAGCACGATCCGCCTCATCGGACCGAGTGTCGAGGCCAGCTATCGCTATCACCCGCCGGTGGGCTGCGTCCTGGACGTGCGCCGCTTCTACCAGTACCTCGCCCAGCGTGCGGTGGACGCGGGCGCTGCGCTCCGCTTGAAGAGCCGGGTCGAGCGTCCCCTCATGCAGGACGGCGCGGTGGTGGGCGTACAAGCGGGACCGCTCACGGTCGAGAGCACCATCGTCGTGGATGCCAGCGGTTTCTGGGCGGAGATCGCGAAAAAGGCCGGGGTCCACCCCGGCTACCCCCGCTACGGCCTGGGCGCGGAGTACGACCTCTACGCCCCCAACTACGACCAGGAGCAGGTCCTGTTTCTCCTGGGCAACCGGGTAGCCCCGACCGGCTACGCCTGGGCCTTCCCCTACGGGAGCGGGCGGGTGCGGGTGGGCGTGGGCGTGGTACGCCCGCTGACCGATGCGGACCCCCGGCGCTCCCTGGACCACATGATCCAGGAGCACCCGGCCCTGCGGGACGCCTGCGCCGGCGCCAGTCCCATCGAGGTCCATGCCGGGCTGATTCCGATGGTCAGCCCGCCAGAGCGCCTCGCGGCCGACGGGCTGGTGCTGGTCGGCGACGCGGCCGCCCAGGCATCGCCCCTGGCAGGGGAGGGGATTCGCTTCGCCATCCAGGCGGGACGGCTGGCCGCCCCGGTGATCATCGAGGCGGTGCGCTCCGGGGACACCTCAGCCGCCTTCCTGGCCCGTTACGGCGCAGCCTGGCGCGCCCGCTACACCCACGCCATGCGCATGGGCTACCAGATTAGCGCCCGCTGGACCCGCTACACCGACCCGGAGTGGGACGACCAGGTGCGGCTGCTCCTCCGGTTGACGCCCCAGGAGTTCGCGCAGCTGCTCCACGCCGAGGTGACCCGCTCCTGGGCGGTGCGGGTCGCCCTCCGCCATCCCCAGCTCATGCTCCTGCGGAACTTCTGGGGCCTGGCCCGCGACCTGGGATGGGAGTTGCTGCGCTAGTGCTCTGTCAATCCTGTTTTGATGGGTTCCATCCCGCCGCCCTGAAGGGCGGGCCCGCCGTTCACGGCGGCAGTCGCACCCATCAGTTTATGCCTGACAGAACACTAGGGCAGTCTGCAAAGCACCTATAAGAATAAGAGCGTACGTACATCGGAGGGGAGGTAGGCGGGGGCGCTGCCCGGCCGCTCTCTGGGGCATCGCCGCACTCACGCGGCGCGGGGCCGCCGTTCCGCCGCGACCTCGGTCCCCCAGATTTCCTCGGTGACTGCCTTGCCGAACTCCGCTCCGTAGATGAGGATCACCCCAAGGAAATAGGTCCACACCAGGAAGATGACCCCGCCCGCCAAGGGACCATACACCAGGTTGTACTCGCCCAGCCGGATGAAGAGGTAGAAGATCTGCTTGGCGACTTCGATCAGCACGGTGCCGGCCCCGGCGCCAATGGCTGCGGCACGCCAACTGACGCGCGCCGCCGGCACCAGGCGGTAGAGCACCAGCAGCACGACGAAGGTTGCCGCTGCGGGGACCAGTGACAGGCCCACATCCCAGAGGGGGAGGTCGGCCAGGCGCACCCCCAGGAACGGGATCTCCAACCCCGCCAGCAGCCGGGCAAGCGCCGCAGCGAACAGCACGGCGAACATCGCCAGCACGGTCGCGACCAGCAGCCCCCCCTTGACCGCCTGCTGAAGGAGAAAACCCCTGGGCTCCTGTGCCCCCCAGGCCCGGTTCAGGACAACCCGGAGGGCGTCGAAGATGCGGCTTCCGGACCACAGGAGCGCGGCGACCGAGAGCAGCCCGGCCGTGCCGCGGGCTTCCAGCAGGTCGGCGACGATGGTCTCGATCATCTCCCGCGAGACGGGGAAGGCCTGTCCCACGATCACGAAGATCTGTTCTCTCGCTGCCTCAGGATCGAGAAAGAACGAGACGATGACGATCAGCCCCAGGACCAGCGGGAAGATCGAGAGCAAGGCGAAGTAGGCGATAGCCGCGGCGGCCAGCGTCCCTTCGTTGGCCTGAAAATCCTCCACGCTGCGCCAAAGGATACGATAGCCCACTCGCAGACGCTCGCGCACCGCCAGTCCCTCGCTCTCGCAGCGCCCGTCCCGCTCCATCCTCACGGAACCGGGGTCAGTACGCCCCTCGCCACGCTTACCCCGGCCCACCTCCAGGCCGTCGCCAACCAGTATACCACGCTCCCCCGCCCGGCCCCATGACCGTACGACGGGGCGCACCCCAAAGTGGTAACGGGATGGGAGGCGAGGATGGACCTCTCCCCGCCCGCCTGCGGCGGGCTGCCCCTCCCCGGTGCGGGAAGGGGCGCGCAATGCTCCCTCTTTCCTGTGGGAGGGTGGTCCCAACGGTTCCTGGGAGCCTCCCCCGCCCTCTCGAGTGTAGGATCAGGAGACCTTTGGGGGAATGGAGAGCTGGTCAAGTTGGGCGCAGTCATAGTAGGCACATACCCGCTCCGCGTGTTCGGCCGCCGTCAGCAGCCGGTCTGGCTCCACCACCGCCCCCTTGCCATGCACCCACTGGGGCGCTAGCGGGTTCCGCCAGGGTGCTTTCACCGGTAGCCCGCAGACCACGCTGCGGACGCCCTGACCGCTGCGCCGCACTTGCCGGTTGTGCTCCCGGATCCACTGGCGGACTTGGGCGCTACTGTGCCAGGAAGCATTGTCCCAGACCAACCCCAGCGCCGTCCTGCCGACGGCGGCCAGCCGCTGGCAGCACCAGTCCAGCGACTGGGGGGTGATCGCACTCACTGGCCGCTCCTGAACAAAGTGCAGCCAGACCTGGTCCTGCTGTCAGTCCGGCTGGTCCGGCAGCGGCGCCGCCCAGCGCACCAGGCGGCCCGCTGCAGGCAGGCCACGCCGGACTCATGCAAGGCGTGAATACCGTTGCGCACGGTCTGCTCCGCACCGCCCCAGTGCTGGGCCATCTACGGGACCCGCTCTTTGCGCTCGCTGGCGGCGAAAATCTGGCAGCGGCGCAGCACGAAGGCATCAGGGGAGCGCAGCCCCGCCGGCACCGCGTGGCGCTCCTCGTCAGTCAAAGGTCGGATAGAGCGAGGTGCTCGCATACGACCAAGCATAGCACCTTCCCCAAGACCTCATCTGACACAGCCCTAGTGCCCTGTCAATCCTCCGTTGATGGGTGCCACCCCGCCGCCCTGAAGGCCGGGCCCGCCGTTCACGGCGGCGGTCTCACCCATCAGTTCACGGCTGACAGACTACTAGTGCAGGATCAGGAGACCTCTTCGGAGTAACCGTAGGGGCGAACCTTGTGTTCGCCCTGGGGGTAGGGTGGGGCGAATACAAGATTCGCCCCTACCTCCCACCAGGGAATGCCGAGCACCTCTCCTGATGCCGCACTAGGTATGCCAGTGCAAAACGGGTGATGACCCCGGGCCAGCAGAGCCGCACGTGTACTCGGAAGCCGGAAAAGGTCTGGCGGGTGAGCATACCATAGCCGTAGGCCGCCTCGCCCCGGAAGCGTCGGCAGCGATAGGCCAGGGCGAATTGGCAGACCGGCAGCGGGAAGCTGTCCACCAGGGCCAGGGTCAGGTCATGCGGGACTTGGTGCAGCAGGTGCTGCCACCGCCGCTCCTTGACGGCCCACAGGTTGGCCGCCTGCCGGACAAAGGTGGTGCGGCGCACCCCTGCAGGGCCGGGAAGCAAGGCCGGTAGTGCTGCCGAAAGTAGCGGAACAGGACCTTATCCCGGCTCAGGCCCAGGTATTCGCCCACCACTTCCATCGTGAGCACCTCGCGGTCGGTAAGGGTGGGCTGTGGCCCTCGTTGGCGTAGCCGTTGGTTGCCCACCAGTGCCGGCAGGTATCGCCAAGAAGGCAAAAGACGGTTACAATCAAGGTGTCTAAGTCCACGGGCAGCCTCCATACGAGATTGGCACCCCTATGGTAGCGCAGCCCTGGACTTGGCGCCTTCAAAACTTGCACATCGGGTTACTTAGGAACAATTGCTTCGGTGTGGCCGTTCAATCCGGACACCCAAGTGGTTATCGACCATACGCTTGGTACGCTGTGCCTCGACCAACGGCGGGTGGGGTCTCCGTAGCCGCGGTCAGAAGAGTTTGGGTACGTATGTACTCCCATCCCGACCCGCCGGCAGAGTGGATTATTGGGCTTGATGTTGCGGACGAGGAGTACCAGATTGCGTCCAGCGAGAGCGATAGTGGTATACGCCGACTTGCCGCCGCGCTCGCGGACGCTCTCCAGGTGGAACCTGTGGAGCAATAGACCCTTGGCGTGGGACGCCCTGGTGCCCCGCATCAGCGGGCCGAGGACGCTCGGACCGCCAGCCCGGTTCCATCCCTAAGTTGTCGAAGACGAACTTCTCCTTTTCTCTGCCGTCTCCGCGTCCTCCATGGTGAGTACATACCCTGTCGACGGTTCCTTCTACGTACTGAGGAGAGCAGGGCTTCTGCGTTCTCGGGTACTGGCACGATACTTGGCCCTCACCCGTCCGCCTGGGGCGGGCGACCTCTCCCAAGGAGAGAGGTGAGAGGTATCACTTCCCCCCTCTCCCAGGGGGAGAGGGCCGGGGTGAGGGTGAGCACGCAGAAGCCCTGATGGGGAGAGTGCAACCAGTGGCAACGCCTAACCGAACGGCCCCGATCCCGCCTCCGGCTCCCCGCCCGCGGCCCTCGCAGCGACGTGCCACGCCGCTCCCCTGGCTCAAGCTGGGCATCTTTTTGGGCGCGCTGGTGCCGCTGGCCTCCTTGGGCGTGCGGGCGAGCCTGGGTGCGCTGGGCGCCAACCCCATCGCCCAGGTCGAAAATGAACTGGGCCTTACCGCCTTCATCCTCCTGATGGCTGCCCTGGCCTGCACGCCGGCCAAGCTCCTGCTGGGCTGGACCTGGCAAATGCGCGTGCGTCGTGAGCTGGGCCTGTTCGCTTTCTTCTATGCCGCACTGCATTTCCTCGCCTATCTGGTGCTGGACCAGTTCTTCGACTGGGATACCATCGTCGCAGACCTCGCCAAGCGGCCGTTCATCACCGTCGGGTTCGCGGCCCTGGTGCTGCTGGTGCCGCTGGCCTTCACCTCCACCAACTCCTGGGTGAGACGGCTCGGCTACCGCCGGTGGCAGCGTCTCCACCGGCTGGTGTACGTGGCCGGCGTCCTGGCTGCGGTCCATTTCCTCTGGCGCGTCAAGATCGACGTGAGCCAGCCTCTCACGTACGCCGTCATCCTGGCGGTATTGCTCGGCACACGTGGAATCGTCTGGTTGCAAAAACGCGACGCGCCGAGACGGCGGCCGAGCTAGCCGACCGGGCGGTCATCGGTGGTGCGGCATCCTCATCCCGGTCCGGCGCTGGGCGCCGCCCAGCCGCCAGGGGCCGCGATGGTCCCCGCGCCCAGGAGCGCGTTGCCCAAACGCCGGGTGCGGGTGACCCCGCCACCGCGGTGACGGCGACGGTCGCGCTGAGCGCTCCCACGAGGTGGTTGCTATGCGCCGCCGCGCCCAGCGTCCCGATTCATGACGAAGAAGGCGACCCCGGCAAGGCTTGCGAGCCCGGCCACCACGAAGGCCACCACGCCTTGGTGGGTGTTCGCCCACAGCTGCGGACTGAAGCTGGCCGCCCGGTTGTCGAAGGCGCGTGCGCCCGTGGTCGCCGGGCACCGGCTCCCGCAGGTTGTGCGGACGGTTTGGGTCTTCCGGGCCGTCGTATTGCTGCCCGTCGTACCCGACCGTCGCCAGGTAGCGGCCCAGGTAGCCGGGGAGGAACTTGTTGCCCCAGATGGCCCGTACGGTCGGCCAGCCCACGGAGATCTCCCGGCGGGGGTGGTGCGCGGCCCAGGAGATGGCCTGCGCCGCCACCTCCGGCTGAAAGATGGGTGGCACCGGCTGCGCCTTGCGGGGCATGCGGCTCTTGCTCCAGCCGAACTGGGGCGTGTTGAGGGCGGGGAGCTGCACTCTAGTCAGCCGGACGTGACTGCCGTCGTGGATGAGTTCGGAGCGCAGGGAGTCGGTGAAGCCCTTGACGGCGTGCTTGGCGGCGCAGTAGGCCGACTGGAGCGGGATGCTGCGGTAGGCCAGGGCGGCCAGGGCCCCGTACACGTAGCCCAGGTAGGTGACTTCGGTGACGCGCCGGAACTCCTCCGGGGCCATCGCCTTGACCGGCGAGAACACCGTGACCATCGCGTTGTTGATCCAGATGTCGATAGGCCCGAACGTTTCTTCGACCCTGGCTGTAGCCTCCTCCACCTGGCCGGCGTCGGCCATGTCGGTGGGGAGGACCAGGGCCTTGCCGCCGGCCGCCTCGACCTCCCGGCGCGCACCCTCCCGCCCCTCCCGCCCGCGCGCCAGCAACCCGATGTGCGCACCGTCGCGCGCAAACCGCCGTACCGTCGTGCGCCCCACACCCGCCGAGGCGCCGGTGATAACGACAACTTCAAGCTGCTGTGGGGCCATGCCGCATGCCCCCTTGCCAGAACGGGAGCATTCCTAGTGCAGGATCAGGGGAGGTCATAGGGAATCGTGCGGTGGTAGGGGCGCATGGCCATGCGCCCCTACCGGTTGCCCATG
>JACQUQ010000092.1 GCA_016210175.1 Chloroflexota bacterium | reverse complement strand
GGGTGTTGATGACCAGGTCCCGGATGGGGACTCCCCCCTTGCCCTCGATGTTGGGCTTGCGGCTCTCCAGGCGCACCCAGTGCTCCTGCATCAGCTGCAACTCGGCGGCGTCCTCCACGGTGATAATACGCTCATCTTCCGGGATGAAGGAGGAGAGCACGTTGAGCAGGGTGGTCTTGCCGGAGCCGGTGCCGCCCGAAACGATGATGTTGAAGCGAGAGACCACCGCCGCCCGCAGGAACTCAGCCAGTTCCGGCGTCACGCTGCCAAAACCGATGAGGTCGTCGATGGTCAGGACCTTCTTGGGGAACTTCCGGATGGTAATGGTCGGTCCGTTGAGGGCCAGCGGCGGGATGATCGCGTGGACCCGGGAGCCATCGGGCAGACGGGCGTCCACGTAGGGCGAGCTTTCATCGCAGCGGCGGCCCAGGGGCGCCACGATGCGCTCGATGACGCGCTTCACGTGGTCGTCATCATCGAACTTCACCTCGCTGAGCACCAGCTTGCCCTTGCGCTCAACGAAGACCTTCTTGGGGCCGTTGACCATGACCTCCGAAATGGAGTCGTCATCGAGCAAGACCTGGATCGGGCCGAAGCCCACGATGTCCGCCGCGATGGACTCAAACAGCTTATCCCGGTCGGTCCGGGAGATCAGCACGTTCTCTTCGTCGATGAACTGGTCGAAGAGCTGCTTCACCTGGGCCTTGACCTGAGCGGCATCGGTGACGTCTAGCTTCGGGTCCATCTCCTTGATCAGACGATCCTGGATGCGCTGTTTCAGGTCCTTCTCTCGGCTCCGGTCCCGCACGGCCACCGCGGCCCGATCCCCCCCCGCGCTGGGCGGCGACGGGCGCGACGGGGGTGCGGGTGGCTGCTGGCCGGCAGCCGGGGGCTGCGCTGCCGCCTCTTGCGGCGCCGGCGGCTGCGAGCGTTGTCCTTCGAGTCTGCGCAGAAGCGACATGCCGTGCCTCCTTCTCTCTGGGAGCTGAACGCGACAGGAAGACACTTCTCTGGTCGGGGGCGCTCGGGGCGCCAGGGTGGTGCGGCGGCACGGCGTCTCGGCTATGCTCCGCCACTATGGGGTGAAGGGAGCGCCGGCCCCACTCCCGGTCGGACGTTGCAGGCCAAAACGGGTGATGATGTAATCCAGCGTGACCAGTTCGACCGCAATATTCTCGCTATCGCCCGCGGCGCGGAGCAAGAGGAAGGGGTTCAACGACTCCAGGAACTTGAGGATCAGCGCCTCTTGCGGCGGGACCGTGAAGATCAGGCTCCCCCCCGCCGCCTCCTGCCCCGGAAGCGCCGACCCGACACCCCGGACCTGGATATTGCGGAAAACCGGACGCAACTGCTCCCCGTTCACCCCCGGCGCACGCACCACAATATCCACCCGGGAGCCTGCTTTCAGTGCGCCCGCCTTGATGAGCTCGCCGGCAGATGGATAGTTCACCGCGACCAGCACCTGGCCCTTTTCCAGCAAGAACTCCGGCTGCACGACGTCCGGAACCTTGGCGGGGGCCTCACCCGCCGCGGTGTGGAGCGGTAGCTGTTGCAGATCCCTGCCCGCAAGCTGGCTGATGTTGAGCGGGGTCCGGGCGCCGATGGGTACCCGGGCAAATTTCCCTTCGAGATCTTTGGAATCGGTCACCGTGCCGGAAGGAATGAGGTTCTCCGGCCACTGGATAATCTCGACCTTGTCGCTGGTGATCACCGTCCCTTCCGAGATGTTCAGCCTGGCGAGCACGACGGGGCGCTTGGGGACTTCGACCTGGCTGGCCCGGCTGACGGCGGTCTGGCTCAGAACGAATGCTATCCCACCGCCGATGATCGCCAGGACTACCCCGAGGGCCATGAGGATATTCCCACCGCGACGGCTGCCCATGCCAACGTCCTTCTTTCGGCCGCTCTCGGCTTCGGGATGTTAGGTCCTCGCGTCGTCTCGCTGAGTACAACGCATGCACATTGTACCGCTAACACGGAGTACCGTCAAGAAAGCATGGGCACGACGCGTTGTTCTCTTCGATCCCGCCACGACGGGACACGGCGTACCGCCAGCCCGCCGCTGTGCCCGGCACGCGCGTCCGGTCAGTAGGGGGACACTGCGGGGCGGGACCGGTCGTCGCTCCGGCCGAAGATGACCGCCAGATCGTCCGCGTAGAGCTGCTGCCAGCGCGAGCTCGCGCTGACCAGCGCAATGAGGTCGGGCTGGTACGCTTTGCTGAGCACCAGCAGGTCCACCGCGTAGCGGTCGATCCGCTCTTGCCAGGAAGCCTGCCCAAAGTGGATGGCCGCGTAGTCGCGCCAGACGTCGGCAGGGTAGATCTCGATGCGGCCGTCGAGCAGAGTATGGTAGCGGGGCCACAGCCGCCAGGTCAGGTAGGCCCCCCAGTGCTGGGCGCTCAGGATGCGCGGGGGGAGCGGCTGCGACAGCAAGAAAGAGGCAGCCGCCTGCGGCTCCTCCAGGGCGATCAGCCCGCGCTGCGCCGCCGGGAGCAAGGGGTTGGCCTCTTTGACCCAGGGGAGCAAGGAGGCCAGCGCCAGCGCCAGGAACCCCACCAGCACGGCGTTCATCCCCAGTCGGCCCGGCGAGGCGGTGTCCGGGGGTGCTGTCTGGGGCCGCAGCCCGCGCGGGACCGGGACCAGCGCCAGGTGCCCGGCCAGGACCGGCGCCATGACCAGGGCCCACCAGGCAACGTTGCGCGCCGCCTGGAGCGCCAGGGCGGCGAAGGCGAGGAGCAGCACGGCATCGGTGGCGTTCAGGCGGCGCGTCCAGGCCGCGTAGCCGAGGGCGGCCCCACTGAGCAGCAGTGAGGCCACAAAGCGGGTCCACGCCGCATCCCGGAGGGCCGCCGTAGGCCACCATTCGGCGATGAACTGGCGGATAATCGGGTCGCTGACAATACCGCGCACATAGTCGAACAGGCCGAATCCGTAGGGTGTCGCCAGCATCGCCAGCGTCTGGACGGCCAGCGCCGCCGCATAAAACCGGAGCCGGGGCGCGCGGGTAAGGGCGCGCCAGCCCCGGCCAACGACCACGTCCACGGCTCCTCCAGCCAGCAGCAGGGCGGTCAGTCCCGGCCCTAGGAAGAACGAGCCGTGTGTGTTGGCCCAGGCGACTTCGGTCCCGGCCAGCGCCGCCAGGCTCCGTATCCCTGGCCGACCGCAGACCAGCACCCAGAAGCTGAGCGTAAAGAGCAGAAACCCCAGGGTCTGGGCCCGCGGATTCAAATTGCTGGCGGCAACGGCCGTAGCCAGGAGTGTGCAAGCCGCGGCCAGGCGAATGCTCTGGCCGCGACGCCACGCGAGATGGAACACCAGGCCGAAGGTGGCCGTGACCACCACCGCATTCCCCAGGGCCACTCCCTCCAGGCCAAACCAGCGAGAGAGGCCGTAGTAGAAGAGATGGGCCAGCCATTGGGGGTTGACGAAGGTGGGGGTATGGGGCGCGAAGGTGAGCGTATCCGTGGTGGGAAGGCGGCCGGCCGCGGCGATGAGTTCACCGCTCTTGAGGACCCACCAGATATCCCATCGGAGCGGGTTCGAGACCGCGAGGGCGAAGGGGCCGGCTACTGCCAGGAGCACCCAAACGGCTTCAATACTGAGCAATCGTCGCACCCACGCATAGCTGGGGGTGGCAGGAGTCGGCGCGGTCGTCACCATACCGGACCTTCTGCGCCCTCCATGCCCCGTAGAAAAGGGGCCCTCTCATGGAGAGGGCCCCTTTTCCCACGTCCCGAGCGGCCGGGGACGCACAACGAGCTAGATGGACGTGTTGATGTCGCTAAACACGTTGCCGATCTGTGGGCCAAGCAGCACCAGGATCGCGATGACCACGACCGCGACCAAGAAGATGATCAGTCCGTACTCGACCAGACCTTGACCTTCCTCACGCCCGATGAGCCACTGCTTCACGTATTCCACCTCCCTCCCCAGAGAAGTTCCGTGGGTGGCCCGTCGGGCGACGGTAAGAACCATGAAAGCTTGGGGGATCGATACGTTTCTGATCGAGTCTCCCGCCCGTGCCATCCCACCACCTGCTTGCATTATATCGCACGGCTTCCGCAAGTCAAGTGATTTTGATCACTTCTCGCCGCCGCGCCCGCCAGGAGTTATCCTCCCCTACCATTGCACGGCAACGGCGCGCATCTCCGCTCTGAGTGACCGTGCATGACGACGCAGCACGTCGGTGCATCCCGTCACCTTGGCGCTGCTCACTACCACTGCCCCGGCGCCCATTCCGCGCTGCCTACCACCGTATGACGAAGACACGCATCTCATCCTGGCCGAGGGGCAGGGGGTAGTCCGTGGCGGCACGGTACACCTCCTGCACGCGCGGGTCCTGGGGCAGCCAGGGATACCAGCGCGGGAAGATGGCGGCCACCGCGGCCCCCTGCTCCCGCAGGGTCGCCATGATGCGCTCCCGGTCACGGGGGGTCTGGGTCAGCTCCGGCGTGATCAGCCCGGCCATGTCCACCACCCGCCGCTCGGCAAAATAGCCGATAGCGCCGATGTCGTGGGTGGCCACCACCGTCGCCGGCGACGTCTCCCGGCGCAGCCAGCGGGCCACCGCCACCTGCTGGTCGGTGATCACGCGCACATCCCCACCGTAGACGACGGCGCCATAGCCCCACAGGACCAGGGTGACCCCTGCGGTCACCGGGGGCAGCAGACGCGCCAGCCGGCGCGCCGGCTGGCGACGGAGGATTTGGACGGTTCCTGCCAGCCCGTAGAGCACGGCCAGAGGCAGGGCCGGCATGAGATAGCGGCCGTGATGGTGCAGCGTCGGCAGCCACACCAGGTACAGCAGGGTGAGGGTGCAGAGCCAGGCGGCCGGCAGGAGCAGGACGGCCCGCTGCGGCCACGGCCGGGGCTGTCGCACGATGCCCGCGAGGAGGGCCGCCGCGCCGGGGGCCAGGACCAGGAGCGGCCCGCTCACGAAGAAGGCAGCCGCCTGGCCCAGGTAGGCCAGGACGAACGGCGCCGTCAGGGTCTGGCGGTAGTAAGCGGCTTTGGCCTGGAAGGTTGATGGCAGCGGGGACCCCAGGGTAGCCAGGTTGTAGGCCACATAAGGCGCCAGCACCAGGCCAAACACGGCCAGCGCCGCGGCCACGCCGCCCAGCGCGGCCCGCCAGCCGCTGGCCCGGCCGGCGGACGCCACCGTGTCCGTCCTGGCCTTTGCCGAGCGAGCAACTACCAGCGCGCTGACCAGGAGCGCCAGCCCGAACAGCACCACGCCCTCAGGGCGGGCCAGCGTCGCCAACCCACCCACCAGGCCCAGGAACCCATCCGGCCCGCGCGTCGCGGCAGCCCGCAGGAGCAGCACGAGGCAGAGGGCCGTAAACAGCAGGGTCTCCATCCCGGAGAAGGCAGCCCACACCAGACGCCACTCCAGGACCACCAGCAGCGCTGCGGCGACGACCAGGCCCGGCTCCTCCGGGAACAACCGCCCCGCCAGGCGCGCGGTCAGCGCCGCGACCAGCCCCAGGAGGCCCCCACCCAGCAGGTGGGACCACCAGAACGGGTGCAGTCCCACCAGGTACCCCACGGCCAGGAGCACGGTCCACAGTGGAGACGTGGACGCGGCGGTCGCCTGGCCCGGATTGATAGCCAGGCGGCCCTCCTGCGCCAGGCTGCGGGCCAGGGCCTGGTGGATCCAGGAGTCGTCCAGCGGGAAACCGAGGTCCCCGGCCAGGGCCTGGGCCGCGCCCAGGTACAGCAGGGTGCTCGCTGCCATCAGGCCCGTGAGCGCCCAGAACTGGGGCAGGCGCATCAGCCGCACTGCGGGGGCATCCATCGGGTCGCGAGACATTTGCTACAGCGGAACATACCGACACCACGGCCTTGCCACTGGGATCAGTGGACAATAAACAAAAGGGAGAGGGATCTCCCGTACGCTCGTCGGGACCGGATCGCATGGCGTCGGCCGCGCGGCCTTTCCCACCTCATCTTCACTAGGAGGCCAGGCGCTTTGCTCGACGACTTTCTCTGCGGCGTCCACAAAGACCAGCACCAGGTCCATCTCGGCTTCGGCAAGGCGGGGTTGGACCTGGCCCCGGCGGACTTCCAGAAGCTGATGGAAGCCATTGCCGACTTCGATATGGAAATCATTCTCCTTCAGGTACACGGCATTCCCCCGCGGGCAAGCGTCGTGGCCTATGGTATGACCGTGCAGTGGGGAAGCGCTGCGCAGCAGGTCCGGATGCAGATCGACGGCAGCGTGCGCACGCTCACCTTGCACGACTGGAACCAGGTGATGACCTCCCTGCGCACCCTCCTGGGGTGCGTGGCGCGCTGGCAGCGGGGCGCGCTCCTGCCCAAGGAACTGGAGTTGCCCTCGGCCCTCAGCGCCGACGATGCTGCCGCCGCGGTAGCTGAGGCCGAGCGTATGCTGCGGGAGGCGCACAAGCCCCGCTGACCCACGCCTGGCACACCTGCTGGAGCACGCCACCGGGCAAGGCCCCGGCGGCGGGGCCCCTTCGGCGGAGTTTCCCTTGAGAGCGTGTGAATCTTTGGCCTCGCGGCGTTCCCTGAGCCTGTCGCAGCCTGCCCTGAGCCGTGCCGAAGGGGGGCGCCGCCGTTCCTTTCGACAAGCTCAAGGAACGGCTCTGGCCGGATTTCTTCACAAGCTCTGAGGGTATCGAAGGGGGAGCGGACGAGGGGTGAGGTCCTCTCCCATACCCGCTAACAGGTTCACCTTGCTTGATCCCGTAACCTGAGACAAGCGTCGGTTTCGGATCATCCCGGCCAAGCCGCCTGCTCCGGCCCGGTCACGGGCCAGCCCCTGCGCGTGCGGTGAGCACGAGCACCGCCCCGTACCTATCCGCATACGGCACCTCCAGGACCCCGGCCCGCCACAGTGCCCGCAACCCGTCCGTCCGCTGGTCCAGGGCGGCCTTGACCTCCGAGGGTGTCAACCCCGCCACGTAGACGTAGCTCAGGTAGAGGTAACGGATATCCTGGCGGTACAGCTCCCGCAGGGCATCGGCCATGGTCGGGGCACGGGCGGTTTCCCACACGCCGTTAAGGATCGGCCCGGGGACATGGCGGACCTCGCGGGGATAGGCATAGCCCTGGGGCGAGGGCAACAGCCACAGCGGAGACAACACATCGTCTACGATAAAGCGGGAAGGAGCGTAATACCCGCCGGCGTCTCCCAAGAACAGCACGGTGTCGCCGGGAGAAAGGCCCTCGCGGAGGAAATGCAACCCTTTGTAGAGCCAATAGGCGTCTGTGAGGTACTGATCCCGCGATTGCGCTCCGGTCAGGAAGGCCAGCGCCCCCTGACCCCAGCCGCTGAAGCCGCTGGTGATCTGGTGGTACACCGTGACCAGCAGAATCGCCAGGACGGTCGCCTGAACAGACCAGCGCAAGGCCGGAGCCTTCTGGTAGCGTACGAACAGGCGGGCCAGCGCGACCGCCGTCAGCACGCACAGCAGCACCACCCCAGGGAGGTAGTAGCGAGGCTCCTGGGGACCGACCGCCCACAGCACGAACAGCAGCCCGGCGACGGCCGCCAGCGGCCCGGCCCCCCGCGGCCAGCCGGGGATCACCCCGAGGGGCAGCAGAAACAACAGAGGGCTGAAGGCCGTAGGAGCGTGGTTGCCCGTAAAACGCACGCTGTTCAGCATGAGCGTTCCTGGGAGCAGCAGATAATCCAGGAGGGTACGCCCGGTGCCCAGGCCGGTGGACTGAAGGGCCTGGGTGTAGACCACGGCTCCCTCCAGGTCGCCCCGGAAAACGGCATCGTAAAAGGGGTAGACCGGGTTCCCGGTCCACCAGGCGTTCTTGAGGTACCAGGGCGAGGCCACCAGCACGGCCGGGATGACGAAGGCGCCCAGGTCCTGCGCCAGGACGCGGAGGGAGCGTCGGCGCACCAGGCCAGCCACCACCAGGAGCGGGGGCAGGGCCACCAGCAGGTGCAGCGCCAGGTACTTGCTCCCCAGGGCCAGGCCGGCCACGACGCCGCCCAGGAGCAGCCAGCGACGGTCGTCCGTCTCCCACCAGCGGAAGCAGGCGTAGAACGCGACAACCTGGAAGAAGGTCCAGCCCAGGTCAGCATAGGCCCAGGTCGCCATCACCGCGACCGCGGGGGTGCTCACCACCGCCGCCGCTGCCAGGCCACCCGCACCCCGGTCCAGTCGGCGGGCCAGGAGGAGCGCCACCAACCCTGTCATGACGGCCAGGGCGAAGTGCAACAGTTGGGCGAAGATGTCGGTGCCCGCCGCCAGGCCCACCAGGTAGAGCATCTCCACGGTAAACGGGAAGTACGCCCTGCTCATGAGGGGAAGAGGCTGGATGCCGCCAGCCTCCAGGTAGAGCCTGGGGACGCCCAGGTGGTAGCCGATGGCATCGGGCGCCGCAGGCGGCATGAGGGCCTTCACCAAGGCCGCCAGTAGCAGCGCCGCCAGCAGCACGGCCAGGGCCAGGCCGAACAGGGACCGCCGACGGCCGCGTAGGTCAGCGTCCAGGCGGAGCACAAGCCCCTTCCCCCAGCCCAGGGCGGCCCCAATGTCCCGGCGGCCCAGCAGCGCCAGCGCGCCCAGGAGGCCGAGGAGCAGGGGCGGGGAGAGCAGGCGCAGCAGGCCCAGGGCCAGCACCCCGTAGGCAATGCTCCCCAGGCCCAGGGCGACCGCCAACGCGGCCCGCTCGTCCTCCTCCACAGGCGGCGCTGGGAGCCAGCGCAGCAGACGCCAGCCCAGCCCGGCCGCCAGCAGCAGAAAGCCACCCGTAAAGGCCAGGTCGAACACCCGGTCCAGGGGCAGCCAGAGCCCGGTAGCCGTCCAATCGTTGGCTACCCGCAGATGGGCCAGCCCCGCCGCCAGGAGCACCAGCCCACCCAGTAGGCCCGCCGCAACGCGGACCAGGGAACTCCGCTGCACCCGGTGGGGGATCACCACGTCGTTCCGCACTGCCGTCCCCTTACAGTTCTTCGGTGGTGGGGCTGGTACCGCGAGCCCGCCGCTCCCCGTACCGGGCGCGGGGACGGCGCGATCGTTCGGCGAAGGCCTGCATCGCCCGCGCCACGCGCTCCGGCAACGCGGCGAACTGCTCCGCGCCCCCGCGCGCCGGCAGCGCCCGGAGCGCAGCCCGCACCGCAGAGAGCTCTGACGCCCGAAAATCGTATCGTCGCAGCCCTACCCGGTTCAGGCCAACCACGCGCACGGGGTTCCCGGCTGCCATGACGAAGGGCGGAACATCGCGGTTCACGACCGTGTCCATCCCAACCATGACATACGCGCCGATACTCGAATGCTGATGAATCACCGCGCCGAGGCCGATGTTTGCCCCCTGCCCGATCCAGGTGTGCCCGCCGATCTGCACGCTGTTGGCGAGAATAACGCCGTCCTCCAGGAGGGCATCATGGGGAACATGGCTGTAGGCCATAAGGTAACACGCGTCACCGATGCTGGTCAGCGATTCGGTCGGCTGGTGGATAGTAGTATACTCTCGGAAGATATTCTGGTTGCCGATCCGTATCACATGCTCCTCGCCGGGAGGCGGATTGACCTCCCACCGCAGCAGGTTGTGCTGCGGCGCGGTGCCGAACGTGACGTGCGGTCCGATGTAATTCCCGTCGCCCACGGTGAGCGGCCCTACGAGCACCGCGTGGTGGCTGATGGTATTGCCGTCCCCCAGGGTGATCGGCCCGGTCAGCACCGCAAAATGGCCGACATAGTTCCCATTCCCCAGGTGTATCTCTCCGCCAATCACCGCAGTGGGCTCGATAATATTGCCCTGGCCCATAACCACCTTCGGCTTCGTCATGCCTTGCCTGCTTTCTCAGCGCACCGCTCCCGACCAGAGAGGGATCGCCCAGAGCGCGCCCAGGGGGAAGTTCGAGTACCTCGTTGCGGCCCAGCCACGCTAGTGTTCTGTCACCCGTGATGTGAGGGATACCGCTCAGGAGGGGCGGGTTTGAAACCCGCCCCTACCACCCAGCAATTCACCCGTGACAGAGCACTAGGCTCCCAGCGATTCGCCTTATCGACGGTCAGCGGCCCGTATCTGCGCCGGGGCCAGGCAGCGGACGACGGCCGCGGCGGGCCACCCACCGCTCGTACAACATGAGCAACAGCGGGGAGCCCCGTCCCGCTGCAAGGTCTCCGACCATATAAACCAGCCGAGCGGCGACAAAGTCCACGTCGAGCCACCACTGCGGCCCGCGGAACAGCCGGGGATGTCGCCGCCGGATCTGACGGTACAGCCGGAACCACGCGCCAACATCCACCGTGTTGCGACTGACGGCAGCATAGCGACGGTAGAGGAAAAGGACTTCGGGGACGTAGACACCGTACATCCCGTGCTCGATGTACGACAGCCACAGGTCCCAGTCCTCCAGGCCACCGGCCAGGTCCAGAGCATACCCCCCGGTGCGGTCCCACGCCTCCCGGCGCATGAGGGCCGTCCCCACCAGGTAGTTCGTATAGCGGAGCTTGCGGGCGTTGAATGGTCCACCGATGGTCTGGCCCGCCATCGCCCCGAAGGTCTCGGCCTGGACGTAGGCGAAGGCTGCGCCGGGGTCACGGCTGAGGGCGGCAGCGGTCGCCTCCAGAAAGCGCGGGTGCAACCGATCGTCTGCGCTCAGGATGGTGAACAATACCTCAGAGGTGGCGGCCACACCATCGTTGAAGGTGCGGGGAGCGCCCCGCGCCGGCGACCGGGAGATGACCCGCACCGGGTAGCGGGACGCCACCGCCAGGGTATCATCGGAGGAGCCGTCGTCCACGACGACGATCTCCGTGGGCGGGAGGGCCTGCGCGAGGACGCTCTCCAGGGCCTCCCCCAGGAAGCGACCGTAGTTATGGCAGGGCACGACCACGCTGATACGCGGCGTTGCGGTCATAGACGCCCTCCAGGACGACGCCAGCCGTGGGAGCGGCCAGACCAGGGCCACGCCAGGCCGACCAGGCGCTGTGCCAGGACCACGGCAATGCCCAACCCGGCGAGTTCGGTGGCGACCAGTACGGCGGCGGCGCCAACGGAGCCGAAGTGCGGGATGAGCGCCAGGTTGAGGCCCAGGTTGGCCGCGACCACGCCCACCTGAACGCGCAGGATAGCCCGCTCGTGGCCTCGCGCCAGGAGGAGGTACGCCAGAGGGCTGTTGGCGGCGCCCGCCACCGACGCAATGAGGAGCAACCGGAGAGCCGGGGCTGCGCTGAGGAGCTCCGCCCCGCCCAGCGCCAGCGCGATCTGCGGCGCCACAAACCAGCCCGCTCCCGCCAGGAGTCCGGCGGCTGCCATGCAGAGGGCCGTAGCGCGCCAGACGATGGCTCCGGGAGCAACGCCGCCCGGCGCGGCGCTCAGCAGTGGATAGAACGAGGCCATCACGGCCGGTGGCACCAGCATCACCCCTTCAAACAGGCGCAGCGCCAGCGCATATTCGGCGGCCGGGATGCCCGGCTGGAGCGCACCCAGCACCACCGCCGCCCCCCGCAGATGGACCTGGCTCAGCAGGGTCATCGCCATCACCGGGAGGGCCGCCACGAGGAGGTGCCGAGACAGGGATGGGTCCCAGGTACGGGCCACCCGCTCACCAGCGCGCCACCCCACGAGCGCGACCCCGGCCACACCCGCCAACAGGTAGGCGAGCGCCAGCAGGCCAACCGCGGCGACGACCCCACCGGGTCCGGACCACGGGAACAGCCCCCCAGCCCAGAAGGCCAGCAGCAAGCCCGGCTGGAACAGCCAGGGCAGCGCCTCCAGGACTGCGGCACGGTGGGCGGCGGTGCGGGCATACAGCGGCGCGGTAAGCGCCGAGACCCAGGACCCCGCAACAAGCAGCCCCCCGGACACCATGACGGCGAGGGGCACGGTCGGGCCCGGAGACCATGCCAGCGCAGCGATGACGGCGACCATCCAGCCGCAGCCGCCCAGCGCCAGTCGTCCGGCCAGCGAGGCCCCGATGAGGGTCGCCGCTGCGGTGCCGTGGCGCGCCCCGTACCGGATAGCCACGAGTTGGGCGCCGCCATCCACGGCCAACCCTATCGCCAGGGCGTAGGAGAGGGCCACCGCGTACTCGCCAAAGCTCGACGCTCCCAGCAGCCGGGTCAAGAGCGCCGTGGCAAGAACCTGGCCCGCGACCGCCAGCGCCCGAGAGGCCAGGAGCGCCACGGTGTTGCGGGCGACCGGAAGCCAGGAGAGGACGGAAGGCACGGAACCCACCCCGGTGCCGGGCCGGAGCGGAGCGGAGGAGGACGACACCGCTAGCCCTGAGCTTCGAGCGGGAGCTCAGGATAGGGGAGGGGCATACCGCAGGCTGCGGCTTCCTGCACGCGCCGCGCCACCGCCAGCGCCCACAGCCCATCGGCGGCCGACACGGGGACCGGGCTATCTTCCTGCACCGCGCGCAGGAAGGCGCGGATTTCGGCCACCAGGGGCTCTTCCCGCTGGAGCCACACCTTCGTCATGTTGCCCTCGCCGATCGCGTGGGCTGCCGATCCCCCCGGTGCGGCCAGCGCGTTCTCAAAGTAGTACAGATCCTGGGAGAGCAGGTCGGCGCGGTACGTGCCGCGCTCGCCGTAGACCCACAGCTCCCGGACCTTCATCGGGGTCAGCCAGCTCACCTCCAAGAGCCCCGTAATGTCGTCGGAATACCGCAGGAGGGCCGTCACATGCTCCTCGTATACCGCCGGGAAGGGCGTGATCGCGACCGCGTACACGGATTCGAGCTGGGCTGGGGCCACCAGCAGCCGCAGCAGGTCCAGATCGTGGGTCGCCAGATCGACCGCCACCCCCACATCCTTGATGCGCGGCGGCAGCGGCCCCAGGCGACGGGCCTGCACTTGATAGAGCTTGCCCAGCGTGCCACTCCGCACCCGCGCCAGGAGCGCCTGCACGGCCGGGTTGAAGCGTTCGATATGCCCTACCATAAGCTTTACTGCGGCGTCCTCGGCAGCACTCAGCAATGCCTGGCTTTCCTCGACGGTGGCGGCGATGGGCTTCTCGAGCAGCAGGTGTACGCCCTGCTGGAGCACATCCCGGCCGACCTCGTAGTGCAGCGTGGTCGGCACCACGACACTGCACACATCGAGGGACTCATGCGCCAGCATCGCCCGGTAATCGTGATAGGGACGTGCCGTGCGGTTGTGGGTCGCCGCCTCCAGCGCCTCCGGGCGGGGATCGGCCACCGCGGCCAGCTGTACTCCGGGCAGGTTGGCGTAGACGCGGGCATGGTTGGCCCCCATCGCGCCCAGACCGATGACGCCAGCGCGGATCATCGGCACCTCCGTACTGCCGCCGTAATCGCGTCCAGATCATCCGCGCTCAGCCCAGGGTGTACCGGCAGGGAAACGACCTCACGCGCCGCGGCCTCAGCGTTGGGGCATGCGTCCTGGTAGCCCAGGGTGCGGTACACGGGCTGCTGCGGAATGGTGCGCGGGTAGTAGACGCCGCAGCGCACGCCCTGGTCCCTCATCCGGGAGACGAAGGCATCGCGCTCCTCTGCCACGCGGATGGTGTACTGGTGGAAGACGTGCCGGTAGCCAGGGCGGATGACGGGCAGCGTGATGTCTGCTACACCGGCGAGGTCGCGGCTGAGCCGGTCGGCGTTGGCAATGCGTTGCTGGGTGAACTGGTCCAGACGCCGGAGCTGTGCCAGGCCCAGCGCAGCGTGGAGGTCGGTCATGCGGAAGTTGAACCCCAGGACCTCATGAAGGTAGCGCTCCCGCATGCCGTGGTCACGGATGAGGCGGGCGCGGTCAGCGAGGGCGGCATCGTCGGTGGTGACCATGCCGCCCTCGCCGCTGGTGATGTTCTTGGTGGGATAAAAGGAATAGCAGGCGGTGCCGAACTCCCCCAGCGGACGCTCCGCGATAGCCGCGCCGTGGCTCTGGCAGGCATCCTGGATGACCGCCAGGCCGTGCTGGTCGGCCAGAGCCAGCAAAGCGGGCAGGTCGGCCGGGTGTCCGAAGAGGTGGACCGGCAGGATGGCGCGCGTGCGGGGCGTGATAGCCTGTGCGACGGCCAGCGGCGACAGATTGAACGTATCAGGCTCGATATCCGCGAAGACCGGCCGCGCCCCGACGGCCAGGATGACGTTTGCGGTCGCCACGAAGCTGAAGGGGGTCGTAATGACCTCATCACCGGGGCCGATGCCGTGCGCCAGCAGCGCCACCTGGAGCGCAGTGGTCCCCGAGGAGGTCGCCACCGCGTAGCAGCTGCCGGTCGCCGCGGCGAAGCACTCCTCAAATTCGGCGACGACCTTGCCCTGGGCGAGCCATCCGGAGTCCAACACGGCCAGCACCGCCGCCCGCTCCTCCGGGCCAAGGTATGGCTGCGACAACTCTATCATATCAGTAGCCCCCACAAGGTCCGCGCCGACTGGCCGTCCGCTGCTTCCCCAGACGATGGGGGTACCAACGCAGACAGCGGACGCTTCCCACGGTGGTCTTGCCGCCTCCGATTCCGGTTAGGTCCTCCCGGCGGCTTTGCGGGCCTCCAGGTAGGCGGCCAGGGCTTCGTCCCAGGGACGCAGAGGCGCCAGCCCGATCTCCCGCAGCCTCCGGTTCTCCAGGGCCGAGAAGGCGGGCCGCCGGGCCGGGGCGCCGTACTCCTCGCTGGTGGTGGGGCGCAGGTCGGCCTCCACTCCCTCCAGCGCGAAGATCTTCCGGGCGAACTGGTACCAGGAGCACCAGCCCGCGTTGGTGATGTGGTACAGGCC
>JACQUQ010000005.1 GCA_016210175.1 Chloroflexota bacterium | reverse complement strand
TGGCGCGCTTCCTGGAGGACTATCCTGGTCCGGCCGTGGACCTCGCGCTGGTGGAGGCCTGGGCGCTGGCGGCGGAGGGGGAGACGGAGGCCGCACTCCCAGGCCGATGAGGGGGCGTGCGAATGGATGGGGACAGCAGCGTGCTGTCCCCCGTGATTTGCGGGATACCACGGTGGTAGGGGCGGATTTGCAACCCGCCCCTACCACCGTGCAATTCACCCGTGACAGACCAGGAGGCGGTCGGGCGCTATGGTGCGCGGCCCAACTGGAGGAGGGTGATCTCCGGCGGGCAGAGGAACCGCAGGCGCGGCGCCTGGCCGCGTTCGACGCCCACCCCCCGGCTGACATAGACGCGTCGTCCATCGCCGAGGTCGTGGAGTCCGCCCGCCGCCACCCGGCGGGGTACGTTCGACAGGGTGAGCAGCGGCCCCACGATGGGCAGTTGGACCTGGCCGCCGTGCGTGTGCCCGGCGACGACCAGATCGATGCGGGTGGCAGGGGGCATGGTGAGCGCTGCATCGGGGCGGTGCGTCAGCAACACCCGGAGGTCATCGGTGCCGGCTGCCGTCTCCAACTGCCGGATGGTCGCTTGCGCCGCCGGAGACTCCACGTTGAGTTCGATACCACCGATGGTGATCTGCCGGTCGCGCGCGGTGGTGCGGACCACCTCGTTGACCAGCAACCTCACCTCTGTCCCGGCCAGGATGCGTGCCACCCGCTCCTGCTGGTCGGTATCCCCTAGGACGAAATACACTCCCGCCGGAGCCGAGAGGCGTGCGACCAGGTCGCGCAGCGCCGGTAGCTCTCGTTCGAACTGGCCCGGCTCGCCCTGAAAGAGGTCGCCCGGGAGCAGGATCAGGTCGGGCGAGAGCGCCATCAGCCGGTCGAGCGCGTCGCGCTCGTACTCCGTGACGCGCGTTGTCTGGATATCCGCCAGGACCCCCACGCGCAGCGCCGCGCTCCCCAGGCGCTCCGGCGCCAGGGGGACCGTCGCGGTCTCAAGTTGCAGGCGGAATGGCTCGATCCACGAGGCGTAGACGCCCACCAGCGCGAGCAGGCACATCCCGACCGCAAGCAGGCGCGCCCGCCCGGCCACCTCCGGCAGCGCCGCGGCGCCACGGCGCACACGCCCGGCGCCGAGCAGCGCCAGGCCAAGCAGGGGGATGACGACCACGATATCGAGGTAGATGAGGTGGATCAGGCCGAAAAAGTTCACGCCGGTCCGCCCCAACGTCGCGAGCTTGGCGACGAAGACGACCAGCGCGACGACCGTGATGACGCCTGCGCGCGTCAACCGGCCGAGGATCGTGCTCCCCAGGGCAGCCTGCTGCCGCTTCCACCGGCTGGCCCACCCCAGCAGCACCAGGGCCGCGGCAACGTCAGCCGCGGTTGAGGCCCACACGATGGTCTCGAAGGTGTATACCATACGCCCTCGCTCGCAAGAGAGCCGGTGGTCCATGATGTCGAACACCGGGGTGGGAGCGCCGCCCAGTGTGCTGTCAGCCGTGAACTGATGGGTGAGACCGCCGCCGTGAACGGCGGGCCCGCCCTTCAGGGCGGCGGGGTGGCACCCATCAAGGGAGGAAACGAGCGGGGGACGGTGCCGCCGCGCGCGACCGGCCCCTTTTCCTGCGCCTCAGGACACGTCAGGCAGGCGCGGCCGTACCGCACGAGGCCGTGGGATCACGCGCCTCCCGCGGTCGGGCTCACGGGAGCGTCCTGGCCTGTCCCGTCGAGACGGTGGGCAAGGCCGCACGCGGCGCACACCGAGGACGGCGGGCGGAGGTCGCCGGGGGCTGTTCCGTCGTGCAGGTGCCCCCAGGGGAGCGGCTCGGCAGGGCCGTACTCCCGGTACGCGTACCAGGCGGGGTCCACCCCGGTCTCCTGGAAGGCCTGCTGCCACGCTGCCCAGTTCAGGTGCCCGGCCAGGCCATCGAACCGGGCGCCGAGTTGCCAGGCGCGGGCGATGGCCGGGCCGAGCCGCCGGTCGCCCCGGACCAGCACCGCCTCAAGGAGGAGCTTCTGGTACCCGGCGTGGCTGACCTTGATGTGCTTGCTGCGCAGGCCGCGTTTCAAGAGTTCGATCCTGGGGGCAAGCTCCTCGGCAGTTACCAGGGGAAACCGCTGCTGCGGCGTATGGGGGCGGGGAAGCAAGCTGTCCACCGCGACACTGAGGTGCGCCCGCGGACCAGCAATCCGGCGGCCCGCCGTCAGGGCCTGCTGGGTAAGATCCACGATGGCCTGCACATCATCCAGGGTCTCCCCCGGAAGGCCCACCAGGAACGCCAGCTTGATGTGCTCATACCCGGCGCGGAAGACGGCTTCCACCGCGCGCAGCAGGTCGGCATCGGTGATCGGCTGCCCCAGGTCCTGCCGCAGGCGCGGGCTCCCCGCCACCGGCGCAAAGGAGAACGCCCCTTTCCGGCCCTCCCCCAGGGACAGCAGCAGCTCCTCCGACACCGCCGTGACCGGCAGCTCCGGGAGCAGGACGGCAACCTGGTCCCGGAAGCGCTGACGCAGGCGGCGCAACAGGGCCGGCAGGTCCTCGTAGTCGCCGATACCGGAGGCGGCGAGGGCAAGGCTGGTAGCGCCGGTATGGCGGATGATGGCCTCTGCCCCGGCGATGACCTCGTCATGGCTGCGCCGGCGCGGGGGCTGCGGGAGCGCTTCACCGTGACACCGCTGGCAGCCGCGGATGCGCTCCCGGCCCAGGTCAAGGGACGGCCGGTCGGGGGTCGTGGCGAGAAAGGGCACCACGGGCCGCGTCGCGACCGGCGGGAGCGGCGTGACGCAGCGGCAATGGACGCTGCGGGGCGCGGCGGCCTCCAGCGGCTCCAGCCGCACCACGCGGGTGTCGTCGGCCGCGACCTGGCGGTACAGGCTGGGGATATAGATGCCCTCCAGGGCCGCCAGGCGGCGCAGCAACTCCTGCCGCGCGGCGCGTCCCGGTGTGCCCCCCCGCGCCGCCCACTCCTGCTTGCAGGCCCGCACGACCGCGCAGACCTCCAGCAACGCCGCTTCGCCCTCGCCCAGCAGCAGCGCATCCAGGAAGTCGGCCAGGGGCTCGCCGTTGCCGGCGCAGGCTCCTCCGGCCAGGATGAGGGGCAGGGGGCGCTCCCGCGCCGCGGCCTGCACCGGGATGCCCGCCAGGTCCAGCATGGTCAGGACGTTGGTGTAGGTCAACGCCGCGTCCAGGGCGAAGTACCACAGGTCGAAGTCGGCCAGGGGGCGCTGGGTCTCCAGGCTGAAGAGGGGCGTGCCGGTGCGGCGCAGTTCGGCCTCCAGGTCCAGCCAGGGGGCATAGACCCGCTCTGCCACCAGTGCGGGATGCTGGTTGATGAGGTGGTACAGCAGAGCGAGATCGCTGCTGGGAGCGCCGACCTCGTAGAGGTCGGGGGAGGACAGCGCGACCCGCACCTCTGTGTGGCCCCAGTCTTTGACGATGGTGTTCCATTCGCCGCCGGTGTAACGCGCCGGTTTCTGGACGCGGTGCAGGATCTCGTCGAGATACTGCATCTTCCGTACTTCCCTCCTGGTCCTCCCCAAGGTCGCCGGGCTCGCCGCCAGGCGCGCCGCTTGCCGGGGGCATCGCTCCACAACGGTGTCCGCAGGGCCGACCGCGGACAGGTTCTTGCACGCTCAGGGACCGCGCATGCGCGACCGCCGCGGGATGCACACCCCGGCACCGTTCGTATCATACCACAGGCGGTGGCAGCCTGCCGCGGGAGCGCCCATTGCCGACTCGGTTCCAAAGTGTGTTGGTGAGTTGGATCCCGTGCCTGACCTGCACCTCGGCTCAGGCGTGGGGATCACGTCACCAACAAAAGGTAGAACCGAGTCCCATTGCCTGCACCGTCGGCGGGTGGGGCCGGTGCAGGCGGGCAGGGGAGACGGCGGCTCGCGAGGGGATGGCAAGCAGTCTGGGGGCCGCCGCGGGCGCCAGTTCCTCCTGGACGGCGCGCTAGGCCGGGCGACCCAGGGCCAGCGCTGCCAGCCTGGTGAACTCCAGGAGCGGACCCGGCAGCAGCCCCACCAGGAAGACGCCCAGCAGCAGCACGCCCAGCGCCCCGTTCGCCAGGGGCGAGAGCGCCAGGCGCCGGTCCTCCCTGGGCGGGCTGACATATAGCTCGCGGATGACCACCAGGTAGTAATAGAGCGAGATGAAGCTGTTGAGGACCGCCAGCGCCACGAGCCACAGCAGGCCGTGCTCGGCGGCGGCGGTGAAGAGGTAGAACTTGGTGGTGAAGCCCGCAAACAGCGGCATGCCCGCCAACGAGAAGAAGGCGACGGTGATGGCGAAGGCCAGGAAGGGCGCCCGCTCCGCCAGGCCGCCGAAGTCGGCGATGTCCTCCCGCCCCGAGTGGTTGTAGTAGAGGGTCACGGCGAGGAACGCGGCCAGCGTCGCCGCCGCGTAGCCCGCCATGTACAGCACCAGGGCGCTCACGGTCAGCGGCGAGAGCGCCGCCACCCCCACCAGCAGATACCCGACCTGGGAGATGCTGGAGTAGGCCAGCAACCGCTTGATGTTGCGCTGCTGGATAGCCATCAGGTTGCCAACGGTCATGGTTAGGGCCGCCAGGAGGGCGATAAGGGGTATCCAGGTGGTGGCCGCCGGCAAGAGCCCCGCGGCAAAGAGGCGCAGCACCAGGACCACGCCCGCCGCCTTGGCCGCAACCGCGATAAGCGCGGTGATCGGGAGGGGAGCGCCTTCGTAGACATCGGGGGTCCACATGTGGAAGGGCACGGCGGCGACTTTGAAGCCCAGCCCGGCGATGAGCAGGGCCAGGCCGAGGACCAGCCCGGGAGAGACCGGGGTCATCGCCAGCGCCGCCGCCAGCCCGCTATACGTGGTCGTGCGCAGCGTCCCGTAGATCAGGCTGATGCCGTACAGCAGGATGGCGGAAGCGAAGGCGCTCAGGAGGATGTACTTCAGTCCTGCCTCGTTGGACTTCAGGTTGCTCTTGGCGTAGGCCACCAGGACGTACAGGGAGAAGTTCAGGAGTTCCAGGGAGATGTAGGCCGTCAGCAGTTCTCCTGCCGCGGCCATCAGCATCATGCCCAGGGTCGCCAGCAGTATGAAGCCGTAGTACTCCCCCGGATGGCGCAGGTGGAGCCGGACGAAGTCCAGGGACATGAGGATGACGAAGATGGCCGTCGCCGGGAAGAAGAGCCGGAAGAACCAGGTATAGCCGTCAACCAGCAGCAGGCCGCCGTAGAAGCTCTCGGTGGCGCCCTGGAGCAGCAGCGCCGAGACCATCACCGCTCCCAGGCTGGCGATGCTCAGGTAGGCCAGCAGGTGTTTCCGCGCCTCTGATACGAAGAGGTCGCTGATCAGGACGACGAAGGCGAGGGCGGTCAGGAGCAATTCGGGAGCGAGGGCAAGGAAGTTCATTACGCTACCCCCATGATGGCCATGAGGTCCGCGACGCCGCGTGTGATCAGGCGCAGGAAGGACGCCGGGTAGAGGCCGACGGCCACCAGCAGGCCGCCCAGGATCGCCATCGCCACGGTCTCGCTGGGGCTGGCGTCCCGCAGGCCCTCCCAGCGCGGGGGCAGGTCGCCGAAGAAGACCGTCCCCATGAGGCGCAGGATGTAGACCGCCGTGATGGCGGCCCCGAAGACCGCCAGCACCCCGAACACCAGGGCGCCGGGCCGCTGGAACAGCCCGGCGAAGACCAGGACCTCGGCGATAAAGCCGCTCAGCCCCGGCAGCCCCAGGGAGGTCAGGCCCGCCAGCACGAAGAACGCCGTGATGATCCCCATGCGGCGGGCCAGTCCCCCGAACCCGGCAATGACGCGGGTGTGGGCCTGGTCGTAAATCGCCCCGACCAGGGCAAACATCAGGGCGGTCATGATCCCGTGGGAGAACATCTGGAGCACGGCGCCGCTCAGCCCCACCATATTGAGGGTGGCGATTCCCACCAGCACGTACCCCATGTGGCTGACGCTGGTGTAGCCCACGACGTACTTCAGGTCCTGTTGGGCCAGGGCCGACAGCGCGCCGTAGACCACATTGACCGTCCCCAGCACCAGCAGCAGGGGCATCCAGGTCTGGGCGCCCTCCGGCATCAGCGTCATCCCCACCCGGATGATGCCGAAGGCGCCCAGCTTCATCAGCACGCCCGCGTGGAGCATGCTCACGGCGGTGGGGGCCGCCACGTGGCCGTCGGGGGACCAGGTATGGAAGGGCCACAGGCCGGCCAGCACCCCGAAGCCGACCAGCACCAGCGGGAAGAAGAGGCGTTGGAACTCGACGCTGAAGCGCGCCCCTTGCTGGATCTCCACCAGGTTGAAGGTACCCAGCCCCGCCTGCCAGAAGAGCGCGATGAAGGCCACCCAGACCGGCACGCTGGCGGCGACCAGCACCAGCGTCAGCTTCATGGCGCTGTACTCTTTGGTCCGCTGGAACGTGCCGAAATCCGTGCTGCTGCCCCACACCGCGATTAGCAGGTACATGGGGAGCACCGCGACCTCATAGAAGAAAAAGAAGAAGAAGAGGTCCAGGGAGAGGAAGACGCCGAACACCCCGCCGACCAGCACCAGCAGCAGGATGAAGAAGTCTTTCACCCGCCTGGTGAGCTTCCAGGAGACCAGCACGCCGCAGAAGATGACGATGCCGGTTAGCAGCACCAGGGGCGCCGAGAGGCCGTCTACCCCCAGGTGGAGGGAGACCTCCACCGGCGCGGGCAGCCAGGCGTGGCGTTCCTGGAACTGGTAGCCGCCCTGGTCGTAGGGGTAGGCGCGAAAGACCCAGATGGAGAGCAGAAGGGCCAGGAAACTGGCGGTGGCGGCGACCCAGCGGATGAGGGGCTGGTGTCGCTCCGGGATGGCCAGGATGATGAGGGATCCGAGGAAGGGCAGCGCCAGGATTGCGCCGAGGATGGGGAACTGGCCTCCGCCGTCCTGCCACATAGATGCTCCTCCTACCGCTTCCTGAATTCCGGAGTGGAGCCTGCCAGGACCGGGATCCCTAGTGGGCATCTGGGCTGTACGGTAGCAGAATCCGGCGCGGATGTCAAAGTCCCGCGCGGCAGGCTCGGCGTCCTTCCGGGGGAACACCACGTTGGACGGAGGGGTGCGAGCGCGCGGTTTCAGGACCATCGCGGGCCGGGAGAGGCGGGTGACCAACCCGCCCCTCCCGGGCAGTATCCTGCACACCACGGGGAGCAGAGCGCCAGGGCGCGCTCACGCCATCCGTGACGCGCCACGCCGTGACGTGCTCACACCCCGGGGCCGGACCGGTCAGCGCTGCCGGGTCCGTTCTGGCTGCCTCCTGCCCCCGCGGGCGGCGTGGAGGTGGGCAGGGCCGGCCACGGCGGGCCGCCGCGCCTCCGGGGTGGTCCTCACCTCCGCTATCGGCAGGCCGGTTTCCCACGTATGGCGGGGGAACCGCTGTCCCAGCACCCGTTCGATCTGCCGCCATTGGGTGAGGTCCGCAGGCTCCAGCAAGGTCACGGCACGCCCCGTCCGACCCATGCGGCCAGTGCGCCCGGCGCGGTGGGTGAACCACTCGGCGCTCTCCGGCAGCTCGTAGTTGATGATCTGGCTGACACCTTCCAGGTCCAGGCCCCGCGCGGCGATATTGGTAGCCAGCAGCACCGCCACCCGGCCCGCCCGGAAGTCGGCTATGACGCGCTCCCGGGCAACCTGGCTCATGTTGCCCTGAAGGGCCGCCGCCCGGTAGCCCTCATCTGCAAGCTGGAGGGCCAGGCGCTTGACCCGGTGCTTGGTGCGGCCGAACACGATGGTCGAGCCTTGCGCCTGCCGGCCCAGCAAGGTCCGCAGCGCCTGGGGCTTGCCCCCTTCCCGGACTTCGTACACCACCTGCTCAATCGCCGGCCGGTCTTCGGGGTCGGGATCGACCATGACCGTCAACGGGTCACGCAAGTGGCGCTCGGCGGTCTGGCGCACCCAGTCCGGCACGGTCGCGGAGAACAGGGCCGTCTGGCGCTCTGGCGGCGTTTGGGCCAGAATCCGCTCGACATCCGGGCCGAACCCTCGGTCCAGCATCTCGTCGGCTTCATCCAGGACCAGGTACCGCACCTGGCGCAGGGAGATGGACCCCTGGCGGAGGTGGTCGAGCAAGCGGCCTGGGGTGGCGACCACGATCTGATCGCCCCGCGCCAGCGCCTGTTGCTGCGGCCCCATGGCCCGCCCGCCGTACAGGAGCGCCACCCGCAACCCGGAGCGGTCTGCCAGACCGGCGATGACCCCGCCCACCTGGACCGCCAATTCGCGGGTGGGGACCAGGACCAGCGCTTGCACGCCCTTGCTGCGGGGGTCACATGCTTGGACCAGGGGAAGCGCGTAGGCCAGGGTCTTGCCTGACCCGGTACGGGCCTGCCCCACCAGATCGCGGCCGGCCAGCAGCGCGGGGATGGCTTCCGTTTGAATGGGAGTAGGCGCGACAATCCCTGCCGCCGTCAGCCTGGTGACCAGGACTGGGGACAGCGGAAAGGCTGAAAATAACGACATACCACCTGCTTTCTTACCGCCGGAGGAGCCATCCTGCCGCTTGCTGAGAGGGAAGATGACGCGTCTCAGGGGAATACAAGAGCCCATCGAACGTTCGATGGGCTCAGACGATGTTCTAGCTCGGCGAAAACCACGCTACGTCACCACGCCAACCTATCTACGTTACATTGACTATAGCAGGAAAGGCCCGACCTGTCAAAAGCGCCCCGTCTCTGGCAGGGCCTTGCCATTTTCGGGTGCAGGGTGTTCCGGTCCGCTACCCTGAGCCGGTCGAAGGGTGAGCGGACCCGCCCGCTCGTGGTGAGGCGCTCGAACCACGAGCGGGCTGACGTCCCACTCCGCAAGAACGAGAAGGCCCTGGGCCAGTGCAGTGGAGTCGTTGACAGCGCCTTCCGATAGTCTATACTAGGCGCATTGGCAGCAGGCGTGCCGGTGGTCGCAGGCCCCTGATACGGGCACCGTGTGTTTGCGGTGGTCAGCACGGCGGAAAGGGAGCGATGGGCATGATCGGAGGGACGGGTACGCTCAGCTACGAGTTGGCCGCAGGATGGGGACGCCTTCCAGAAGGGTGGGAGTTCAGCCAGGTGGCCGGGGTGGCCGTGGACTCCCAGGACCGGGTGTACGTGTTCCACCGCGGCGCCCACCCGGTGATCGTCTTTGACCGGGACGGTGCGGTGGTGGCGTCCTGGGGCGACGGGCTCTTTACCGATCCGCACGGTATCTTCATCGCCCCGGACGATAGCCTCTGGCTGGTGGACCGCGGGGCGCACGTCGTACTCAAGTACACCCTGGACGGCCAGCACCTGCTGACCATCGGCGCCAGGGGCGTGCCCGCCGCGCGGCAAAGCGGCCTCCCGTTTCACCTCCCGGCGGGGGTCTTCCAGTCCCCATCAGGTGCGATCTTCATCGCGGATGGGTATGGGAACTCCCGGGTCCACGTCTACGCCGCAGAGGGGACCCGGGTGCGCTCCTGGGGCATCGAGGGCGACGGTCCGGGCCAGTTTCACCTGCCCCACGCCGTCTGGCAGGGCCGGGATGGGCGCGTTTACGTGGCCGATCGGGAGAACAACCGCATCCAGATCTTCACTGCCACGGGAGAGTACCTGGACCAGTGGACCGGCTTCCAGCGCCCGGCGCACCTCTTCATGGACGGGGAGGGCCGCATCTACGTGGCCGAGTTGAGCCACCGGGTCAGCGTCCTGGCCCCGGATGGCGCGCTGCTGGCCCGCTGGGGCGGCGAGCCCAGCCATGCGCCGGGGGCGTTTGTGGCGCCGCATGGGATCTGGGCCGATGCGCACGGCGACCTCTATGTAGCCGAAGTCCTGGAGGGGAAGCGTCTCCAGAAGTTCGTACGGCGGCGCTAGGAGCCCTGGATTACGGCGCTTACCCGGGCGCCTGGAATACTACCAGCACAAGCACATGCTCGCACGATGAGGCGCGAAACGGTGAAGAGACAAATCGTGGTCATTGGATTAGGGCGCTTCGGTTCTGCCATCGCCCGCACGCTGCACGGCCTGGGCCATGAGGTGCTGGCGGTGGATACGGATGCGCGCAACGTTCAGGACCTGGCCGACGAGGTAACGCACGCGGTCCAGGCCGACGGCACCGACCGGGACGCCATGGCGGAGCTGGGGGTCGCCGACTTCGACGCCGCGGTGGTAGCCATCAGCAGCGAGCTGGCGCCGAGCATCCTGACGACCCTCACCCTGCGGGACCTGGGGTGCCGGTATATCATCGCCAAAGCGGCCAACGACCAGCATGCCCGTATCCTGGAGCGCATTGGCGCCGACCGGGTCGTGTTCCCGGAGCGGGAGACGGGGACGCGCCTGGCCCATACCTTCGCGGCCCGCGCCGTGCTGGATTACATGGACCTGGGGCCGGGGTACGGCATCGCCAAGTCCAAACCGCCCGCCGCCTTCCTGGGTAAGGCGCTCGAAGAGCTCAACCTGCGGGAGCAGTACGGGCTGACGCTCATTGCGGTCATCCACGGCGGGACCGAGGTCGTCCTGCACCCGCGCCGCGACGAGCGCCTGGGACCCGGCGACGTGGTCGTCGTGGCGGGGCGCGATGAGGACCTGGAGCGGTTGCAACCATCGTGAGGGACCACCGCGGCGTGCTGGCGCTGCCCGTTCCTTGCGACACGCTCAAGGAACGGGCGCTGTCTGAGCCGGTCGCAGCCCGCCCTGAGCCGGCCCGCAGGGGCAACGCCCCGGCGCCAACCGACTCAGGCACGGCGCAGCGGAGGGGGAACTACTCTGCCCGGTGCCCGCTGGCCGGTGGGGGACCGCTCGCGCTGCCAGCGCCGGAGACCGGGAGGGTAAAGGCCACGGTCGCGCCCTTGCTGCTGCCCGGCGACTCGGCCCAGATGCGGCCACCGTGGGCCTGGACGGTATGCTTGGCGATGGCAAGCCCCAGGCCGGTGCCGCCGCTGGCCCGAGACTTGTCCACTTTGTAGAACCGCTCGAACAGGCGGGGGAGGTCTTCGGGCGCGATCCCCACGCCGGTATCAACCACCGCCGTCTCGACCTCTTGCCTCCGCTGCCGTACCTGGACCCGGACCTGCCCCCCCGCGGGCGTGAACTTGAGCGCGTTGTGGACCAGGTTGACCACCGCCTGCTCGATGCGCGCGGCGTCGGCCAGCACCGCCGGCAGCCCCGGCTCAGCCTCCAGGG
>JACQUQ010000024.1 GCA_016210175.1 Chloroflexota bacterium | reverse complement strand
GCTAGGGCCTGTTTGCAAATCATCCATAGTGTGGAAAGATACTCTATGTCTGTCATTCTGAGCGCAGCGAAGCATCCGTACTCTTGGTGCCCTAGCTCACGGGAGTTGCGGATGCTTCGGCCTCCGGCCTCAGCATGACAAAATGCGCGCCCGGCCTATTTCCAGTTTGCAAACACGCCCTAGTCGTATGCGCTGGTAGGCCGTTTCTATGGGTAGGCCCCGGCAGCGGGCCGGGGCGGTTGCCAGGGAGGGGAGGCCACCAGCCATGCACGTGATCCGTCGCCAGGATACCGACACCCCGACGCCCCAGGGCTTGCTGGGTCAGTATGCCATCTCCGCGGAGACCGTCGGCTCCCAGGGCCTGTTCATGGCGCTCTACCGCATTCCGCCCGGCGGACGGTCGGTGGCCCATTACCACACCAACTGCGAGACCGCCGTGTACCTGCTGCGCGGCACCGTCCGCGCCTACACCGGCGATGACCTGAGTCAGGTCTACGACGTCGAGCCCGGCCAGTTCGTCTACCTCCCGGCCAACGAGGTCCACATGGTGGAGAACCTCAGCGCTACCGAGTGGTGCGAATACGTCCTGGCGCGCAACGCGCCCACCGAAATCGTCGTGGAGGTCCCGGTGACGCCGCCCCAGCGTGCCACCCTCCGCACCTAAGGCGGCTGGCAACCCATCTCTCTCCATCATGCGGGCAGCGCGCGGTCATCCCTTCCCGCGCGCTGCTGCACCTTCGGCGTCCTCCGGAGTGGTCCGTCGCCCCCGGCGCTCGCTTATTCCAGGCCCAAGCTGTGGTGCTCCACGGTCTTGCGCAGGAGCGCGCGCAGGAAGGGATGATGGGCCGGGGGAAAGCCGCGGTCGGGGTGCAGCCCCCAGGCCGCGGTGGCAATCAGGCTGCTGTAGGTGGGCTGGTCCACCAGGCCCACGAGATAGGCCATGTTCAGCAGCCGGTCGCGGTAGCGGTCGGCGACCTCACGGGGCATGAGCCGCATCAGGTGCTCGTCGAACAGGCCCTCGACCTGGCGCGTCGCCTCCTCCGCGAGCGGCCAGACCACGGTCAGGACACTCGTTTCGGAGAGCAGGTCCAGGTCCGGCGGCGGGGCAATGTCCTCGGTCACGGACCGCCGCCCCTGGTCGGGCAGCCCCTCCAGGATGCGGTCCACCTCCCGTAAGAAGGCGTCTACCTCCGGGGCGTCCTCCGGGGCAAACCACCAATCGCTGAACTCCGCCGCATGAACCAGCGCCCCCGTTTTTTCCAGCAGGGCCGGACGGTGGCGCTCCTGCTCCAGGGCCGCAAAGTCCGGCGTCCAGTCCTGGTCCACGCCTTCCAGCAGGCGGCGCCAGGGGCGGAAGTCCGCCGGAAGCTCCTGGCCGCGCTGCTGACCCAGCTCCTCGCCCAGGCGGATGCGGAAGCGGACGTACTCCGGCGGCACGGGATAGGCCCGGCGACCGGGCCCGCTCAGACGGACGGCCCGCTCCTCCAGGCGCGCCCGCCCGATGGCAAGGTCGCCCATGCCATCGACCAGCCCCCGCACGTCGTTCACCATCGCGCCCACCACGGTCAGACTCCCCCCCATGGGCCGCTGCCGGGAGAGAAAGAGCGCCTGGCCTCCCGTATGGTCGATGCGGGTGGCCCAGCACGGTCCCAGCGGCCATTGCGCCGGGCGCTCTCCCGCCAGCGCGGTCGTCACGGGCGCCTGGGGCGCGTGCCAGTGTGCGGGAATCATCCGAGGCCCTCCCCGGCCCTTCTCCTTCTTCCTTGCCATTCCGGCCTCCTTCTCCTGTCCATCTGCCCATCGTCTGGCGCAGGCCCCGGAGGGGCTACAGACGCCCGCTCCGCTTGATAATCAGGTCGGCGATGACGCCCAGCACCGCCAGGTGTATCCCTGTCAGGATGATCATAACGGTAGAGCCGGACACATGGAAGTGATCGCTGATACCATCGCGCACGAGCTTCATGCCCCCCAGCAGCACCAGGAGGAACGCCACCGGACCGAGCACCCGCAATGGGTAGAAATAGAAGACAATGCGAAAGACCAGGCGCAAGGTGTTGAAGGTGTCCCGCAGCGGATGGAACGAGGAGCTGCCGCCCCGGCGAGGATAGTAATCGACCGGCACATACTTGACGGTGTAGCCGTTGGTGAGGAAAGCCAGGGTGATGGTGCTCTCCCAGGAGTGGCCCTGGGGCAGCAGGGGGAGAAACCGCTCCGCAGTGTCCTTCCGGAAGCAGCGCAGCCCCGAGTTCAGGTCCGGGATACGCGTCCCTGCCAGCGAGGAGGCCAGCCAGCGGATGGCGGTCTTGGCGGGGGCGCGCAGCCAGCGCAGCGTCCCCGCCTCCTGGCGCCGGGCGCCCACCACCATATCGTAGTCCGCCAGCTCCGCCAGCAGCCGGGGCATCTCGTGGTTGGGATAGGTGCCGTCGCCGTCGGTGGTAATGATGATGTTGCCCCGCGCCATGCGCATGCCGGTCTTGCGGGCGGCCCCCACGCCCAGGTTGACGGGGTGGCGCACCAGGCGCACCCGCGGCCGGCACCGGACCTCCTCGGCCGTCCGGTCCGTCGAGCCGTCATCTACCACGATGACTTCGTACTCGACCCCGACCGCGTCCAGCGTTGCCAGGATGGTGTCCAGGTCGTGGCCGATGGCCGTTTCCTCGTTGAAGGCCGGCACGACCACCGAGACGAGGCCCAGTTGGCGCAGGCGGTCGTCGGCTCGCGCTTCGAGGAAGGTGGCCCTCCGTGCATCCCGCAGCGTCATGCTGTACCCCATCTTCCCCCCCACACCTTATCCCCCTGACGGGACGCGCTGCGCCGCGCCCCGCCCCTGCGCTAGCGCTTCCCGGTACAGGGCTTCCATCTCGGCGATGTGGACCTCCTGGGGCTTGACCGGCCCGATGTTCGCCCGCAGGTAGGTCAGGATGCCCGGCTCCTGCACGAGCGTCCGCAGGACCCGGGCCAGGTCTCCGGCGTCGCCGCAGCGGAACAGCAGGCCGTCCGTGCCGTGGCGCACCATTTCGGCCAGGGCACCGACATCCGACGCCAGCACCGGCACGCCGGCGGCGTGGGCCTCCCGCACCACCAGCGGCGCGTTCTCGTACCAGACCGAGGGCACCACCAGCGCATCGGTCGCCGCCAGGACCACTCCCAGGCGCTCCCGCGGCAACGGCCCCTCGAAGACGATGCGAGGATTGCCGTGGGCCAGCTCCCGCAGGCGGGCGGCGTAGTCCGGATAGGAGGCCGGGTCGCCATAGAGGCGCAGCCGGGCCGGGACATCGCCCAGGCGCTGGAAGGCCTCCACCAGGACGTGGACCCCCTTCTGGCGCGCCAGCGACCCCAGGTAGGTCAAGCGCACGTCCCCGTTGGGGGCGGGCGCGGCCGTGCCCTCAGGGGGGCGGACCTCCTCGGGGCGGATGCCGAAGCTCACCCGGCGCAGCCGCTCCTGGGGCACCCCGGACCGCCGGGCGATCCCGGCGATGAAGTCGGAGGGGGCCAGCACCAGCCCCACGCTCGCCAGGGCCGCCCGGATACGCCGCTCCCGCAGGACGAAGGCGGGCGCCGCCAGGGGCGCCAGCAGCGCCAGGGGGGGCAACTGGAGCCGCAGCGCCGCGCACCGTCCGCAGTTGATCCCGGCGATCGGGCCGTGGCACAGCCGCCCGTCCTCGGTGAGCAGCTGGGCGTTGGCGCAGGTCAACCAGTAGTCGTGCAGGGTGAGCAGGGTCGGGATGCCTCGCGCCGCGGCCCGGGCCGGCAGGTCGGTGGACAGCCCGCCCAGGTGGTGGAAGTGCACCACCTCGGGCCGGCAGGCGTCCAGGGTGCGGTCGAAGGCGGCGCTGGTCTCGGAGTTGCCGAAGACCGTCAGGAAGGTCCCCACCACCCCGCGGGGGCCGCGCAGGCCCCCGACCACGGTGTACACCGGCACGCCTTGCCAGGTGCGAACGCCCGCCGCATCGTCTCCGGCAAAGACGGACACCGCGTGGCCCTGGTTGCGCAGCCCCAGGGCCAGGTTGGCGGTATACACCTCGGTGCCGCCGACGTACCTGGGGAGGAACTGGTGGACGACCTGGAGGATGTTCACGCGGGCACAACCGAGTGATAGACGTCGCTGATATGTGTGTAGACCCGGTCCCAGGTGTAGCGCTCCCGCAGCTTCTCGTAGCCGCGTTCCCCCAGCTGGCGGGCGTCGCCGGTATAGGTGACCAGGTAGCGGATACGGCGCGCCAGGTCGGCCACATCGCCGAACTGCACCAGGTACCCGTCCTGCTCATGGGAGACCAGGGCGGGGATGCCCCCGGCCCAGGCGCCGATGACGGGCTTGCGGTAGGCCCAGGCTTCCAGGAAGACCAGGCCGAAGGAGTCTACCCGCGAGGGCAGCACCAGCACATCGCAGGCCGCCAGCAGGTCCCGCTTCTCCTCCTCACTGACCGGCCCCAGCAGCAGGCAGCGCTCTAGCTCCACCGGCGGCAGCGAGCGGAAGTAGTTGGCGAACTGGTCCACCACCGTCCCGGCGATGACCAGGTTGGCCGGGACCCTCTGGTGCCAGAGGGAGCGCATGGCATCCAGCACGTGCATCGCGCCCTTGTCGTAGGTCACGGCCCCCAGGAACAGCACCACCGGGCGCCGCAGCTTGTGGCGCAGCAGGGCCGAGCGACCATCGCCGCCGCCGACCGCCTCCGGATCAATGCCCCCGCCCACCACGTGGACCCGTGCTGCGGGCACCCCCTGGGCGGTGAGGAACTCCGCCTCGACCTCGGTCATCGCCATGACCGCGTCGGCCTCCCGCAGCAGCGCCAGCTGGTGGCGCATACTGTAGCCCTGGCTCACCGCCCCGTCGCCATTGGGACCGGTGTGCAGGAAAGGCGTCACCACCAACGGCACGCCGCGACGCCGGGCGAAGTCCCGCGCTTCCAGCAGCAGCGACTCGAAGGGGATGGTGAAGGCATGTACCAGGTCCACCCGCTCTGAGATGCCGTCCAGGGCCGGGCCGAGGTCAGGAGTCGCGGGGCAGAGCCGGCCCAGGCGCTCCAGCAGGTCGTCCGAGACCAGCGACGAGCGCGAGAGCGTGGGCATCAGCCGGCGCAGGAGGTAGTACGCCAGAGGAGCAGGCTGGAGGTAGCGGAGACGGTGGCGGTGGACCATGATCCCGTCTACCACGTCGGTCCCCTCCGGGAGGCGCCGCTTCTTGGGGTGCCAGATGGCCTCGACTTCCCCGGCGTTGGTGGTGTGGACCTGTATCCGGTGGCCCTCCTGAGTGAGGCGGCGCGCCAGCTCGTGCAAGTAGACCTGTGACCCACCGATGAACGGGGGATAGCCGATATTCACCATCAGGACGTTCATGGCCTGTCTCGCTCCGCCTGCCCCGCAGCAAAGATGACCGCATCCACCTGCACCCCCAGGAGACGCCTATCCGCCCCGCCGAAAGCTCCCGGCGACCAGGGGACGCTCCGCACCTGAAGGGTACGCGCTCCGACCGCGCACGCCGCGGGCAGGGACAGCGTGTAGTCGGCGAACTCCGGTTTCGGCTCCAGAACGGCAACCTCCTGGGCGCCGCACGCCACGACGGTGCGGGGGGCCGGCGCACCCGCCGTGCGGCTGCCCGCCCCCAGGCGCAGCCGCACGCTGGCCGCTCCCGCGAGCCCGTCCGGGAGCGCGAGGGTCGCCGTGGGGCCGGTCCAGCGGTAGGAGGTCCCGTCGGCAGCCGACTCGCGCCCGTACCAACCATCCCGGAGTAACGCGTATGCTACCGCATCTTCCGTCCCCACGTCTACCCGCACCTGCAGCGCCGCCGGGGGCGCACCGGGCACCAGCCGGAACAGGGTCAGGTCGGCCTGAAACAGGCCGCTGCTCCGCGGTCGGGCCGCGGAGGTGCGGACCAGCTCCGGCAGGGCCAGGTGTACCGTTCCCTCCACCTGCGCACCGCCCTCCAGGACCAGGGATGCCTTCGGCCCCGGCGCTGAGGAGATGTACCAGACCGGGCGGTCCTGGGCCGCGGCCCGCTCCCGCAGCACGGCCAGCCCTGCCCGCACCTGCTCCTCCTGCTCGCCCCACAGGAGGTAGCTCTCCCGCCCGTAGAGGAAACGCAGCGGCGCGCCCAGACGGATGCCGGTAGCGTCAGGGTCGAGCAACACGACGGCCCCCGCCGGAAGGCGAGCGTTCAGGGCCGCGACCTGCTCCAGCGCGCCCCGGTACTCCCGGTGCTCCAGCAGAGGCCGGAGCGCAGGCAGGTGGCCCAGGGCCAGGAGGCCGGCCGCAGCCAGCAGCAGGGGGCCGCGGCCTCCCGGCAGACCGCGGAGGACGCGCGCCAGCGCGAGGGCTTCCAGCACGGCCAGCAGCGGGACCACGGTGGGCAGCAGGCGCCGGGTGGACCACAGGTAGAGGGGGATGCGGTCCTGGGCGGTGACGTAGTAGGCGTACACCGCCAGGTAGAGGACGCTGGAGAGGGCGAGGACGGCCAGGATGGCCAGGCGATCCCCCCGGAGGTGGAGGGATGGCCGCCACAGGAGGAAGGCGAGTCCACACAGGCCCAGCACGGCCACATCGCCCCAGGAGAGGAAGCTGCCCAGGTACAGGGCGCGCAGCAGGTCGGCCGGCGGAGGAGCGAGGGCCGCGCCCTCCAGCGCGGCCCAGCCGACCGGCACGGTCAGCAGTAGCGCCAGCGCCGCCGGCAAGGGTCCGCTCGTGGTGAGCCTGTCGAACCATGAGCGGACCATCCTGGCTCGCCCGACCGCCCCGGCCACGCCCAGGCCCAACAGTAGGACTGCTCCCGCCAGCGCCAGATAGCCCGGCGCCGTCTGTACCTGCTCCCAGGCGTAGAGCCGGGCCGTGGTCGCGTAGTGGATCAGGCTCACCACGCCGCCCAGGACCGCGCCCGCCGCGAAGGGGAAGAGGGCTGGCTGCGGGAGACCTCTCTCCCCCGGCCCCGCTCCCCTCCCAGGGGAGCGGGGTGTTCCTTCATCCCGTGTAACGAAGGAGGTCAGGGAGTGCGGTCGCGCCAGCGCCAGCCCCACCGCGCCCAGCGCCAGGGGCGCCAGGACCAGCGCCTCCGTCTTCACCAGGGGCAACATGGCCAGGAGCAGCCCCGCCGTCCCGGCGTACAGCGGGTGCGGTCGGGAGCGGGCCAGCGTCCCCGCCAGTAGGCCGCCAAAGAGGAACACCTGTACTAGCTCCTCGGAGAGCGTTTGCTGGGCGTGCCAGACCTGGACGCCGTTGGTCGCCAGTAGCAGCGCCGCGGCCAGTCCCACGGGGGTGCCCCAGGCCCGCCGCACCAGCAGGAAGAACAGGGCCAGGGCCAGCATCCCCACCAGGGGAGCCACCGCCAGCCCGCCCGCCGCGCCGCCCAGGAGGACGCCGACCCCCACCCACAGGCTCAGCAGCATGCCGAACTGCGGGATGATGGTCGCCGCGTCGGGGGAAAAGGCGAAGCCGGGGAACAGGTACGGTGGGAGGGGGGTGTGGTCCGCGATGACGGCGGCCTGCGCCGCCGGCCCCGCGGCCGCCAGGAAGGGGTCGGGCTGGAAGAATGAGCCGGTGCGGGCCAGGGCCGCGCCGGTGGTGACGTAGGCGCCCGCGTCCCATCCGCCCAGGATGAACTCGGCGGGGGGCCAGACCGCGGCGCCGAAGAGCGCCAGGAGCAGGCCCAGCGCGGCTACGGTACCCAGCGGGATGTACCGGGGAAGTGCGGGAACACCCAAGAGATGGGAGAAGAGGATACTGATACTGAGGATGTTGATGAGCGCATAAAACGCAATGAGCGCCAGGGTAAGCCAGGAAAACCACCCCAGCATCCCCAGGGCCAGCCCGCCGATGCTTACCCACGCCCAGCACAAGAGCGCCAGGACCGCGAGGTGTTCCAGGACATCAACAGGAGCGGAGAGAACCGCCCCCCCTTCAGTCCTCGTTTCAGATTCCGGCGGTGAGGTGATGGATGACGGCATCCCAGGTGATATCCTGCACCCGCTCGTAGCCCGCCTCGCCCAGGGCCTTGGCCGTGGCAGGCCGGGCCGCCAGGCGCTCCAAACACTCGGCCAGGGCTTCCGGGGTGGGTGGCGCCGCGTAGCCCGTCACCCCGTCCTCTACGAACTCCAGCACGCCCCCGGCGTCGGTGGTCGTAATCACCGGCTTGCGGGCCAGGAAGGACTCCAGGGTGACGTAGCCGTAGTCCTCCTCAAAGGGGGGATAGACCACCCCCAGGGCTCCGGCGTACAGGTCCACCAGCTCCCGGTCGCCCACCCGCCCCGCGAAGCACACCCGTCCCCGGAGCCCGGCCTCCTCCACCATGCGCTCCAGGTCGCGCCGGGCCAGGCCGTCCCCGGCCAGGACGCAGCGCAGGCCGCTGCGGACCAGGCGCATGGCCTGCACGATGAGGTCGAAGCGCTTGATGGGCTCGAAGCGGCCCACCGCGAGCACGTACTCGCCGTATTCGCCGGGGTGAAGCTGCTTCCACAGCCGGGGCGGGTGGTAGAGGGGCGTAGCCTCCAGCCCGTTGTAGCGGCGCAGCCGGGCCGCCACGTTGCCGGAGATGGCGTACCGCTGGCGCGCATCGCCCAGGGCCCAGCGGTCCAGACGCCGCACCAGCCAGGCGAAGAGCTTGCCATCGGGGCGCGCGTGCATGTCGCTGTAGGGTGTGCCGTACAGCTCGTAGGCCTGGCGGTGCTGGTGTACCAGCCACACCACCTTGTGGGGGTGCCGCACGGCATAGGAGGGGAACTTGGTGCCGATGACCAGGTCCACCGGCCGCCCATGCATCTCCCGCAGGTGCAGCCAGCGCCACAGCAGGAAGCCCTTCAGGATCTCGCTGCGGGGCACGTCCTTGTAGGGCAGGTTGACCACGTCCACCGAGAAGCCGCGGGCCGCCAGCTCCCGCTCCAGGGAGGCGACCAGGGACTCGGCGCCGCCCCGGACGAAGAGGGTTTGCACCCCGCAAATGACCACCCGCTTCCCCACCGGCTACTCCCCCCCAAGGGTATCCAGGTACTGCCGCACCACCGCACGGGTCGGCCCCAGGCCCCGCACTGCGCCCTGGTGCAGGTACACGGCCCGGTCGCAGAAGCGCTGCACCAGGTCCAGGTCGTGGGACACCAGCAGCAGGGTGCGCCCCTCCTGCCGGAAGCGGTCCAGCACGCCCAGGCACTTCTCCTGGAAGCGGGCATCGCCCACGGCCAGCACCTCGTCAATGATCAGGATGTCCGGCTCCACGTGGACCGCCACCGAGAAGCCCAGGCGCATGTACATCCCCGACGAGTAGTGCTTGACCGGGGTATCAATGAAACGCTCCAACTCGGCAAAGCTCACGATCTCGTCGAAGCGACGAGACATCTCACGCCGGGATAGACCCAAGAACGATCCGTTGAGGAAGACGTTATCGCGACCGGAGAGGTCGGGGTGGAAGCCGGTACCAAGCTCCAAAAGGCCGAACACGCGTCCTTCGGCCTGGACAGCGCCGGAAGTGGGGCGCAACGTCCGGGCCAGCAGCTTGAGGAGCGTGCTCTTACCCGACCCATTCCGGCCCACAATGCCGAGGGTGCGGCCGCCTTCGACTGTAAAGGACACGTCACGCAGCGCCCAGAACTCCTCACCAGCACGCGGTCGCAGTCGGAGCAGACCGACGGCAAGCTCCTGAAAGGTGCGGGGACGCTCGTGGCGAAGGAGGAAGCGCTTGGAGACGTG
>JACQUQ010000088.1 GCA_016210175.1 Chloroflexota bacterium | reverse complement strand
GTAGCGTAGGTGCTGAACTTGTAGCCCTTGCGGTAGTCGAACTTCTCCACGGCCCGGATGAGGCCGATGTTGCCCTCCTGGATGAGGTCCAGCAGCGACATGCCCCGGCCGATGTACTTCTTGGCGACGCTCACCACCAGCCGCAGGTTGGCCTCGGTGAGGCGCTTTTCGGCGTCCTTGCCCGCCCGCTTCACCTCGTCGAAATGCCAGCGCAGCGCGTCCTCCACGGGGCGCAGGCGCTCCGCCAAATTGGGCGCGGTGAGCAGCCAGTCGAGGTCCCACTGCGGGCCAGCGGGAGGCGCGGTCCGCGCGATGATGGCCGGGACCTCGTCCTGAAGGATGTGGCTGGCAATGGAGAGGGCCACCATGTTCTGCTCGGTGTCCTCCATGGTATAGCCGATGCGCTGGGCCACGCCCCGCACCAGGACGGGGTTGATCTCGGCATCGATGGCGGCGCGCAGCGCCGGGTCATAGAGGTGCTGCGCCAGGGTCAGGTCCGCGGGCAGGTCCAACTCCTGGGCCAGGGCGGTGATCAGCGGCTCGGCGCCGTGGATCTGCTCCACCACGGACTGGAGGAGGTCCACCCCGGTGACCTGGCCGCGCCGGCCCCGCCGGAGCTCCTCTTCCCGCTGCTCCAGATACTTGCCTTCTTCCATACGGCGCGCCAGACGCTTTTCGTCCTCGGCCCGGAGCAGGTACACCCGTCCGATCTCTCGCAGGTACATGCGGACGGGGTCGTCAATGCCCTCCTGCTCCTCCAACTCCAGCGTGGCGTCGAGCTCGGTCGCCTCTTCGGCCAGCTTGGCGTCGTCCCACGGCTCCTCCAACGGCGGCACCTCAGGCCACGGCGCGCTCACTGCCTCCGGCTCCTCCGGGCCACCCAGTTCGGCCAGCTTGTCATACACTTCACCTACTTCGTTCGGCATCAAATCAACCTCAGACGATACCACCTCAGCCCGGTCCTCGGGAGCCGCGGGTAAGAGCTTCTTCCTATCTTGACTCATGCGAAAAATACGACGGTGTTCAAACTGCTCAGCCATCGTATCTGTCTCCTTCGCGCCTCTGGTTCCCCGATGGCGTGGTGCTTTCCGTTTCATAGAAGAGGGCGCGCAGGCGCTCCGTAATGTAGAGGCCCTGGCGCTGGGCTTCGGCCAGGGGCAGCAGCCCCTCGCCGGCCTCGTTGCCCTCCGGTGGAGGGTCTTGTCCGCGCCAGAGCGCCAGGGACAGGCGGCTCACCGCCGCCGCTTGCGCAGGAGCCTCCTGGAAGAGCCGTGCCTGTTGCGCTTTGGCCTGGCGCAGCCGCCGTTCCTCCAGGCGGCGCCGGCACTGGCGCAAGGCGGCGATACGGTCGGGTGTGCTCCCCGGCGGCAGGGAGAGGGACAGCACCTGCGCGGCATACTCGTGCAGCGCCGGGTCCAGCACATCCCAGAACTGCGGGTAGCCCCCGGCGGCACGCCACGCCACCATGACCGCCCGGGCCTCCGGCAGGGAGAAATGCTCCTCGCTCAGCCCCGCCGCAGCCTCGGCGCACTCCGGGTGCTGGAGCACCAGCGCCAGGCAAAGCTCCTCAAGCTGGCTCCCGCGGTCGATGCTCCCCTCGCGGGCGCCGGGTGCGGATGCGGTCGTGGCTTCCTTCGGCTCCCGCGCCGCCGCGCGCCGCATCCGCTCGCGGCTGCCGTCGGCGGCCAGCGCGGCGCGCCGCGCCTGGAGCGCACGTTCGTCCACCTGAAGCAGGTGCGCCACACGCTGGAGGGCATGGGCCTGCCGCAGCGGGTCGTGGATCTCGTTGATAAAGGGCAGCACCCGGTCCGCGGCCCGGCTCACCTCCTTCGGCTGGCGCAGGTCCACCCCGGCGGTCGCCGTGACCAGCACATAGTCCAGCACCGGCAGGCTCTCTGCGACGAGGGTGCGCCAGGCCTCCGGGCTTGCACGGATCACCTCGTCCGGGTCTTGGCCGGCGGGCAGGACCGCCACGCGAATCTCGGTATCCAGGCTCTCCTCGTAGCGGATCCAGTCCTCCGGCCTGCGCCGCGGCCGCTTGCGCTCGTCCGCCGGGAGATCCGGCGGCGGGGCCGGCACCGGCGCCACTTTGTGATCCAGGGATTCCGCCAGCACCGTGACCCCCCGCAGGGTGGCTTCTTCTCCGGCGGTATCGGCGTCCAGGGCCAGGACGATCTGGGGGGCCAGGCCCCGCAGCAGGCGCACCTGACGCTCTGTGAGCGCGGTCCCCATTGATGCTACAACGTTTGCGAACCCGGCCTGATGGGCCATGATCGCATCCAAATATCCCTCGACGATGACGACCCGGCCCGCGCGCCGTACCGCGTCCCGGGCCAGGTCCAGGCCATAGAGCAGCCCGCCTTTATCGAAGAAGGGCGTCTGCGGGGAGTTCAGGTACTTGGGCGGGGACCCGTCCAGGGAGCGCGCCCCAAAGCCCACCAGCCGTCCCCGCGGGTCACGCAGCGGAAACATCACCCGCCCGCGGAAGCGGTCGTAGACGCCGGACTCGCCGGGGATCAGCAGCCCGGCTTCGACGAGCTCATCAGTGCTATATCCCCGCGCGCCCAGCAGGCGGTGCAGGGCGTTCCGGACCGGGGGACTGTAGCCCAACAGGAAGGTGCGCACCGTCTCCGCCGTCAGGCCCCGCCCGCGTAGGTACGACCGGGCCTCCCCAGCCTCCGCACTCGACACCAGGAGCTGGTGGTAGTACTGCGCTGCCTCCTCCAGCGCCGCGAGCAGGCGGGTTGTGGCCGCGGCGCCCGGCGCGTCCTCGGCGGCAGCCCGTTCGGGCAGGGCGACCCCGGCCTCGTCCGCCAGGAGCCGGAGCGCCTCGCCGAACGAGAAGTTCTCCCGCTTCATCACAAACGAGAAGACATCGCCCCCGGTTCCGCAGGCGCCAAAGCAGTGCCAGGACTGGCCATCGGGGAAGACATAGAAGGAAGGGGTCCGCTCCTCGTGGAAAGGACACCGGGCGCGAAAACTACGCCCCGCCTTCTGGAGGGGCACCGCACGCGCGATGACAGCGACGATATCCAGACGCTGTTTGATCTCGTCAACGACGCTCATCAGCTCATTATCGCGCCACAAGCCCTTGGGGAACCAGCCTTCCCGAAGGGCACCTCGACGCTCAGCTATCGATGCAGGCGTGAACTATGGCAACACCTGACTTCTGGGGGAAGCTACCCGGACTCCGCTAGAGGAAGAACGGGAACTTAGTATACGATAGAATGGCCGTAGAAAGCAAGGGGAAAATACCGGCGGGCAGGACAATCGCATGTTAGCCGAAGAGGACGCAGAGGAGGTATCATGGGACGGGATGCCGCCCGGCAATGCCAGGAAGGAGCGCAGCCACCCCTCCTTGGCCTGCCCGAACTCCTCGACCTCGGTCCACCTGTCCGCACCACAGACGACCCCGCAGAGCGCAATGGTGATGATATCGAGGAGTTGGTGGCGCTGGCAACGTGCGACGCGCGGGTCATCCACGTGGGCGAAACAGTCCCGGATACGGCCAGACGGCTGGTCGGGCATGGCGGGCTGCCTGAGTCGCCCTTGCTCCTGACCCGCCCAGTATGCTCATCCTCCTCCTCCTGCTTCCTCCCCACCAGCCCGCTTATAATGCGCTTGCCCTGACCGGCGCGGCACACCCCCTGCTGGCCGCCCCAGGGCGAGATGTGGTAGCCTTGAGACGTCATGATGATTGCGGTGCACGCGGTCCAAACCGAGGCCGGGAGCTTTCGGGTCCGCCTGGTGCTCGCCCGCACCGAAGCTGCCCGGGACCCCCATACCGCGGATGTGCTGGAGGCCGTTACCACCGCGGTGTGGTCGCTGGGCTATCCCTCCCGCCGGGACTCCCACAGCCTGGAGGCGGCTCAGGTGCCGCGCCGGGGGGTCCGCGGGGTGGCCCAGGAGATGGTCCGGGTGGCGATCGAGACCGTTGCCCTGTGGCGCGAGGTGGGGCTGCCGGTGCCGGACGCCGTTACCCTGCCCTACGCCACGACGGTGTGAGGCCCGGCGCTGCCATCAGCGTCGACCGCGGTGCGGCGCCGGGGCGGCGTTGGGCGGGGCTTCCCTTGACGCTCCGGGGGGCCTATGCTAGGATCCCCTGGGTAGCTGATGAGGGCACACCCAGGCGGAGCCGCTCGGGAGTCATGGTCAGCGCGCGGGAGGGAGGCGGCTTTCGGGGAACGGCCGGCCCGTCGCCGGTGTCCGTTTCCTCCTGTGCTGGTACGGCGCAGCGAGGAGGGACGATGGCCGGGGGCGTGCCCAGGGCTGGTGGTCCCGGAGGCGAGGAGCCATGATGCAGGTTGTGGATGAGCTGGCCCGGTACGCACCCGGTCGGGAGACGGTGGCGACCATCGGGGTCTTCGATGGGGTCCACCAGGGCCATCGCCACCTCATGGAGCGGGTCCTCCAGCGGGCGCGGGAGCAGGGCGCGCTGAGCGCCGTGCTCACCTTCCATCCTATCCCCCGGACCGTCCTCGCTCCCGGCACCGTGGTCCCAACGCTCACCACCCTGGAGGAGCGTCTCGCGCGTATCCGTGCCCTCGGGATCGACCTGGTGGTGCCCCTGACCTTCACGCTGGAGCTGTCGCGGCTCACCGCACGGGAGTTCATGACCCTGGTGAAGCAGCACCTCCGGCTGCGGGGGCTGGTCATCGGCCCGGACTTTGCCCTGGGCCGGGGGCGGGAAGGCAATGCGGATGCCCTGCGGGCGCTGGGCGCCGAGTTGGGCTTCTGGGTGGAGACCGTATCCTTCGTCACGGCGCACGGTGAGCGGGTCAGCAGCACCGCCATCCGCCAGGCTATCGAGCAGGGGGACGTTGCCCGCGCCCGTGCCCTGCTGGGCCACCCGTTCTCGATCCGGGGCACGGTGATTCCGGGCCGGGGGCGGGGACGTGCCCTGGGCTTCCCGACGGCCAATATCGAACCGCTGCCCGGCCTGGCCCTACCCGCCGATGGCATCTATGCCACCATGGCCACGGTCCATGATGGCCGGCACTCTGCCGCGACCTACATTGGGACGCGCCCCACCTTCGAGGGAGGCGAGCGGCTGATCGAGGCCTTCCTCCTGGACTTCGCTGAGAACCTGTACGGCCGACCTATCACTATCGATCTGATCGAGCGGGTGCGGGGCGACCAGCGCTTTGCCTCCACCGAAGCTCTCACCGCCCAGATGGAGCGGGACATCGCCGAGGCCCGCCGCATTCTGGCGGGCCACCAAGCGTAAGGAGGAGATGCACCTTGGGGTATCGACCATGAAGCCGAGCATGGAGGACATTCTCCGCCGCGGCGTTGCGGAGGTCATTGACGAGGCGGAGTTGCGCCGGATGCTCCAGGAGGGGCGTCCCCTGCGGCTGAAAATGGGGTTCGACCCCAGCCGTCCCGATCTGACCCTGGGCCACGTGGTCGGGCTGCGCAAGCTGCGGCAGTTCCAGGAGCTGGGCCACCAGGTGGTCCTGATCGTGGGCGACTGGACCGCGCAGATCGGCGACCCTAGCGGCCAGTCGGTCACGCGCCCCATGCTCACCGCCGCGGAGGTGCGGGCCAACGCCCAGACCTACCTGCGCCAGTTCTTCCGCGTGGTGGACCAGGAGCGCACCGAGGTCGTCTGGCAGAGCACCTGGTTCGACCCGTTCACCCTGGCCGACGTCATCCGCCTGACCAGCCACTTCACCGTAGCGCAGATGCTCCAGCGGGAGGACTTCGCCCGCCGCTACCAGGAAGGCCGGCCCATCGCCATCACCGAGTTCCTCTATCCCCTGTTGCAGGCCTACGACTCGGTGGCGGTGCGGGCCGACGTGGAGTTCGGCGGCACCGACCAGAAGTTCAACATCCTGCTGGGCCGGGATCTCCAGGCGATCCGGGGTCAGCGGCCGCAGCAGGTCGTGCTGGTGCCCTTGCTGGTGGGCACCGATGGCCGCGTCAAGATGAGCAAAAGCCTGGGCAACTACATCGCCGTCGAGGACCCGCCGGAGGAGATGTACGGTAAGGTGATGTCGCTGCCCGACCACGTCATCCCCACCTACTTCGAGCTGCTCACGGACCTCCCCGGCGAGGAGCTGGCGGAGGTCGAGCGTGCGCTGGCCGCGGGGAGCGTCAACCCGATGACCCTGAAGCAGCGCCTGGCCCGGGAGATCGTGCGCCAGTTCCACGGCGACGCGGGGGCGGAGGAGGCGGAAGCCCACTTCCGCCGGGTCTTCCAGGAACGGGCGGTCCCCGAAGAGGCGCCGGTGGTGCGGGTCGCCGACCTTCCCCAGGAACTGATCGTGCAGCGGACTGACGGGGTCGTGGTGCTGGACATCGTGGGGCTGCTGGTCCACTACGGCCTCGCCAAGAGCAAGTCCGACGCCCGGCGCCTGCTGAGCCAGGGTGCGGTGGAAGCCAACGGCCGCCGGCTGACCGAGCCGGTGGCGACGCTGGAGCGGCCCGCGGCCATCAAGGTCGGCAAGCGGCGCTTCCTGCGCATTGTGGAGTAGGACTCCTTGCGTCCCCTTCCCGCGCTGGGAAGAGGGAATGGTCCCCTCTCCACCGGGGGGGAGGGGAACAGGGGAGCGGTCCCCAGGGCTGAGGTAGGGTATGTCGCGGTGGGTCCAGGTGGTGCTGGCGCTGCTGGTCCTGGCGGTCGTGGCCGGGGCGGCGTGCGGCGTCGGGTTCGTGGCCGGGGCCGGGCTCACCGGCGGACTGGCCCTGGGCCGGAATGGCGTGGCCCTCATCCACGTAGTGGGGGCCATCCAGACCGGCGAGGGCGGCGGTCTGCTGGCGCCGGAGGGGGCCTTTAGCGGCCGCATTACCAGCCAGCTCCGGCGCGCGCAGCGGGATGCCAGCGTGCGGGCCGTGGTGCTGCGGGTGGATAGCCCTGGCGGCGGCGTGACGGCCTCCGACGAGATCCGGAACGAGGTGCTGCGCACCCGCACCGAGCACGGCAAGCCGGTGGTGGTCTCCATGGGCAGCCTGGCGGCGTCCGGCGGCTACTACGTGAGCGCTCCCGCCGACCGTATCCTGGCCAACCCCACCACCATCACCGGCAGCATCGGGGTCATCACGGTGATCCCCAACATCCAGGGGTTGCTGGAGAAGGTCGGCATCGAAACCGACGTGCTGACCACCGGGCCACACAAGGACATGACCTCCGGGCTGCGCCCCCTCTCCGAAGCGGACCGGCAGATCCTCCAGGGCGTGATTGACGACTCGTACGAGCGCTTCGTGCAGGTGGTGGCGGAAGGCCGTGGGATGGAGGCGGCGCGGGTGCAGGAGCTGGCCGACGGGCGCATCTTCAGCGGCCGCCAGGCGCAGGAGGCGGGCCTGGTGGACGACCTCGGCGACCTGCCCGAGGCGATCACGCTCGCCGGAACGCTGGCCGGGATCACCGGGAGGCCACGGGTCATTGAGTACGACCGGGGGTTCCGCCTGGGCCTGAGCGGTGCGTCGAGCTGGTTGGGCCTTGCCGGGCCTGGGACCGGGCTCCGGGCGCTCACCGGCGAGTCTCTCGGTCTGGTGCAGTATCTGTACGTGGTCCCGTAGCGGGTATCCGCAGAGCGGGCGTTGCTGGCGTCCGTCGCCGGCGTGTCCGCAGAGCGGGTTATGAACTCTCGTCGGTAACGGAGGCTACGAGGGCACATAGGCCGCTCGTGGTGAGCTGAGCCTGCCCTGGGTTTGCCGAAGGGAACCAGGAGCGGCCCGCTCACCCTGAGCCTATCGAAGGGCGAGCGGGCCTATGCCGACCCGTGAGCGGAGTTCCTCACACCCTCTAGCCCCCGGCGGCCGGCGCAGGGAACGGACGTGCCAGGCACCCTGGTCGGGCCGAGGGGCCGCGATCCCCGAGGCGCGAGGTTAGACGTGGGCATGGATAGCGACTTCCCCATCGACCTGCCGCAGGTGCTGGAGGATATCCGCACCGCCGAGGTGCTTTCTATTCTCTTCCCCTTGGTGCGCAAGGTGCTGCTGCTGGATACCCGCCACGACAGCCTGGAAGGGCCACTGGTGCGGGTGGCGCCCATGGTCAACTCCGTGGAGGAGCGTACCCGCTCGCTCCGCCGGATGCGCCCCCGCTTCGGGGCCCCGGAGGAGGTGCGCCTGGTGCCCTGGCCCAAGTACGTGGCCAGCCTGGAGCGCCTGGGCGTCGTGGACGCGCTGGCGCAGCGCATCGTGCTCCTGGGCTACGCCGACCGGGTGCCGGCCCTCCGTCGTGCGCTCCAGGAATTGCAGGCCCTGGAGCAGGACGAACTGCTGGCGGCGGTGACCGGTGACAACTACGACTCCCTGTGGGAACGCTACCCCCGCGGGGCCGGCCCGGAGTAACGCGGCCTCTCACCCCCCGCTCCGCTGCACGTGATCCCCTGCTCTCCCCAAGCTCCTCGTGACGCCGCGCGTGGCCCCGTGCGGCAGCGCGGCCGCGCGCTCGCCCATTGCTCACCACGAAGGGGCCGGTGTGCGCCCCGTGGGCGTTCCTGTCAGACGAAACATGGCTGTATGCTATCCTCTCTTTTTCTCCATGAAAATCTGTGCGATACTGGAATGGGAAGCACGCTGCGGAGCGGTGGTGGCGGGTGCCCTGCCCGCTGGCGGGTGCAGCGAGCAGCTTGCGGGAGGCTGGGGCGTCGGGGGCAGCCCGGTGCGGTCGTGTTCCGCTGGCCCACGGCGCTGCCGGGCGCCGAAGCGCTCACTTGCCCCGGCCGGGGCAGGCTGCCCAAGGAGGCGAGGGAGGAATGCGGGCAGACGATCCTGTCGTGGTAGTGCAGCAGTTGGTGCCGGCGCTCCGGCGCAGCCTCCGCCCGCGGCTGTCCCGGGGAACGAAGGACCTGCCGGTGTCGCCAGCGCAACTGCAATTGCTGCTTACCGTGGAGCAACACGACAACCCAGCGGTCTCCGACCTGGCGGCGCAACTCGGCATCTCCTTCTCTACCGTCACCGAGAAGATCGATAAGCTGGTGAGCATCGGGTACCTGAAGCGGACCAAGTCCCGTCGGGACCGGCGGAAGACCCTGATCTCGTTAACCGAGGCGTCGTTTCCGCTGGTGCAGGCCGCGCTGGCGGAGCAACGGAGCTGGCTGGCGCAGGTCCTGCACGAGTTTACCGTGGAGGAGCAGGCCGTGGTGCTGCGGTTCCTGCGGGCGCTGGCCCGGTCATAGGCAGGTGGGTCGTTCCCGGTGGGGGCAGGCAGTCCACCGAGGTGGACTCGCACGGGCGCTGCTTGGTCGCCGCCCACGCTGTCCCTTGACAGGGCGCCGGGGAAGCTCTACCGTGGAGGGCAACGGGAGGAGCGGGAGGAACGTGGGCATGGGTGGGCCACAGGAACCGGGGTCGGAGGCGTGGCTGGCCGCGCTGTGGCAGGCGCGGCTGCTGCCCGAGCCCCTGCGTACCACGGATGGCCGCAGCATCGCCGTCATTACCCCCGGCCTGCCCAACCCGGACCGGGGGCCGGATTTCCGGGATGCGCTGCTGCTGTTCGACGGGTGCGTCCTGCGCTGCGGCGCCGTGGAGGTCCATCGCTTTGCGCGGGACTGGGAGGCCCACGGGCACGCCGCCGATCCCGTGTACAACGGCGTGATCCTGCACCTGGTGGGAGAGGCCGGTCCGGCCCCGCACTGCGCCGACGGTACCACGGTCCCCGAGGTGGTGGTCCCCGCCACGCTGGTCAGCCCCCAGCAGGCGCCGGGGATCCGCTATGGGTATGCCGAAGCGCGCCCCTGCCGGGGCCTCCGGGCAGAGGGCGACGGCGCGGCGCTGGCCGTGGCGCTGGAGGAGGCCGGGCAGCGGCGGTTCTTCGAGAAAGCAGCTCGCTTCCGCGCCGAGCTCGGGGCCGCGACGCCCGACCACGTGCTCTACCGCGCGCTCATGGAGGGCCTGGGCTACGCGCGCAACCAGGATGCCTACCGGGCCCTGGCCGACCGCCTGCCCTGGGAGCGCCTGGCGGCGCAGGCCCGCGTGGCGCCGCAGCTGTCGCAGGCGTGGGGCGATGCCCTGCTGGAGGCCGCGGGGCTGGTCGCTGAGGCGGAGACGAGGGCCGCCTGGGACCGCTTCCGGCTGCTGCCCGCGGCCCAGCCCGAAGCCCGGCTGCGGGCCGCGGGGCGGCTCCTGGCCCGCTTCCCACCCCACGGCCCGGCCCAGCGCAGCGCGGCCGCCGTGCTCGCCGGCCAGGGCCGCCCTGCCCACTTGCTTGACCTGCTCACGGTCCGGGCCGCAGCAGGGGACGGGGGCATCGGCCGCGACCGGGCCATCGTGCTGGCGGCCAACGGGGTGCTGCCGTTCCTGTGGGCGTGGGCCGAGGTGGAGGGTCGGGAGGACCTGGCGGCGGGGGCGCTCTACCGACGGCTGCCGGCCGCTGCCGGGGGCGACCGGATCACCC
>JACQUQ010000091.1 GCA_016210175.1 Chloroflexota bacterium | reverse complement strand
TTCGGCTTCATCGAGCTGGACGACGCCTACGCCACCGGCAGCAGTATTATGCCCCAGAAGAAGAACCCGGACGTGGCCGAACTGGTGCGAGGCAAGACGGGCCGGGTGTACGGCCACCTGCTGGGCCTGCTGACCACCCTCAAGGGCCTGCCCCTTACCTACAACCGCGACCTGCAAGAGGACAAAGAGGCGTGCTTTGACGCAGTGGATACGCTGCTGGCGAGCCTGCGGGTATTCACCGGGATGGTGGCGAGCCTGCGGGTGCGCCCGGAGCGGTGCCTGGAGGCCGCTGCGGGCAGCTATACCCTGGCGACCGACCTGGCGGACTACCTGGTGGCGAAAGGCCTGCCTTTCCGGGACGCGCATCGCGTCGTGGGCGAGTTGGTGCGCTACGCCATCGCCTCCGGGAAAACCTTCCCGGACCTGACCCTGGAGGAGTACCGCCGCTTCAGCCCGCTGTTCGGCGACGACGTGTTCGCCATCAGCGTGCAGTCATCGGTGGCGGCCCGCAACGTGCCGGGGGGCACCGCACCGCAGCAAGTGGCCGCGGCTCTGGTCGCGGCCCGCCATATCCTGGAAAGCGGATAGCACCGCACCGCGGAGAGCGGAGGGGAGTCTCCCAACGGGTCTGGCAGTCGCCCTGGGCGGGCACGAGCAGGCACCTTGGTGCCCAGGTCACCGGTGCGGATTCCACCGATTGCGCAGTTGCAAGCAGATCGGCTGGCGCAGCTTCAGGCGATGGCGCCAGCGGACTGGGAAGCGCTCTTCCGGCAGATGGCGAGGCCACAGCTGCTCCCAGCGCCGGGCTACCATTTTCGGCGGCACGGTCATGAGTTTCGGCATCTCGGAGTCCGAAACCAGCAAGATTACCTTGCGCTCTTCGCCTCCCACATTCAGCGCCCAGACCTTCTGTACTTCACCTACTTGGACCGGAGGGGCCGCCAGATGTGGGTCTGCCTTGCACCGGACACCCATGCTGTGGCACTCTATGATGAGATCAGGGAACAGTACTATAGCTTCCTCCAGCCCCGGGACATCTATGCCTATCTGGCCTCAGGTGTGGGGTGGTGGGTTGAAGTTGAGCACATCGCGCAAGGGTGGAGAGCACAGCGATGGTAAACGAAGAGCTGTCCAATCCCGTAGAGCGCGTACGGAAGCGGCTTACCACGCGCGTGGCACCTCCTGCCACGGCGAAACCGATTGCGGACGTGCTGGCGAGCTACAAAATTTACTTGGCCGACCTCCGCAAAGAGGATATGGAATCCTCGGAAATCTTGCTCGTACTCATCACGCGCGATGAGATTGAGCAGCGCTGGGCTGAATTGTCGCCACAGCAGCAACGGCACGTTGAACGGCTTGATGCTACCCTGGCTATCCATTATGCGAAAGTTGCCGCCGTGCTCCCGAACGCGCTATCCACTGACCGCGCTCGCTGGTGGTGGTTCCTCCACGAAGGCCCCCAGGTGCGCGCGGAGGCAAAGGGAGTCGCCTAAGCCCGTGCTGCTGCGCTCCAATGGTCGTGTCCCTGGGTTTACTCACCTGAGGTTAGGCTGCACACGCCCGCCCACGGCGGCCTCCTCGCTCCTCTCGACCCGCGCTCGCACTCTCCACGTACTCTGTGGTCAATGAAGGGATGCATCATGGGGACACCGACGATTAAGCTGGCGCCGTCCATTCTGTCGGCCGACTTCGCCTGCCTGGGGGAGCAGGTGCGGGAGGCGGTGGCCGCGGGGGCCGACTACCTCCACATCGACGTGATGGACGGCCATTTCGTCCCCAACCTCACCTTCGGTCCCCTCATCGTGGCCGCCGTCCGCTCGGTCACGTCGATCCCCCTGGATGTCCACCTGATGATCGATGACCCTGACCGCTACCTGCGGGAGTTCGCCGGGGCCGGCGCAGACCTCCTCACCGTCCACGTGGAGGCGTGCCGCCACCTGCACCGCACCCTCCAGACCATCAAAGGGGACCTGGGGCTGCGGGCCGGGGTCGCGCTGAACCCGGCCACGCCTCTGGCAGTGGTCGAGGAGGTGCTGGAGGACGGGGACCTGGTGAACATCGGGACGGTGAACCCCGGATTCGGGGGCCAGGCTTTCATCGAGTCTATGCTGGGCAAGGTGGCCCGGATGCGGCAGCGCCTGGACGTCGGCAATCTGGCCGTGGAACTGGAAGTGGACGGCGGGATCAACGAGCGCACGGCGCCGCGGGCGGTGCAGGCGGGGGCGCGGGTACTGGTGGCCGGGTCCGCGGTCTTCAATGCGCGGGAGAGCGTGGCCGAGGCGGTGGCCCGCCTGCGCCGCAGCATCGCCGCAGGCGTGGTACAGGGGGGATAGAGGTCCTTGGCGGACAAGAATATCGAAAATACCTCTATGATGTCAAGTGGATGAAGAAGCGGGCGCAGAGCCAGGAACTCAAAGCCAAAAAGCGAGCGCAGAGCCAGGAACTCAAAGCCAAAAAGCATGCCACACGGCGCGATCCCGAGCCCGGTCCACGGCGTGCCCTCCAAAGCCATGTCGGGCAGTTTACTGGGGTTATCGTGGAGGCGCAGAAGCCCAGCTACACCGTCACGTATGGGGACCAGTTCCTTCGTTGTGACGTGGACGAGGAGATATTGCCTACGGATGGAGCATCTCCAGTCGTCGGCGACCGGGTGACTTTCGACATCGAGGATGGGCGGGGCATCGTCCGGCACGTGCTCCCGCGGGTCAGCCAGTTGGTCCGGATGCGGGCCGACAGCACCCGGCGCTCAGCCTTCGCCCAAGAAGCGCATGTTCTGGCCGCGAACGTGGATGTGGCGGTCATCGTGGCGGCCACGGTCTCGCCTCCCTTTCGTCCCCGGCTGATTGATCGTTATCTAGTCATGTGCCGGTATGGGAAGGTTGCTCCGATCGTTTGCATGAACAAGTGCGATCTCGTTACAGTTCCGCCGGACCTGCGCCTCTACCAGCAGATGAACATCCCCGTAGTCTATGCCTCTGCCAGTACCGGACAGGGTATTGCGGACCTCCGTATACTCTTGCAGGGTAAATACGCGGTCCTCACCGGACATAGCGGCGTTGGCAAGTCCTCCCTCATCAACGCGCTGCTCGGCAGCCAGGTGCAAGCAGTGCGGGAAGTGGGCCGCAAGTTCGGGCGAGGCCGACACACGACCACGACATCCTCGCTCCATCGGCTGGATGCTCAGACGTATCTCATTGATACGCCGGGGGTGCGGGCGTTGGGGCTGTGGAAGATTGATCGGGAGACTTTGCTGCTCTATTTCCCGGAATTCGAGCAGTATGAGACGGAGTGTAAGTTCCGGAATTGTATCCATATCAATGAGCCGGAGTGTGGGGTAAAAGCGGCGGTTGCCCGTGGTGAGATTGCCACCGTATGGTATGACAGTTACTTGCGGATGGCAAACGAGTAAGGCAGGAGCCGTAGGGGTTTTCGCAGGCGCGCAAGAGTGCGAAGTTCTCGCGCCGGCAAACCACAACGACAAAACCAGTGCCGGGGAAGGGTTACGTCGCAGAAGGAGCGCAAGGCGATGGAGGAGAGCAAAGGTATAGGCCGGGAACAGGCCGAACACCCGGTCCAGGAGCGCCACCATCCCACCAGGCGGACCCTGGTCATCGGCCATCGGGGGGCGCCGCGGCGCGCGCCCGAGAACACCTTAGCGTCCTTCGCGGCAGCCCTGGACCTGGGCGTTGATGGGGTTGAGTTTGACGTACACCTGAGCCGCGATGGCATCCCGGTGGTGATCCATGATCCGACCCTGGAGCGCACCACCAACGGCCACGGCCTGGTGAGCGACCTGACCCTGGCCGAACTGCGGTCCCTGGACGCGGGCGCGGGCGAGCGCATCCCCACCCTGCGCGAGGTGGTTGACCTGGTGCGGGGGAACGTAGAGCTCCAGGTCGAGATCAAGGGCACCACGCCGGGCATGGTCGCGGCCACGGTCGCGGTCCTGCGCGAGAGCGGCATGCTGGACGCTACCCTGGTGACGTCTTTCCACCATGCCCTGGTCCGGGAGGTGCGGGAAGTCGAGGCATTCTTACGGGCGGCCAGGGCCAGAGCTAGGGCCAAGGCCAGGACCGTTCGAGAAGCCGAGGCGCACTTGCGGACGGGCATCCTCATTTCCCGAGGGCAGCTTCCTGAGCACGCCGCTGCCCGGCTCCAGGAGGCGGTGAACCTGGCCCTGGCCGCCCGCGCCGACTATATCGACCCCCACTTCACGACGCTCAGCCCCGAACTGATCGCCTACGCCCACGCTCGCGGCCTGCTGGTCGCGACCTGGACTGTGGACGACCCGGAGGAAGCGCAGCGTCTGGCCGCAGCCGGGGTCGATCGCCTGACCACGAATGTCCCCGACCTGGTGCTTGCGGTGCTGCGGTCGCAGACATCCGGCGCGGAGCGCTAGGCGCCGTAGGCCGGTCTCCCCTGGACGGCTTGGGTATTGCGCTCACCATGATGCTGGAAGCTGCTTCCGGTGGCGCGCCCGGTCTGCTACGGCTATGCCTGGGGAGCGCGGTTGACCTGATCAGGAAATGGCTGCCGGTGGCTAAATGAGGCGGGGGAGGGACCTACCGCCCTGAGTCCTTACCCAAGGCGGAAGGGCACCGCAGGGGGCAGGTATCACCTCTCCCCCTTCGTCGGGAGAGCTCCAGGGAGAGCGGCGCTACTGCACCTTGTAGTAGCTGCGCAGGCAGCGGGTACACACGTTCATCCGGCGCGGTGCGCCGTTGACCAACAGCGTCACCTTGTTGGTATTGGCTTTCCACATGCGGTTGGTGCGGCGCTTGGAATGGCTCACGTTGTGGCCGAACTGCACCGCCTTCTCGCAAAGGTCACACTTGCCCGGCACGATACGACTCCTCTTTTGACGGACGGTCCGCAGTCCTGTAGAATGCTCCCACAGCATACCACAGTCGGCCCCTCATGGGCAAGGTGCCCGCCCGCCGCGTGTCTCTCGCCTCCCGCACCGTTGCGGGCTGTCCGCCCGTCCCGAGCCTGCCCCAGGACGGGCGGGTTGATCTGGTCCGGGTCAGGCTCGCCACGAGTGGGAGGTGGTGGCGCTGGACCTGCGCAAGAGCCCGGCCGCGCGGCTCCCACCGCAAGCGGGGGACGACGGAATGGAAGGGTGCATGGAGGGGAGCATACGGGACGACCACAGCTCCCTGGGGCACTCCGCCCCGCTGGTGTGGACGCCAGAAACGGAAACCTATATGAAGCAGGTGCCGGGGGTGTTCCGTCGCCAGGCGCGCGCGGCCATCGAGCAGTTCGCCAGAGAGCGCGGCTACCTCGAGATCACGCCCGCGGTGATGAAAGAAGCCCGCCTGGCGCTGCTGGGCTATTGAGCCAGGGGGTATCCGGGCAGCCTGCTCCGTGAGCAGATCATACGGCTTGTCCTGGGCGACGACGAGCGACGGCAAAGGATACGCACCATGCTCCAACCACCAGCGTGGCACGCCAGCCCTGGCGCAGTCCACCCCCTGGACGCCATCTTCCATCCCCGGTCCATCGCGGTGGTGGGCGCCTCAGCGGACCCCCGCAATGCGGGCAATCGCTTTTTGCGGGTCCTCCAGGACTTCGCCTTTCCGGGGCCGCTCTACGCGGTGCATCCCGGCGCTGCGTCCGTCCTGGGGCTGCCCACCTATCCCCGTGTCCGCGACCTCCCGGAGCGGGTGGACCATGTTATCTCGGCGGTGCCCTGGCATGCCACCCCGGACCTGGTGCAGGACTGCATTGCCAGGGGCGTACGGAGTCTGCACCTGTATACCGCCCGCCTGGCCGAGACGGGTCTGCCGGAGCGCCGCGCGCTGGAGGCCGAGATGGTGGGGGCGGCGCGGGCCGCCGGCCTGCGTCTCATCGGGCCGAACTGCATGGGCATCTATTGCCCTGCGGCCAGCGTGGGCTTCCGTTTCGGGCTGCCCCGCGAACCGGGGGCGGTCGCCTACTTCTCCCAGAGCGGCGGCAACAGCGTCAACCTCGTGCAGAAGGGCGCGGGCCGGGGCCTGCGCTTCAGCAAGATCGTGAGCTACGGCAACGCCGCCGACCTGAACGAGGCCGACTTCCTGGAGTACTTTCTCTGGGACCCGCAGACCACGGTGATCGCGGCGTACATCGAGGGAGTCAAGGACGGCCGGCGCTTCCTGGCCGCGCTGCAAGGCGCCCACAAGCCGGTGGTGGTCCTCAAAGGCGGCCGCACGGCGGCAGGGAGCCGGGCGGTCCACTCCCACACCGCATCCCTGGCGGGCGACGATGCCCTGTGGGATGCCCTGGAGCGGCAGACGGCCCTCGTGCGGGTGGACAGCATGGAGGAACTGGCCGACGTGGTGCTGGCGTTCTGCTTGCTCCCGCCGCTGCGGGGCCGCCGGGTCGCCCTGATGGGCGGGGGCGGTGGCGAGAGCGTCTCCGGCGCCGATGCGTGCGAACGTCACGGCTTGGTCGTCCCTGCCCTGCCGCCGTCCCTCCAGGAGCAGTTCCGTGAGCGCTTTCCGGAGGTCGGCATGCTCCTCAGCAACCCCCTGGACGGCTCCGTGACCGGCGGGGGCAAGGTCTTTCTGGAAGCCGCTCTGGACATCGCTCGCTGGGACGATATCGACCTGCTCGTGGGAAACGCCGGGATCGAGTGGGCACTGGATGACCCACGGGACAACCCGGCCCCGGCCAGCGCCATCGCCGGGTACCTGCGGGTCGCGCAGGAGGTGGGCAAGCCGCTGGCGGTCGTGGTGGGCTGGCTGGATACGCTGGAGTCGTGGAAGTGGGACGCAGTGCGGGCCTGCCAGCAGGCCTGTCTGGAGGCGGGCCTCCCCGTGTTTCCCAGCACCCAGCGGGCTGCCAGCGCCATCAAGAAGGTCGTCAGCTACTACGAGCGCATGGACCGCACGGACTGACCGCCCCCTGGGACCCTTGCGTATTTGGCAGGCGGCGCTGCCATGCTATCCTGAGCCGACGACCGCACGAGTACGTTTCCAGAGAGATGAGGGGCTTTTTCCCCTGGTTGAGGTATGACCTGTGCCTGCCGTCGAGGTGACAAGACGGTGGCGCCCTGAGCCGAAGGGGGGCCCGCTCGGTCCAGGTGCCACACGGAGGTCGTTCCCATGGCTCTTGATATTTTCCTGTTGTTGTTCGTCACCATGGGAAGCAAAGCGCTGGTCTTTATCGGTCTCGTGCTTTGGATAACACGCAAGACAGAGCTTGAAGAGGCCCGCGAGCGGGAAGAGGCATGGGACAGCGGCTGGAGCTTACGCTGATCCCCAGCGTCCCTTGCCCACCAGCGCCCATTTCAGGCCGTCGTGCCATAACCGTGAGGTGATTCGTCGGAGGTTCATGGAATCTGCGAGGGTGGCCCGGGCAACGTATTTCCCCACTCTCAACCAGCGTATCCCCTCACGAATGAACCGTCCCGGGTTTGCAGGCCAAGGTGGCCCATTCCAGATCCTCCCTGCCGCGCCAGGGGCCGCGGATACCCCAACCCTGCCCTGTATCGTCCATGCACCGACTCGGCCAGAGCGTTGTCAGAGGAATTACCCCGACTCCCGACGGACGTCGCCATCCCCGCCTGTGCCAGCCGCTCGGTGTCGCGGGCGGAGAGGTACGGCACACCGCGCGCGGCATGGTGCATCAGGCGGTCGAACGGTCCCTGGCGGACCCACAGGGCCGGTTCCCAGGCGGTGCGCACCAGGTCCGTGTGCGAGGGAGAGTCCTGCTGGTGCTCCTGCACCAAGCGCACCGCCCGCTCCCGCACCTCCGCAGGGTACCGTCCCGGTCGTGGCATGGCTTCCTCCTCTCAAGGGTAGCCTCCACCTTTCCCGGGGCGGTTCAGTCACAACGATTGGACAACTTGCCCCATCTCTGATATGGTAGGTATGGTAGGCAGGGAGGTGTGACACCCCACTACGATGCGGTGGCGCTCCTTCGTGTGCAGTTGCCTATAGTGGATGCTGGGGAGTGGTGCAAAGGTAGCACAGCGGACTTTGGATCCGTTGATCTAGGTTCGAATCCTGGCTCCCCAGCCACAACATATGGAAAAGATAAAGGGGATAGCTACTACAGATTGTATTGGCTATCCCCTTCCATTTTTCTCTTCCAAGGGTTTGACAGCAGCAACCCGGACTAGTACAGCCGGGTTCAGATACTTCGGTGGTTTCACCATCGGCGGAACGCCCAGCAACCGGCCAGAAACCACCGAGTTGTTTGAGCCTCGCTGTACTAGCGGTTCTGGAAGACCGGCTTGCGCTTCTCGGCGAAGGCCTTCGGCCCTTCGATGCTGTCCTGCATGCCGACCAGGTTCTGCTCCAGCGCCCGGGCAAAGGCCCGCCCCATCTCCGGCGTCATGTAGTACCCGCGGTACAGGATCTCCTTGAAATTGCGGGCGGCCCGCGGCGCCAGGTACAGCACGCGCTCTGCCCACGCCAGCGCTTCGTCCATCAGCCGCTCTTTGGGCACCACCTTGTTGACCCAGCCGATCTCATAGGCCCGCTGGGCGGTGATGCGGGCGTCTGCCCAGATGACCAGTTCCAGGGCGTGTTGCAGGTGGAGCTGGCGGGTCAGATCATGAATCCAGCCGGCGCCCATGTTCCAGCGGGCCTCGGCGATACCCATCTCGGCGTGCTCCGCGGCGATGCGCACGTCGCACTGCTGGGCAACCATCCACCCGCCGGCGATGGCGTAGCCATTGATGGCGGCGATGGTTGGTTTCCAGAGGTTGAGACCCTCGCTCAGGGGATAGGCCCAGTGCTGCCTGCGGGAGGGTACCGTCTGGCGCAGGCCCTGGCGGATCTCACTGGTTTCCTTGAGGTCGGCCCCGGCGCAAAAGGCGCGGTCGCCGGCTCCCGTGATAATGGCGACCCACGCGTTATCGTCGGCAGCGAAGCGCTCCCAACCTTCAGCGATAGCCTGGCTCAGCCCGCCGCCCAGGGCGTTCATGCGCTCGGGCCGGTTCATAGTCATAATCACGATGCGACCGTTTTCCCGCGTTTCGTATTTCAGAACCGGTTCTTCTGCCACAGTGCTGCACTCCCCTCTCCGATGTTGCCCGATGGTGGGCGTTTACCCGCTTGTACGCGCCCATTCTATCCTATGGACACCGGTAACGCTAGCGCGCGCTCACGGCCGGCGGCGGTAACCAGTAGGGTCAGGGCAAACCGGGGGGTGCAGGGGCTCCCACGGCGGCGGGGTTCCCGCGACCTCACGGAGCAATCTGCTGGAGCGCCTCGGTGAGGTCGCTGGTGGAGCCGCCGGGGGTACGTCCGCCCGCCAGCACGTAGATGGCTTGGCCCACGGTCGCAGCGCCCAGGCCATGCCGGGCCGTGGGCATGGGAGGAGCGGCGCTCCATGCGTCGGCCACGGGGTCGTAGCCCTCTGCTTCAGCAAAGGTCTTCGTGGACTCCTCGCCGCCGAACACGTAAAGGTGCTCGCCCAGGACCGCCGCGGCGATGCCGCTGCGCGCGGTGGGCAGCGGCGCGCGCGGAGACCAGCGGTCCGCGGCGGGGTCGTACGCCTCCGTCACATCGAGGTTGCGGGCAAAGCTCTCCCGACGCCCGCCGAAGGCATACAGGCGGCCCTGGAAGGCGGCCACCGCCAGGTGGTCCCTGGGCGTGGGCATCGGCGCGCGGGCGCGCCAGGTCCCGGCCTGGGGGTCGAACTCCTCATTGGCCCCGGTGTTCCCCCGCGCTACGCCCCCGACGGCGTAGATGCGCCCGTTGATGACCGCCGCGCCCAGCGCGCCCCGCGCCGTCGGCAACGGAGGTCCCGCCTGCCAGGTGTCGGTGGCGGGATCGTAGACCTGGAGGTCCGCCACCGGGCGCCCGCCGTGGTCGAAGCCGCCGAGCACGTAGACCTTGCCGCCCAGGGCAACGGCTGCCGGATGGTGGACCGGCCGGGGGAGGGGCGCGCGGGCGCGCCAGGTGTTCTCGGCCGGATCGTAGACTTCCACCGCTGCGGACGCGCCGCCATCGGGGCCGAACCCGCCGATGACGTAGACCCGTTCGTCCAGTTCGGCCGCCGCAACCTCGCTGCGCGCGGTGGGCACCGGTGCGCGCGCCTCCCAGCGCAACCCGGCCGCGGGCGGCGCCGGCGCGCGCCCAGGCCCCGTGGTGGTCGGGGAAGGCTGGCCCCGGAATTGCGGCGTCGGGGCACACGCGGAGGCGAGGAGCGCCGCCAGGACCAACGCCAGGCCCACGCATCGCGGCGCCGGGACCCGCCGTTGGATGGGAAAAGGTCGGCAAGGTGACATCACGGTACTGGCTGCTCCTCTCGTTCCATGCCGATGCGGGCTGCTTCCATACGCGCTGAAGCGGACCGCGGCCGCGCTCCGCCTGCGCCCTGCTGCCCGGTGGGACAGAGGGGCAGCAGGCAGCAGCCGGCGCAGCGCGGTACCGTGCGGCAGGCGACCTTGGCATGGTGGACCAGCAGCGCATGGTACTCGCCGTGCTCCTCAGCCGAGGCGGGAAGCTCATGGTGCAGCCATGCCTGGTAGACGGCGTAGGTCCCGCCCGCGGGGCCGAGGCCCAGGCGGCCGAAGATGCGCCGGGCATAGGCGTCCACGACAAAGTACGGGATGCCCAGCGCGTAGAGCAGGATGGCATCCGCAGTCTCGGGGCCGATGCCCGGTACCGCGAGCAACTCCTCCCGCAGGGCTTCAGGGGAGGCGTGCGCCATGCGGTCGAGGTCGTCGTCCCAGCGCGCGCACCAGGACAGGAGCGCCTGGAGGCGGGCTGCCTTGACCCGGAAGGTGCCCGCGGGGCGCAGCCGCTCCGCAAGCTCCTCGCAGGAGAGCGTCCGCAGCCGCTCCGGGGTGAGGGGGCCGTCGGCTTTGAGGTTGAACAGGGCGCGCTCCACGTTCCGCCAGGCAGTGTGCTGTGTCAGGACGGCGCCCACCATGACCTCCCACGGGCCGTCGCCGGGCCACCAGCCCTGCGGCCCATAGGCCGCCAGCAGGCGGCGGTAGGCCTCCGCCAGGCTGGGGTGCTGGTGCGCTGGCGGCAGGCACGAGCGCGCTTCCCCGATCACGGCGCGGTTCCGTGGGGCGGTGTCGGACCCCATACCCAGGAGGGCATGGCGGCATCGGGGAAGGCGTCGTAGGGAGGCAGGTAGGGGCGTACGTCCAGCACCGGAGTGCCGTCCAGGGCGTCCAGGCCCCGCACCCGCAGGCGAGCGCCCTCCACCCCCAGCAGTTCGACTACCGTAACCCCGATGGGGTTGGGGCGGTTGTGGGTGCGGGTCGCCAGGACGCCGACCAGAGGCAGGGCAGCGTGGCCGCCGGGCCGCACCTGCCGCAGGGCGCGCCCTGCCTCCGGCACCCGGTCCATCCAGAAGACAACGGTGATGCGGCCGAAGCCCTCCAGCCCGACCAGCGCCGCCGCCAGGTCGTCCCGCACGATGACCTCTGCCGCGACGATGGGGTCGGGCGCTTGCCCAGGCTCCCGCAGGGGACTGCGCACCACGCCGATAGGCTCCAGCGGCACCGGCACCGGGCTGGGCGGGGGCCCCGGCGCACCCTGCGGTCGTTTCCAGAAGGAGAACATGGCGGTCGTGTGGCCCCCTCCATGCATGGTGCCGTCACGGTACCACGACGGGCACCGCTTGGTCCAGCGTGATGGCCTCCGGCCCCAGGCGGTAGCGCCAGGCGTGCAGCGCGACCCCTGCTGCGGCGGCCTGCCCCAGCGTGCGGGAGAAGCGCGGGTCGTTCGCCTCATCGGGGCTCAGGGCCTCGGCATCGTCCCGCTGAATGATAAAGACCACCGCGGCCTGGTCCCCGCTCCGGCGTGCCGCCATCAGCTCCTGGAGGTGGCGTACCCCCCGGACGGTGGGGGCGTCGGGGAAGACGGCCCGTGTCCCCAGAACCCGGTTCACGTTTTTGACTTCCACCAGGCAGCGGGTGGCGCTGCCGACCAGAAGGAAGTCCAGGCGGCTGGCGCCGTACCGCACTTCACGCCGGACGCCGGGGTAGTCGCGGAAGGGCGGGAACGCGCCCCAGGCCAGGGCCTCGGCCACCAGACGGGAGGGCAGGCGCGCGTCGACGCCGACCCAGCGGCCCTCCACGTCCACCATGAGCAGGTCGTGGGCGGTCTTGCGGCCAGGTCCGGGATGGACGGCAAGGAGGCAGGGACGGCCCGGCGTCAGCAACTCCCGCATGCGCCCGGAGTTGGGGACATGGACCAACGTCTCGCACCCATCGAGGAGGACCAGGGCCGAGAAGCGGGACAGCCGTCGCAGGAAGGACGCGGTGCAGGTCGGGCCGGTGATGAGCACACCCGGCCCGGATTGGTGCGGGACGAATGCGGTCGTGGCAGCCGTTACGGAGGGAGTGGGCATAGGTCTTCAGGAGCGCTCACCGGGCGGATCGCCTCTTTATGGTACCACGTGTGCCCAAGGACGAGGGAGGTCGCCGGCGCTGCGACCTCCCTCGTGGCTACCGACCGGATGCCTTCCCGGTTACGGGGTGAGGGTGAGGATGCGCCGCACCTGCTCCGGGTACTGGGCAATGAAGCGGATCTCATCCTCGGTGAGGGGTATCTGGTTGTGCAGGTTGGCGTACTGGCACAGCTCCAGGGCCTTGCGCTCCTCATCCGCGTTCGCGAACTGGATCCCCATCTCGCCGGTCACGTGGCGGAAGGCCGCAATGCCGCCGTACTCGCCGATGGTGATGACCCGGCCGGTGGGAACCCGGATGTCCTCGCCGCGGCCCAGGATCTCGTAGTCGTACAGCTCGTAGTTGTGGCGGTCCTTGAGGGCGCCGTCGGCGTGGATGCCCGACTCATGGGCAAAGGTGTTATCGCCGATGCCGACCTGGTTGATGGGCACCGGGAGGTTGAAGGCTTTGGCGATGTAGGTCCCCAGGCGGTACGCCCAGGCCAGGTCAATGGGATCGCCGATCTCGTACTCTTCCATGCCGTGGCCGTACTTGAGCGCCAGGATGCAGCTCGTCAGGTCAGCCTGCCCGGCCCGCTCGCCGATGCCGTTGATGGTGGTGTTAATCCACACATCCACCCCGGCATCCACCGCCGCCTTGGCCCCGGCCACGGAGTTGCCGACCGCCATGCCCAGGTCATTGTGGCAGTGCAGCTCCACGGTCATCTTGGTGCGGTCGGCCAGGGTGCTGATGCGCTCGTAGATGCTGTGGGGCGTGTCGCAGCCGACCGTATCGCAATAGCGGATGCGGTGGGCACCGACCTCTTTCCCGGCCAGGGCGAACTCGACCAGGTACTCCATGTCGGTCCGGGAGCCATCCTCGGCGTTGATCCCGATGGTAGCGATCCCATTGTCCTTGGCGCACTTGACCGCCTCCACCATCTCCTTAATGACGGAGTTGCGGTCCAAGCGGCCCATGAACTTGTTGCGGATCATCTGGTCGGAGGTGGAAATGGACAGGTTGACGTCCCGTACCCCCGTAGGCAGTCCGGCCTCGACATCGGGGACGATGGCCCGGAACCAGCCGGATACTACCATGTCGCCAAAGGCGCCCAGCTTGGCTAGTTCGAAATTCGCCATGAAATAATTCTGCTCATGGCGGGTGAAGGGAAAGCCGGCCTCCGACTGGCGGACTCCGATCTTGCTGAGGTACCAGTTGAGCATGGTCTTCTGGAACTTGGAGAGCGAGATCCGCGAGGTCTGGACGCCATCCCGGTTGGTCACGTCAATGAAGTGGATCTTGGCCATGCCTGTGCTCCTCCTTAGACGGAAACCTCCAACTGTTGCGCTCGTGGTGGCGTACGCAGGGAAGGCGATCCAGGCCGTGCGGCAAGCCGGTGCGCGCCGCCCTGTACCCTGGCACAATCCACCGTGTAGCTTACCACAGGGGGCCAGAGCCGTAAATATATGCCCTGCCCCGCCCACAGTTGCTGTAGGCCCACCTCCTTCCTGTGCCGGGAAGGGGAACGCCCGCTCCGGGAGTCGCGCTCCCGTGCTCACGCGTGCGGTAAGCGCTGCGCCGCCTGGTGCGGTCGCGTGACCACGCGCCCTGCGCGGCTGAGGAGGAACCACCAGTATCCGGCGCCGACACCACCTCCCTGTGCGCCAGGGTACCGACACCGCTAGCGGCGCGTGGTGCAGACGGGCAGCCTTCCGCGCTTCGGTCTATATCCGTCCAGGGGTTCCTGGACGCGCCTGCCGGGATGGGGAAGCTCTTCGTCGCAGGTGTGCCGTGCCCAGAAGCGGCACGTGGCAGAGACAGCGGGGGACTGGCGGGGGCGGTGTGCCCCGCGTGCCGGGGGGATGCTGACCAAGACCGCCTCCCGGTGGTCGTGCGCCACCGGCGCGCCGGGACGGTCCGGGGTGTGTGGGAGCCAGGATGGGATGAGCCGGGCGCAGTCGGTCGCACGGATCGGCATGCCTGGCCCTCCTTTCGTGGAGCGGTACACCGGGACCGAAGGCTCAGCCGCGCGCGGCCGCGCGAGCGGCCGCATGCGCCGTGTTGACCAGGAGCATCGCCACGGTCATGGGGCCGACCCCGCCGGGCACGGGGCTGATGGCGCCGGCCACCTCCCGCACCGCCGCGAAATCCACGTCCCCCACCAGGCGGTGCCCGCTCTTGCGGCTCGGGTCCGGGACGGGGTTGATCCCCACGTCGATGACCACGGCGCCGGGGCGGACCATCTCGGCGGTAATGGTCTGCGGTCGGCCGATGGCCGCAACCAGGATGTCGGCCTGGCGGGTGAAGTGGCCCAGGTCGCGGGTACCGGTGTGGCAGAGCGTGACGGTCGCGTTGGCGCCGGGTGCCTTGTGTCCCAGCAGCACCGCCAGGGGCTTGCCCACCAGGGTGCTGCGCCCACAGATGACCACGTGCCGGCCCGCGGGGCTGTGGCCGGTCCGCAGCAGCATCTGCTGGACGCCCGCCGGTGTGCAGGGGACGATGACCCCCTCGCCATCGCCGATGAGCAGCCGCCCCAGGTTGTAGGGGTGCAGCCCATCCACGTCCTTCTCAGGGTCGATGGCCCGGATGAGAGCTTGCGTGTCCAGCCCCGGCGGCAGCGGGAGTTGCGGCAGGAGCGCGTGGAAACGCGGGTCCTGGTTCAACTCGGCGACCAGCCCCAACAGGCGCTCCTGCGAGGTCGCGGCGCTCAGGTGAATGGTCTCGCTGAAGATGCCCACTTCAGCGCAGGCCCGTACCTTGCCACGGACGTAGGCCGCCGAGGCCGGGTTGTCGCCCACCAGGATCACGGCCAGGCCGGGGGTGATGCCCCTGGCGGCGAGATCCCGTACCCGGACGGCCACCTCGTGGCGCACCTCCTGGGCGAGCGCGTTCCCATCGATAATCTGTGCTGGCATAGCAGCGGGTACCCCTGTACCATAGACGAGGCGACACCGGTCGCGGCGGGCGCCTTCTACCGGAGCCGGGCGCCGGGCTTCGCACCGTCTCCTACCAGTATCATACGGCAAGACGCGCTGGAGGACAAGGAACTCCCGCCGCTCAGCGCTTTCCACCGCCCAGGGAACGGTATACAATACCAGCCATCCCCAGGGTGAGCGGGTCAGCGGCGACAGCTCGCTGGCTGAGCGAGCGCCTGACCAGGGGTGGGGTGACGGCCGCGTCCCGGACCTGCTCCACTCACCGGTTGACCTGCGGCAGTGGCCCGCGCTGCGGCCGCGGTGGTGGCGATGCCCCTGGCCCCGGCCTATGGCGTCGGGTGAGCGGAGTTGCAAAGCGGCGAGGGGCTGGGGCCTAGCGTTCTAGCTTGAGGAAGCAGTATGATAACGGCAGGTCGCCCACAGAGGGCGATAGTGTCTGCACGAGGGCAGGCAACAGACACGGCGCTCAGAGGGCAGCGCGAGCTGGTGGCTTCGCCCGGTAGGAGCACGACGATGAGCGATAACCAGGTAGTACTGAAAGTCGAAGACCTGACCACCCACTTCTTTACGCGAGAAGGGGTCGTCAAAGCGGTCAACGGGGTGAATCTCACGCTCAAGCGGGGGCGGGTGGTCGGGATGGTCGGGGAGAGCGGGTCCGGCAAGTCCATCACCGCGCTCTCCATCCTGCGGCTGGTGCCCTATCCAGGGCGCATCGTGCGGGGGTCGATTTCCCTCAACGGGCGTGACGTCATGGCCCTGGAAGGCGAAGACCTGCGCCGCATGCGTGGCCGAGAGGTCTCCATCATCTTCCAGGACCCTACCAGCGGCCTCAACCCGGTCATCCCCATCGGCGCCCAGGTCGCGGAACTGCTCACCGCGCACCTGCCCCTCTCCAGGCGCGAGGCAGCGCGCCAGGCCACGGCCATCCTGGCCCAGGTGGGCCTGCCCGACCCCGACCGGGTGGCCAGCCAGTACCCCTTCCAGTTGAGCGGTGGCATGTGCCAGCGGGTGATGATCGGCATCGCCACGGCGCTCAACCCGTCGGTGCTCATTGCGGACGAGCCGACGTCTGCCCTGGATGTCACGGTGCAGGCGCAGATCCTCCAGCAGCTCCGCAACATGAAGCGGGACTATCAGACGGCCATTCTCCTGATCACCCATGATATGGGGGTGATTGCGCAGATGGCCGACGAAGTGGCCGTGATGTACGCGGGGTCCGTGGTCGAGTACGGCGACGTGCGGGAGGTCTTTCGGAGCCCGACCCATCCCTACACCTGGGCCTTGCTCAATGCCCTGCCCCGCCTGGACGCGTACGACCAGGAACTGCGGACCATTCCGGGCGCACCGCCCAATCCCATCAACCTGCCCGACGAGTGTCCCTTTATCCCACGCTGCAACAAGGCCCGCACCGTCTGCCGCACCAGCCCCCGGCCGCTGCTGGCAGAGTGCGGCCCCAACCACTGGGTCGCCTGCTACAACCCCGTCATCCACGAGTGGTAAGCGTGGAGCCAGGCGCGGGAGCGGGCGAGGGCACGACCGGCGTCATGCCCTCGCCCGCTCCCGTTCAGCATCTCGCTGGGCAGGTGGCGGGACAGCCGATGGGCGCACCGGAGCGACCATCATGAGCGGGTAGGAGGAACTCCGTGCCCGTGGCTCGCCGCACCCGCCACGGGCACGGAGCGGCTTATGTGCCCGCATAGTCTCCGGTGCCAACAGAAGCTCCGAACACGCGCGAGTTGCACCACGTAGGCGGAAGACGCAGCCATCCAGAGGGCGCATGCATGACGCTCAGCGAGCATGCACCACGGCTGCGCATCCTTCCTCACTCCAACCCTCACGCGGAGCGTCTAGCATTTGCACGGAACATGGTGTATCATCTTAAGCCATAGCGTGCATAGGACCAAGGTGGTCTGCATGGTCGTAGCGGCGCACGCTGCATAAGGAGGGAGGTCCCATGGCAACGGGTGGGGGCAGAGCCGCAGTCAGCAGCATCCTGGTGGACCTGGAAAACGTCTGGGGGGTGATTGACGAGCTCCTCGGCACCCTCGGGCCGAGCGGCTGGTCGCGCAAGCATGGGCCAGATTGGGTCTTCGCCGATCTCCCGTACCACCTCGCGTATTTCGACCGCGATATCGTGGTGAACGGCATCCAGCGGGGCCCGGATATGCCGGCTTCGGAACAGCGGGTCTGGCGGAACATGGAGGAACTGAACGCCTGGAACGCCCGGAAGTTCGCAGAACGGGCCGGTAATCAGACGCCCCAGCAGTCCATAGACCAGATGCACGCGAGCCGGGAGGCCTTCCGCGGCATGCTGGCCGAAATGGCGGATACGGACCTGGAGCGCCCGGTCTTCATTCCCATCACCGGTTGCGGGTGGTTCCATGCCGGTATGGCCTTGTACATCTGTCTCGGCCACACCTGGAGTCACGCCACGGAGTTGCGCCTGCGGTTGGAGCGGACCGCTCCCGTGCCGAGCGCCTCCGCGACGCACAGCGCCCTGGGCTTCTACTCGGGACTCCTGCTCATGGCTCTGGACCGCGAGCAGGCGGCCAAGACGCGACTCACGACCGTGATGGAGTTTACCGGCCCTGGGGGCGGCGCCTGGACGGTGCGCGTCGCCGATGGCGGTTGCACGCTGGTGGAAGAGCGCGCGCCCCACGCCGAGGTGGTCCTGACCCAAAGCCCCGAGACCTTCGTGAAAACCCTCGTCGGGATGCTCGACCCGATGACGGCCATCCAGAGCGGAGCGATCCAGGTGGCCGGCATGGAGCACCTGGCGACCTATGGCGCGCTGTTCCCTCCGCTCACGCCGGAGCGGGTGATCCAACCCATGGGGCGGGCCGCGCCGTAAGGCTCATCGTGACCACAGGGGCCACGGGGTCGGTCGGACGAGATTTGCCGATCGATCATCCTGAGCACGGTGAAGGAGCGGTATCCTGCTGAGCGATGAGGGGTACGGCTCCTTCGCCGGAGCGTGCCCTGAGCCACGCCGAAGGGATCCGCTCCGGCTCGGCTCCTACGAACAGGCCATCCTGAGGACCGCAGCGACGGAGGATCCGTACGCAGCAGAGCGCAAGGTTGACTGACCACGAGCACGGTGATGAGACACCTTCCTCCCGAACCACTCAGCAGCGAGATTACGCCGGAGTCGCTCTACCTGAGCCGTCGCGAGTTCATCAAGAACGGGGCGTTGACCCTCGGGACGGCATTGGCATTTGGGGGCAGCTTGTCATGGCTGGTGGGGCAGGGCCCGCCGCCCGACCAGCCGGAGGCGCCGGCGCGCCTCGACACCGGTGCGGCGACCCAAGGACCATCCGCTCCCGACGAGGCGTTGACGCCCTTCCGTGATGTGACGACATACAACAACTACTATGAATTCGGTGTCGATAAGGACGACCCAGCCCGGAACGCGCACACCCTGGAGACGCGTCCGTGGACCGTGCGCGTGGAGGGCGAGGTCGCCAAGCCGCAGGTCATTGATATCGACGAGCTCCTGCGGTGGTTCCCCCTGGAGGAGCGGGTCTATCGTCTGCGGTGCGTCGAGGGCTGGTCCATGGTGATCCCCTGGTTGGGGTTTCCGTTGGCCGGCCTGATCGCGCGGCTGGAGCCCACGGGGAAGGCCCGGTTCGTGGAGTTCACCACGCTATTGCGCCCGGAACAGCTGCCGGGACAGCGCGCCCCCATCCTGGACTGGCCCTACGTCGAGGGGCTACGCCTGGATGAGGCCCTCCACCCCCTGACGCTGCTGGCCGTGGGCCTGTACGGGAAGACGCTGCCCAATCAGAACGGCGCTCCGTTGCGCTTGGTCATTCCCTGGAAGTACGGGTTCAAGAGCATCAAGTCCATCGTTAAGATCCGTTTCACGGAAACGCAGCCGACGACCACCTGGGCCCAGGCCGCTCCGGACGAATACGGCTTCTACGCCAACGTCAACCCGGCGGTGGACCACCCCCGCTGGAGCCAGGCCACCGAGCGGCGCATCGGGGAGTTTCAGCGGCGCAAGACGCTGCCCTTCAACGGCTACGCGGAGGAGGTGGCTAGCCTGTACGCTGGCATGGACCTCCGGAAGCACTTCTAAGCTCGACTTTATCCGATCAGGAGGCCCAAGCGAGGGCGTCGGTGAGTTGCTCCAAGACCTGCCTGGGGATTTTTACGTAGTCCGTGGTTGGGGTACCACCCCACGGAACCGTGATCATGCGGCCAGGGCCTTGACGGCAGACTGGGCCGACCTGGGTGGACGCCCCCGGCGCTGGGGCGCCACCCAGGTCGGCAAGGGAATCTGGTAGCTGCGCAGTTCCCGCATACTCCAGCGGTGGTCGGTCAGACCCGCCGCCACCGCGGGCGTGCGCTGCTGCCACTGGCGTCCCCCCTCCCCAGGCGCGGCCAGGCGTAGCCTCTCATGTTCCCAACAGAAGTTGTAGACCGTACCCACCAGCCACATCCCGGCATACAACGTCGCCTGCTGGTGGGCGATAGCCCGATCACGCCGCACCAACGGGGTCAGCGCACTGCGGAACGTGGCGTTGATGCGCTCAATGTAGGCGGTATTGGTGCGCTCGTCCAGGTCAAAGGCGGCCACCATGGCCTGAAGGGGACCGCCGTAGCACCGCAGGGTCAGCACCACGGTGACCACCTCCACCGCCGTGTGCAACCGGAAGCACACCGTTCCGGCGGTTCCGGCGAAGGTCTTCCGGCAGGTCAGGCAACGGTAGCGCCGCTCCTTCCGGCTGTGGATGCGGATGTTGCCCTGGCCGACCTGGCCCCTAGCTGGGCAGTCGGGATTGTGACAGCATGGGGCCTGCGGGTCCATGAGGCGTGCTCGCTTGGCCGTGTGTGCAAGACACGGTGCCATTGAGCTTGCCCCATGTGGCCCGTCTTCTTCAACCCCCACCCCGAAGGAGTGTCGTGCCTTCCTGCCTCCTACCCCGAGAACGCATATGCCCTGTACTGCGGGTATGCCCAGAGGTTGTACCAGGTGCGAGGCGAGGACGGACCTCTCCCCGCCCGCCTACGGCGGGCTGCCCCTCCCCGGGGCGGGAAGGGGCGCGGGGTGCTCCCCCTTCCCGCTTCGGGAAGGGGGCTGGGGGGTGAGGTCCCTCCCTCGTCAGCACGCTCCAACCAGCACGCTCCAACCAGGTGGTCATGCTCCTCGGAGCACCACCGCGGCATGAAAATGGGTGGGCCAGTGCGGTATGCTCTGGTACAGGCAGGTTGGGGACGATGAGGTCGGACAAAACTGGTGCTGCGAGTCCGTAACAAGTTAGACCCAGAGTATCCGCACGAAGCACCGACTGTTGCCCCGGCAACGGGAGCACGCACAGGAGATTCTGAGACGAGGATGCTCTTACCCAGCCGCCGGGGAAGGGACCAGGCATGGACGTGATGGTGGAGCGGTGTTGCGGGCTGGACGTGCATAAGGCCAGCGTGGTGGCCTGTGTGCTGGTGGCAACCGGGAGCGGTGCGGTACGCAAGGAGGTGCGCTCCTTCGGCACGATGACCGCCGACTTACTGGCGTTGTCGGACTGGCTGGCAGCGGAGGGCGTCACTGAGGTGGCGATGGAAAGCACTGGGGTGTACTGGAAGCCGGTGTACAACCTGCTGGAGAGCAGCTTCCGGTTGCTGCTGGTCAATGCCCAGCACATCAAGGCAGTGCCGGGACGTAAGACCGACGTCAAGGACAGCGAATGGCTGGCGGAGTTGCTGCGGCATGGACTGCTGCGGGCCAGCTTTGTTCCGGAGGTGCCGCAACGCGAGTTGCAGGAACTGACGCGCTACCGCACCAGCCTGATCTGGGAGCGGGCGGCGGAGGTGAACCGGCGGCACAAGACGCTGGAGGGGGCCAACCTCAAGCTGGCGGCGGTAGCCACGGACATCCTGGGCAAGTCGGGACGGGAGATGCTGGAAGCCTTGGTCGCGGGCAGACCGATGCCACGGCGCTGGCGCAGGTGGCCAAAGGCAAGCTGCGCAGCAAGATTCCGGAGTTGGAGCGGGCGCTGGCGGGGCGCTTCCGGCCCCGTCAGCGCTTCCTGATTGCCGAGCAATTGACCCATCTGGAGTACCTGGATGAGGCCATTGCGCGGGTGAGCGCCGAGGTGGCCGAGCGCGTCCGCCCTTTTGAGGAAGCCATCGCGCGGGTGGACAGCATGCCGGGGGTAGGACGCCGGACGGCCGAGGCGTTGGTGGCCGAAATCGAGACCGACCTGAGCCGCTTTCCCAGTGCGGCACACCTGGCGGCCTGGGCAGGGATGAGTCCAGGCAACAATGAGAGTGCGGGCAAGCGCCTGAGCGGGAAGACCCGCAAGGGCAGTCCCTGGCTACGTGCCCTCCTGGTCGAGGCGGCGCACGCCGCGGGGCGCAAGAAGGACTGCTATCTGGCGGCACAGTACCACCGGCTGGCAGCGCGGCGGGGGAAGAAGAAGGCGGCCGTCGCCGTGGGCCACAGCATCCTGGTCATCGCCTATCACCTGCTGAAGCGAGGCACCGACTACCAGGAGTTGGGCGGTAACTACTTCGACCAGCGCGACCAGGAGGCGGTGCAGCGGCGGGCGGTACAGCGTCTGGAGAGCTTGGGCTACAAAGTTACGCTGGAGAAGACGGCCGCGTCGACCGCAGCGTAGCCGCCGCCGACATTTTCACAGGAGTTTTGGTCACTCCCGGGAGACCGCGGCCGTCCCAGGGGCGGTCCCCGGTGCTCTTACGCGGCCTGCTGACGCCGCGCCCGCGCGCGCGCCGCAGTAATGGCCTCCCAGGCGACGTCAACGCCCCGCCAGCCCCGCAGATCGACGTGCTTACTCTCCAGCCGCTTGTACATGGCGAAGAAGGCGGCGATCTCCTGGCGCCAGTGGGGCGCCAGGTCGCTGAGGTTGTGGATGGCAGCGAACCGGGGGTCCCCCACGGGCACGGCCAGGATTTTCTCATCAGGCCCGCGCTCGTCCTCCATGTCCAGCATTCCCACCGGCCGCACCTCCACCAGGCAGCCCGGAAAGGTCGGCTCCTCCACGAACACCAGGGCGTCCAGGGGGTCGCCGTCCTCCGCCAGGGTATCCGGGATGAAACCGTAGTCGGTGGGGAAGTGTACCGACGAGTACAGCACCCGGTCCAGGCGGAAGACGCCCCGCTTCTTGTCGTACTCGTACTTGTTGCGGCTCCCCCGCGGGATTTCGATGAAGACCTCGACCGTCCGGTGCTCCTGTGCTGAAGACTCTCCCATCGGCTCCCCCTCTTTCCCACTGCCTGCGAGCGCCACCTGTCCCCCCTGTAGTACAACGTCGAGAGCACGGCCACCCGCGACCGCCGCAGCAGGCGCGGGTTTCAGGGGCGGTTCATGGTCCGGGCACGCGGGTTCAGGCGCCCGGCCGGGGCCGGCGGCTATACTCCGATCGCGCGGCATGTTCCGTTGGCGACGGAACCGGCGACGGAGCGCAGGCAGTTTCACTCTATAGAGGTCATCACGCGCTGGGGGGACGCCCATGACGCCGGTTGATGTCGTGGTCCTGCTGGTCGGTCTGGGCCTGATCGCCTTTCTGGGGTGGTGGTTCTTCGGGCCGAAGGCTGCCGTGGCCGCCCGCCTCACGGGTGGCGCGCAGGAGATCGAGGTCGTGGTCAAGGAGACCTACCAGCCCAACGTTATCCGCGTGCGCCAGGGCATCCCCGTGCGCCTGAAGTTCAACCGCCAGGAGGCCACCGACTGCTCCAACCGCGTCCTGCTCCCCGACTTCGGCATCAGCCGTGCGCTGCCCGCCTTCCAGACTACCGTTGTGGAGTTCACGCCGCAAGCACCGGGCGAGTACCCTTTCACCTGCTGGATGAACATGTACCGGGGGACCATCGTAGTGGAGCCGAACGGCCAGAGGCCCGCAGTCGCGCCGCCGACCGCGCGCGTCCTGGAGGAGGCCGCTCCGCGCGCCGATATCGCCCCGGCGCGGGTCGAGTTGGCCGTCACGGGAGGGGACTGCCCCGGCTGCTTCGACGCCATCCAGGATTACCTGGAGCGGCTGCGCGGGGTGGAAGCGGTGCAGATGAACTTCAGCACCGAGCGCCTGACCGTGGCCTACAATCCACAGTTGGTCTCCCCGCGGGACATCCAGCAGGCCGTGCGGGACCTGGGGTACCAGGCGCGGCCCCTGCGCGGGCCGGAGGAGGCTACGGACCTGGGCATCGTCACCCGCCGCGGCGAGGTGGCCGACGTGACCCGGCGCTTCCTGGTGGCCGCGGTGCTCTCGGTGCCGGTGGTGCTGGGGGCCATGCGGGAGTTCTTCCCCCTCCTGGCCTTCGTCCCGTCCGTCCTCCACGACCCGCTGGTCCAGTTCCTGCTGACCACGCCGGTGGTGGTCTACTCCGGCGCCCACTTCTACCGGGGGATGTGGAGCACCCTGCGCCACCGCACCGCCGACATGAACACCCTCATCGGCATCGGCACCGGGGCCGCCTACCTCTACAGCGCCGTCAACACCTTCTTCGGCGGCTTCCTGGCCGGGCTGGGGCTGCCGGTGGCCGTCTACTACGAGGTGGTGGCGGTGATCATCGCGCTGGTGCTGCTGGGGCGGCTGCTGGAGGCGCGGGCCAAGGCGGGCACCACGGCGGCCATCCAGCGGTTGCTGGGCCTCCAGGCCAGAACCGCCCGCCTGATCCGGGACGGGCACGAGGTGGACGTGCCGGTGGAGGAGGTCCAGGTGGGCGATGTGGTGGTGGTGCGTCCGGGGGAGAAGATCCCCGTGGACGGGGTGATCCTGGAGGGCAACTCGACCATCGATGAGTCCATGATCACCGGTGAGAGCATCCCCGTAGACAAGGGGCCGGGGGACGAGGTCATCGGGAGCACCATCAACAAGACCGGCTCCTTCCGCTTTCGGGCCACCAGGGTCGGGAAGGACACCGCCCTGGCGCAGATCATCCGCCTGGTGCAGGAGGCCCAGGGCTCCAAGGCCCCCATCCAGCGCCTGGCGGACGTCGTCTCCGGCTACTTCGTCCCCATCGTGCTCATGGTCGCGGTGGCGACCTTCGCCGTCTGGTTTGCCTTCGGCCCCGAGCCGGCCCTCCCCTTCGCGCTGCTGACCAGCGTGGCCGTGCTCATCATCGCCTGCCCCTGTGCCCTCGGGCTCGCCACGCCAATGTCCATCATGGTGGCGACCGGCAAGGGCGCGACCCTCGGCGTGCTC
>JACQUQ010000089.1 GCA_016210175.1 Chloroflexota bacterium | reverse complement strand
GTGGGGGAAGGGCCGGGGATGGGGGGGAAACTTCTCCCGGAAAGTGAGGGCCGCCTACCCTGTAGGGAAGGGGGCCAGGAGGGGGAAGGTCGGGGAGGTGTGGCCGTGGAGATTACCCTGAAGATCCAGCGGTTCAACCCGGAGCGGGACGCCCGGCCCTACTACGCTACCTACCGGGTGGAGGTAGCGTAGTAGGGCCGGGTGCTGGACGCGAGGAGATCAAGCGCCTGCTGTTCCTCCGCGGCCTGGAAGCCGCATAGCGTTCTGTCAGGAGCTGCGCCACACCAGCCAGTAGCCGATGGTCCCGCCGGCTACCAGCACCAGCAGGAGGACCGGCCAGAGCACGGCCTGCGCCGGCGCGCCCCCCAGCGCCAGCCCCAGGATCCACAGCACGGGCACTGCCAGCACTACCAGGTTGATGGCCGCCACCACCGGCGGCACCGGGCGTCGCCCCGCCGGCTTCCGCTCGTGGGCCACCCGCTCCACCACGGGCTGGCTCCCACCGCCGGCGCGCCACTCTCCAATGCCCTCCTGAAAGCCGTCCGCCCTGTAGCGGATATCTCCGCGCTCCGGCGCGCCCTGGGTGCTCATGCGGTCCTCCCGGCTGGCCGTGTTCCTCTCTCCCCATTACAACGTATGGCACCTGCCAGGGACGCCCGCCCTGCCCTCCGTGCCTGGGGCACCAGACCGGCGCCGCGGGGGAGCTGTCCCGGTCCGCCGCGGGTGAGGCCGCGGCACGCCTGTGGTACAATGCGCGCTGGGATGTGAGCGGGTCATGCCTGGAAAACGGACAGGAGGCAACCATGACGGCACCGCGCCGGACCAACCCCGCACTGGACTGCCCGCGCTGTGGTCGCAACTTCACGAGCGGCCGGGGGCTGTTCCAGCACCTGCGCCGCACCCACGGCTTGAGCAGTGCCGAGGCCCAGGCGTTGCGCCCGAAAACGGTCTGGCGCTGCGCCTTCTGCCGGCAGGAGTTCCGGGGGAACGGCCCTCTCACCCGGCATGTGCAGACGGCCCACCAGTTGACCACCCTCCCGCTCGGCCATTGAGGGCCGGCCGGTGGAGGGGATCATCCGCCGTCTGTGCCAACCGATGCGCATCGGCTGGGTGCGTCTTGCCGGCGAGCGGGAGGTCTATAGCTTCCGGTCCCGCAGCCTGGAGGGTACGCGCTTTGAGGACCTGACGCCGGGCCAGCCGGTGAGCTTCGAGCTGCGCTGGGACGCCGCCGGGCGCCGCTGCTGGGCGGTGCAGGTGCGCCCCCTGCCCCAGGGAGGAGGCGACCCTCCCCCTTTCCCGTCCTGAACCGGTCGCAGGGCGCAGCGCACAGGCCCGTTCCTGCTTTGACTGACCAGGACCGGCGGAGCACTCCGGTGCCCGGCGGCAGGCCCGAGTAGCGATGTTCCTTCGGAGGGTTCGTGGTCGCACCGGAGCGCCTGGCCGCGTGGGTCCGTGGGCAGTACTACGGCTGGACCCTCGTCGTGGTCCTGGGCATCACCACAATGGTCTCCTACGGCACGACGTATTACGCCTTCGGCGCGCTCCTGATCCCCATCACCCACGCGTTCGGCTGGTCGCGCGGCGACGTCTCCGGGGCCTACTCCCTGGGCCTGGTGGTCGCCGGGCTTGCGGGTGTCCCGGTGGGCGCCTGGGTGGACCGGGTGGGCGCCCGCTGGCCCATGACCCTCGGCAGCCTGATCACCGGCATCTCCCTGATGGGCCTCGCCCGGATCGAGCACGCCTGGCAGCTCTACCTGCTGTGGGGCTTCGGCATCGGCATCGGGGCCGCCCTCACCTTCTACCCGGTGAGCTTTACCGTCGTTGCCAACTGGTTCAACCTCCGGCGCGGCCGCGCCCTGGCCTGGCTGACCCTCATCGGCGGCGGCGCCTCCCCCATTTTCATCCCCCTCATCGGCTGGCTGCTGCCGCACATCGGCTGGCGTGCGACCGTGGTCTACCTGGGCCTCGCGCAGTTGCTCGTGGCGCTGCCGCTGCACGCCCTGTTCTTGCGGGGCCGCCCCGAAGCCCTGGGGTTGACGCCCGACGGCGCCGCCGCCGGTGTGATCCCGAAGGGGCGGCCGCTGGCGCCCAGTTGGACGGCGCGCGGGGTGCTGCGCCACCCAGCGTTCTGGACGCTGACCGCTGCCTTCCTGCTGGAGCAGGTAGCCAGCGCGGTGGTCCTGGTCCACCAGATCCCCTTTTTGGTGGATAAGGGCTTCGGGCAACCGCTGGCCGCAGCCATGGCCGGGTTGGTGGGCCTGGTCAGCCTGCCGGGGCGGTTCGTCCTCAACGTCCTCAGCGACCGCGTCAGTCGGTCCGGCCTGCTGGCGGGCGTGCTGGTCAGCCAGGCCCTGGCTCTGGTCCTCCTGATCCTGGCAGACTCGGAGGGCTGGTTGTACGCGTACGTGCTCTTGACCGGCCTGGGCTATGGGACACGCTCGCCCCTGCGGGCAGCCATCATGGGCGATGTCTTCGGTCGTGGGGCCTTCGGGGCCATCTTCGCCATCCAGGGCGCGGCGGTGAGCGTGCTGGCCGCCACCGGCCCGGCCCTGGCCGGCTGGGCATACGACCGCGCCGGAGCGTACCAAGTGGTGTTCAGCATGATGGCAGCGGCGCTCCTGGTGGCGGCGGCAGTGATATCCTGGACGCCGCGTGGGCCTGCCGTGCCTGCGCCGGAAGGCGACGCGCCCGCTACCCCCCAGCGCTGAACGGGGAGTGCAAATGAGGTAGGAAGGCAAAGAGCAGAATAGTCGGCCGTGAGAGGCTTTGATACCTCTCAGGGAAGAGTTCCCGCCGCCCTGAAGGGCGGGCCATTGCTGGCAAGGGACTCGGCCTGCCCTTCAGGGCGGCGATACCTAACTATTCCGCTGTTTTCCTCCTCGGTTGATTTGCACCCCCCAACGCTGAGGCGGCAGGCGTGCGGCTAGGCCGCCTGAGTCAGGTCCTGTCGGCGTGCCAGGTACTCCTCCCGGTCGATCTCCCCCCGGGCGTAGCGCTGCTCCAAGAGCTCCAGGGCCGAGCGAGGACGGACCTCCGGCGCAGCCCGCTGCGTCACCTGTTGCACCAGCCACACCACCAGCAGCACCAGTCCGCCCAAGAGCAGGAGCCAGAACAGCACCGCTCCCAACATCATGAGGGCCATCAGCGGGGCGGCGACCAGGACAGTCCACGGCCAGCCGCCCGGCACCGCCACCATGGCCCCGCCGATCAGCGCCCCCACGAGGAAGACCGCGAGCAGGCCCAGGGCCAGCGGCAGCCAGGTGCTCCAGCGTCGTTCGTTCACGGGTCCCATGCCGGGCACACGGGGGTCAGCGCCCGGCGCTCCCTCCTTTCCGCACGGAGGTCGTCGTTGCGGCACGCCTGGGGCTTGCTCCCAGGAAAGGCGCGCCGCACGCGGTCAGGGCGTCAGGCTACCCGGCGCCGCGCTTCCTCGATACGCGCCGGGCGCCGCGCGCCGATGACCGCGATCATATGGCGATACACCAGCTCCTGGCCGTACCACATGGTCACGCCCAGTATGGCCGCGACCAGGGCCGACAGCACCACGCCTGTCGCCAGCGCGCCCCCGGCCAGCACAGGACCGACGGCCAGGCGCAGCCCCCAGTTGATGAGCGCGAGGGTCAGGGCCACGAGGTTGCCCCCGGCGTGGATCCACGACTCCCGGTGCTCCCGCACGCGCCCCAGGGTGGAGAAATCGATCGAGCCGACCGCGCCAGCGACCAGGCCCGTCACCACGCCGGCCCCCAGCAGCCACAGCGACGCCCGCGCCCAGAAGAGGTCGCCCGTACCCCAGTACGCCAGGTCAGTCAGGAACGCCGTGACCAGGAAGGCAATGGGAAAGGGGATCAGCATGGGATGGACGGGATGCCCCTGCACGCTGGCGTTGCTGGGAACACCCTCTGGAACAGGTTGGACCTCGGCCATGGCTTGCCTCCTGCAACAGACTCCACCGCCGACTTCTATGTAAGAGTAACGTCGCTGCCTGGGACGGGGGCAATGGCCGCTGGGGGCGAGCAACGGGCAACCGTCAGGGGAGCGCTGCCCCGGCCGAACCTTGCGCTTCCGGGTGCCCGGGAGTAGCATAAGGCGCGCGGCACACCTGGATCACGGGGGTGCTCCCTGCTGACAACGGACGCTGCACGCCGGGAAAGGAGGGGAACCTTGGCACCATCAAAGCTTGGCCTGGGGATGATCGGCGCCAATGTCGGGTACGGGTGGGGCATGCGCGCCCACCTCCCGGCCCTGGCCGCGCTCCCGGACTACGACCTGGTCGCCGTCTGTACGGCACACCGGGAGACCGCGGAGGCGGCCGCCCAGCGCTACGGCGCCCGGAAAGCCTATTGGGACTACCAGGCCCTGGTCCACGACCCTGAGGTGCAGGTCGTGGATGTGTGCGTGCGGGTGCCCTTGCACTACGAGATGGTGCTGGCGGCGCTCCGGGCGGGCAAGCATGTCTACTGCGAGTGGCCGCTGGGGGCGAACACGGCCCAGGCCGAGGAACTGGCGGCGCTGGCCCGGCAGCAGGGCGTGCGGACCATGGTGGGCCTGCAAGCGCGGGCCGCGCCCAGCGTCCTGCGCCTGCGCGAGCTGATCGCCGAGGGCTATGTAGGCCAAGTGCTGGCCGCCACCATGACCCAGTTCCTCCCCGGTATCCTGCGCCCCCGCCCCGGTCGCGCCGCCTGGAGCGCCGCGCGTGAGGCCGGCGCCCACGTCCTCTCCATTGCTGCCGGCCACGCGCTGGACCTGTTGTGCTACGCGGTAGGCGAGTTCGGCGACCTGAGCGCCAGCGTCAACACCCAGGTGGCCCACTGGCCCCTCTCCGATGCCGACCAGCCCGCCCCGGTCACGTCACCCGACAACGTTCTGATCGCCGGACGGCTGACCAGCGGAGCGGTGGCCTCGGTCCACATCGCCAGTATCCCCTGGCACGGCAGCGCCTTCCGCATGGAAGTGTACGGGACGGAGGGGACGCTGGTGGCGACATCCGACCAGATGGCGCAGTTCGTGGACCTGCGGCTGCGGGGCGGCCGCTGCGATGAGAGCGCGCTGGACGATCTGGCCGTTCCGGAGCGGCTGCGTTGGGTGCCCGGCGAGGTTCCGGCGGGGGTGCCCCTGAACGTGGCGCAGATGCTGGCCCGCCTGGCACAGGGCATCCGCACGGGTGAGGAGGTCAGCCCCGATTTCACGGAGGCGGCCCGCCGCCACCGCCTGTTGGACGCCATCCAGCGGGCCGCCGATACCAGGGGCTGGGTATCCTTGGCGTCCGGGGCATGACCTCGCGAGCAATCGGTCCGGGTGGTGCCATAGCTTTGCGATGCTGCGGGGTTGATCCCCACGCCGGCCGGTGGTAGCATGAGATCAGCCCCCAGGAATTGAGTAGGGTCTACCCGGTGGACTCTAGGATACCGAACACTGAGTAAGGCTAGGCCCCTGTCCAGGGCCGAACCCGAAAGGTGCATAGGGTACCGACGGCTGCCGGGGTATACCGAAAGGTTCCTGGGGGAATCTTTTTCCTGTCTACTCCAGGCAGCGCAGGAGAGGCACACCATGCAGACCCAGACCGCAAAGCCCGCGCAGTCGTACGCCGAGGCCCTGGCTTCCCTTGAGGAGTTGAACCGCCGGGTGTGGGGCGACAAAATCGTCCTGGCCACGACCGCTCACACCCTGGGCGGGATCGGGCTCGGCCTGTTGCTTACCCAGCCGGAACGCTACCGCGGGCTGGCCACCGCCTTACTGGGGTTTTCCAGCCTGGCCCACCTCTATGCCATCTGGACCATGCGGCCCGCGGGCCAAGCGGCCACAAAGACTTCTGGGGCGTGAGGCCGCTCCTGCGCCTCATGAGGCCGGCTCGATGACCAAGTGGTAGGGCGCAGTGGCGAGGTCCGGGTGAGTAGCAAAGACGCCGAAGACCCGGTAGCTCCCCGGCGCCACGGACACCCCCCGATTGTCCCACTGCTGCCAGGTCCCCGCCAGTGTCGCCTCCTGCACGTCCGTTAACTCCTCGCCGGGCGCCAGGGTCCGCAGCTTCGCGATCAACGGGACCCCACCGGCGCCGCAGAGCGAGTCCCAGACCGTGCCTCCATCAGGACGTGTCACCACGAAGCGGCTCCCGAGGCCATACTCCAACGTCACGGGCTCCTCGCTGGCGTTCTTGACCACGAGACGGAAGGGAACCGGCTGGCCCGCTTCTGCCTTCTGTGACGGCATCTCCACCCGGACCTCCAGGGCCTTCAGCGCCGGGTCACCTGGCGGAGGAGGCATGTAGGGTGCTCCGGTGGGGCAGCCCACCTCGATGTGGACGGCCTCTCGCGGGATGCCCAGCGGCGCCAGGGCTGCCTCCACGTCCTCCTGCGCTCCGGGCTGGGGCGCCATGCCCAGAGCTATGCGGTTATTTCTCTCGTCGAGGTCAGTCCATACCAGGCCCTTCACCGACCACACGGTGTCCCGCATGCGGTTATACCACGCGCTGAGCTGGCCCATAGTATACCGACCCTGGAGTACGCGGACCTCGCGGATCGCGCGGCTGCCCAGGAGCGCTCTGGCGGCGCGGTCTGCCGCCTCCTGTTGGGAAGGGTCCAGCAGATAGACATAGGCGATGCGGTTATCCTGGGGATCCAGGAAAAGCCCACCGAAGCCGGGGATCACCTCATCGGGGCCTCCCTGGGCTGCCCGTTCGGCGGCAGCGCGGGCAGCCGGGTCCACGGGGGTGGCGGTCGGTGTCGGGGAGGCCGCCCAGCCTGCCTCGTGCAGCCGGGACCCCGGCCACAGCATCCCCAATCCTGCGATCACCATGATGGGCACCAAGAGCAGCATCCGCCTATGCATAGCGCAACTCCTGCCAACACGTATCCCCTCCCTTCTCTAGAGGACGCTGCCGCTCCGCATGTGGTTCCCGTCTGGCATCCGTGCCTGATACTCAAATTCCCAACCGTCGTGGTCATTCTCGCAACAAATGAAAGGTTCCTGAAAAACATTCCTGATTATCCTAAATGTTCCCTCCGTCCGTTTCCCTTGAGAAGCCCTCCCGCCCGTCGGGGGGGCGCACCATGCGGCAGCGAGGAGCGGAACCCATGCGCATCACCGCCATCGGACACGCAGGCTTCCTCATCGAGGCACGGGGCCTGCGCATCGTGTGCGATCCCTGGTTCACGCCGGCCTACTTCGGGTCCTGGTTCCCCTTCCCCTCCAATGAACACCTGGACCTCCGCCGGATTACCAACCCGACGCACCTCTATATCTCCCACCTGCACCACGACCACTTCGACCCCGAGTTCCTGGCCCGGCACATGTCCAAGGACGCTACGGTCATCCTGCCGGACTACCCCCTGGACACCCTGGAGCAGGAACTGCGGGCGCTGGGCTTCACCTCGTTCCTGAAGACCCGCAACACGCAGCCGGTCACGGTGGACGGCGTGACCCTGATGGTCAACGCGCTGGTGGCCCCCACCGACGGGCCGATCGGAGACTCGGCCCTGCTGGTGGATGACGGCGAGACCCGCGTGCTCAACCTCAACGACGCCCGCCCCACAGACCTCGACGCGCTCTTGAGCCTCGGTCCCCTGGACCTGCTGCTGCTCCAGTTCTCCGGGGCCATCTGGTACCCGATGGTGTACGACTTTCCTGAGAAGATGAAGCAGGCCTTGGGCAAGCAGAAGCGCCAGAACCAGCTACGCCGCGCCCTTCAGTACGTGCTCCAGTTGGCTCCCCGTTTCACCGTGCCCTGCGCCGGGCCGCCCTGCTTCCTGGACGACGACCTGTTCCACCTCAATGACCTCCAGCAGGACCCGGCCAACATCTTCCCGGACCAGACCGTCTTCCTGGAGTACCTGGCCCAGCACGGGGCCTCCCAGGGCTTCCTGATGATCCCCGGCAGCGAAGGCGTCCTGACGCCCCAGGGCTTCCAGGTAGCTCACCCCCTGCCAGATGAGGAGGTGCAGGCCATCTTCACCCACAAGGAGGAGTACCTGACCGCCTACCAGGCCCGGCAGCGCCCCGTGCTGGCGCGCATCCGGGCAAGTTGGCCCCAGCCGCGGGCCGATTTCCTCCCCGCGCTGCGGGCGTGGTTCGAGCCCCTCATGGCCCAGACCGACCTCACCTGCGCCGGGATCAACGACAACGTGCTGCTGGAACTGGGAGACCAGGGGATCGTGCTGGACTTCCGGGAGCGCACCGTGCGGGCCTGGGGGGGCGAGGCGTGGGGCTACCGCTTCCGCATTGACCCGCGCCTGGTGGAGCACTGCGTGCGGCACCGCCTGGAGGACTGGGTCAACGAGCTGTTCCTGTCCTGCCGCTTCCAGGCCAGCCGCCGGGGCAAGTACAACGAGTACGTCTATAACTTCTTCAAGTGCCTCAGCCAGGAGCGCATGCAGTACGCCGAAGGGTATTATGTCGAGCAGGGGCCGGTGCGGGAGACCTGGGAGTACGGCGGCTACCGCATCCAGAAGCGTTGCCCCCACCTGAAGGCTGACCTCACGCGCTTCGCCCACATCGAGGGGGATGTCCTGACCTGCCGGTTGCACGGCTGGCAGTTCCGCCTCTCCACCGGCGAGTGCCTGACCAGCGACGAGTGCCGCCTGTGGACCCGGCCCATCGCAGCCGGGGAGGAGGCCCCGGTGGGCGAAGCGGCATAGCGCCGCCAGCCGGTCGCCGAGGGCTGGCCGGCACCAACCCCCAACCTCTCCCTCGTCCAATACCTGTCCTGGGCTTGCCGAAGGGCCGGGCGAGGGAGGGGCACCGAGCGCAGCGAGCGGGGCCAATAACCTTGCAGTCCCCTTGCAACGTTATGCTTCTTGAGAGGCGCGCCCCTGGCCCCATCCCACGCGCACAGGCCGTTGGACGAGGGCATCGGCGCACGGTCCCGCACCACGCGGCGTCTCCCGCACCCTGCCTGTGCTCTCGGAGGCCACGGTATGGAACTCCTGCTCCTCATTCTGATTATTCTGCTGCTGGTCGGCGCGTTACCCGTCTGGCCCTACAGCCGCAACTGGGGCTATTTTCCCGGCGGTCTCCTGGTGCTGATCCTGCTCATCGTCCTCATCCTGCGGCTGGTCTAGCGCGGCGTGTCGGGGCAATGCCTACCGGCTTCCCCGGCACGATAGACAATACCGCCCAATCCAGCTTGCCAGGCTGGCGTCCTCGCTGCCCAGGAGCGCCGCTATCCGGTTGAGCGTGCGCAGGGGCGCGATGGGAGCGCCACACGCTTCGCAGCGTGCCTCCCGCTCCTGGGAGATGGTCACCCGCCCCTGGCGTAGCCGGGCGACATCCGTCACCCGGTCCACGCGCAGCGCCCCGGCCTCGGCCTCCGGGCACACCGTGACACACTGACCGCACGCACTGCACCACCGCGCATCCAGGGTCAGCGTCACCTCGTCGCCCTCGCGCTGGCGTGCCAGGGCGCCCGTGGGGCAACCGACCGCGCAGGAGCAACACCCGCTGCACACCTGCGCGTCGATCTGGACGGTGCCCACCGGCGAAAAGGGGTGCTCCAGTACGCACCCTTGGACCGCGGAGCGTGCCGCCAGCGCTGCCACCGCGTCGGCGGCAGCCCCGCGCCCGAAGAGCAGCGCCGGCGCGCGCGGCGCCGGAAGACCTCCCGCCGGGATCCCGGCTGCCACCGGGGGGACCCCGGAGTTCTCCGCATCGAGCACCTGCACGCGCTCCGGCGCATCACCCAGCAGCCGGAGCAGGTGTTGGCAGTAGTCCACCCTGCCCCGCACACCGGCGTCGCGGTCCGCGGGGCAGCGCGCGCGGCAGGGAGCCAGCGCCACGGCCGTGGCCCCCCCGGCCAGCGGCTGGAGCATAGCCGCCACCGGCACCATAGCGGTGCAGGGCACGCGCACCGGCAGCCAAGCGCCTGCCGGGAGGGGCGCCTCCTTGCACAGGAAGAGCAGGGCGCGCGCCGGCGGGTCCGCCTCGGTGTCCAGGAGCGCGGCAACCTGGGCCTCCAATTCCGCGGCAGACCAGCCCGGAAACGCTACCGCCCGTTGCGGGCAGACGGCCACGCAGACCCCACAGCTACGGCAGCGGTCCCGGTCCACTCGGAGCGCGCCGCCCTCCCGGCCCAGCGCCTCGTAGGGGCAGGCGTCCACACACAGCGCGCACCCCTCCGCAGCGGTGCAGTGATCCCGCGCTATCGTGGGGACCGCTTCGTAGGTCACGGGAGGGAGGGTAAAGAGGGCGCGGCGGCTCATCGTCTGGCGGAGGGAAACCAGCTTCGCCTTCACATTGTCCGGCCCCGAGCCGGGGAAGGCCATGGCCCGGGCGATCGCCGCGGCCAGGATGACGCCGAGCCGCTCCCCGGCGCCGGGGGTGACGGTGGCGCCCCCACAGGCGCTCCGCAGATCCACCACCTGCGCCCCCAGGGGGTCCAGGCCGGCCTTCCGCACCTGGGCCTGCGCCTCCGGCGCGAGGGCATGCCCGGAGCACAGCCCGAGGACCAGCCGCTGGGCGCGGGCCTGGCGCACGGCGTCGGGAAGCATCCCCAGCCGGTGGCACAGGCCCTCGGCCAGGCGCACCTGGACGTCGGCCCACCGGCGGGCAAGCCCCGGCGCGACCTCAGCCAGCTTCAGGCCGGGGGTCGTCCGCTCCAGGTCACGGCAGAGCAGCACCAGGGTGACCGGCGCCGGGGCGTCGGGTGGGAAGACCGCCGTCTGGGCGGGGTCGGGCATGGACACTCTCCTTTGCACTCGCGCTGGCTGCCGCGACCTGGGAAGTGAGCGCCCTCAGGAAATCGGCGTCATGGGCCACCAGGACCCGGGCGGCCTGGGTGACCGCCGCGTACAGGCTCTCTCCCTCAAGGACAGCTACTTGCCCGGCCAGCGCGGGGAACCACTGGCAGGGGTGGCGCTCCAGAAACCCCTGCTGCCGCTGTTCTGCCGTCAGGACCTGGGGGAGGTCGTGGGCCTCCCACGCTTCGGCCTCCCGGCGACAGAGCACCGAGACGACCTCCAGCTCGATGGTGACGTGGTCGGGGGGCTCACCGCCGGGCGCGAGGCGGAGCCCGACGGCCGCGTAGTCCGCCTCCACCTGGGCCAGCACCCGGCCCGGCGCCACCACCGCCGGGTCCACATAGGCGGACTCGCAGAGCGGGACGGGGGAACGCGCCGCGCTACTCAAGAAAAGGGCGCTGTAGGTCTCCTGCAACGCCGGCACCTGCGCCGGTCCCAGGGACGCCACCCGGCGCAGCAGGTAGTCCCAGGGACCGTAGAACGCCAGCTCAGACGCCCAGGGGCTGCGCCGCCGCAGCGCGCGGGCAGCGTCTGCGGCGGCAGCAAGATCCCCCTCGTGCGGGTAGCGGAGCAGGGCGGCCAGCAGCCGGTACGCCCCCTGGCGAAAGCGGGCGAGCCGGTCAAGGCCGATGCCCCGACCACTCACGGGTTGCCTTGCTCCGGCAGGAGCTCATACACCACGGCGGTGAGGAAGACCAGCACCACCCCCAGGATGAACAGCACCGGCGCATAGGGCATCCGCGGGTTGCTGTACCCCTCGTGGGCCGGCAGCCCCAGGGGCGCCGCAAGGAAGAAGTAGCTGACCGCAGCCAGCGTCAGCCCGGCGGCCAGGGTAAGCAAGGTCACGGTTGCGCGCATACGACTACCTCCCTCCGGCAGGTCGTTCCGGCAGCTCCAGAATCGGGAACACCTTCATGAAGATGAGGTACAGCAGGGCCCCCAGGGCGAAGAGGCCTGCGATGACAGCGTACTCCACCCAGGTGGGGCTGTAGGAGCCGGGTCCGTACGGGAGCAGGTTTCCCATGGTCAGGGAGGGGACCACGATCAGGTAGCGCTTGCCGATGGCCGCCAGGTTCACCAGCAGCCCAGCTAGCACCATCAGGGGCAGGGCGTAGCGTCCGCTGATAGCCTGGGCGGCCCCGATCAGGAAGGCGGCGAGCAACAGGGACCCCGACACCCAGAAGATCCAGGCGTACTGGCCGGTGAGCAGGGCCAAGAGCAGCTCCTCCTCGTGGTGGTGGCTCACGTAGCTGCTGGTGAGGAGTTCGGCCGCAAGGAAGTACAGGTAGACCAGGCTCAGCACTGTCATCATGTTGCTGAGCCACACGAACACCCGGAGGTTCAGTTGCATCTGCTCCCCCCCGAGCACTCGCTGCAGGGCCGCAGCCACCATGATGAGCAGTCCGGTGGCGGTGACGCCTGCCAGCACCACGAAAGACGGGGCCTGGAGGGCGCTATACCACCCGGCGCGTCCCAGTTGGACACCAAAGACGAAGCCCGAGGTGGAGGCGGCAACCACGCCCGACACGAGCAGCAGCACGGCCAGAACCAGGCTGGTCTGCTGGTGCCGCTGCCGCTCCTGAGGGGTATCGCGGTAGCCCGCCGCGATGAAGCGCAGAAACCCCTGCCAGCGAGTAGCATCGCGAGCGAGGAGCGCGGCATCCCGGCGGCTATCCAGGTAGAGGTAGACCCACGTCGTCAGCAGGGAGGTGACGACGCCGACCGTGAAGGTACCAAAGAAGGGGGACATGGGCCGCCCGTAGCGGGCAATGTTCACGATGGCCCGCAGCGGCTGACCGACGTCTGCGATGACGCTCAACGCGCCGACGAGCAAGGCGGCCAGGGCCGTGAGCCCAAGGGTGCGGGTGAGGGGCTGGAGGTGGGACAGCCGGGCGAGACGGATCAGGGCCAGCAGGATCATGGACCCGAAGCCCACGCCGACGGCGTACAGCTCAAAGACGATGTAGAGACCCCAGGGAGCGCCGCCCATCACCCCCACATCCCGCATACCGGTGACGATCTCCCCTTCCGTAAGCTGGCGGGAGTAGGCGTAGACGCCCAGGCCCACCAGCACCAGGAGGGCCGCGATGACCAGGAGCCAGCCCAGGCTGAACTGGCCGATGCCGTACGGCAGTCGCTTGGCTTGCACGACAGTCGCCATGGCTACACCCTCGCCTTCGGTTGCTCGATCTCACGGACTTCCGTGCCGGGAGGCTCCCCCAGGTAGTAGACGCGCGGCCTGGTATTCCACTCTTCGAGCAGGCGGAAGGAGCGCCGCGTGCGCAGCAGCTGCGAGACCTTGCTGTTGGGGTCGTCCAGGTCGCCGAAGGTGAGGGCACCGACCGGGCAATTGGCGACACAGGCCGGCGGCAGGCCCTGCTCCAGGCGGTGGACGCAGAAGGTACACTTCTCGATGACGCCTTTGACGTGCCCGCTCCCCGCGATACGCCGCTGTTCCGGCCCGTAGAGTTGCTCCAGGTCGGGGTTCTGGTAGGGGGGCGTCGCCCCGTTGGTGACCGGCTGGAGGTCCGGGTCCTGCCAGTCCACATAGAAATTCTTTTTGGGGCTGGTCCAGTTGAAGGAGTTGACCCCATAGGGACAGGCCACCTGACAGTAGCGGCAGCCGATGCAGCGCTCCCAGTCCGTGGCCACCAGGCCATCTTCCCGCTTGTAGCGGGCCCCGACCGGGCACACCTTCACACAGGGCGCATTGTCGCAGTGCATGCAAGGGCGGGGCAGGAAGCGCATCCGGGTGTTGGGGAACTCTCCCTCCTCAAAGCGGAACACATACATCCAGAAGACGGCCTGTGGGGTGTTGTTCTCGATCTTGCAGGCCTCCATACAGGCCCGACACCCCATACACCGCTCCAGGTCGATGACCATCGCGTATTTGGCCACGGAGCGTCTCCCTTCCTTCAGGCCTTATAGACCCGCACGCGCACGTGAAAGGAGCTGTCATTGGTGTTGGTCACGTACCCCTCACCGGTGTAGAACAGGGTATTCGGGGTCGGTCCCTGCCCCGGCGTCGCGGGGTGGCGGTTCACTTCACCGTAGTGGTGGGGCATTCCCACCACGTCGGGCCGGATGGCCTGGGTCAGCTCGACCTTCACCTGGACCTTCCGGGTCTCCCCCGTCACCGCGTTGTGCGATTCCACCCAGACTGTATCACCGTTCTGGATGCCTCGCGACCGCGCGGCCGCCGGGTTCATGGCCAGGCGCTGCTCGGGGGCCAGCTCGGCCAGCAGGGGGATCTGGGAGGCCCGGCTCTGCTTGAATTCGATCTTCTTGTAGCTGATGAGGGTGAAGTCGTACTGGGAGGGCGAGGACAGCATCGTGGGCGGCCGCCAGGTGGGGAAGGGGGTGTAGTC
>JACQUQ010000090.1 GCA_016210175.1 Chloroflexota bacterium | reverse complement strand
CCCTACCACCGCCCGATTCCCTATGACCTCCCCTGATCATGCACGAGACCACCGACAAGAAGGAGGCGAAAGCTTCCGTACCACGCGAGGCGTATGGTACACTGCGGGACAATGGACAGCATCTCCCAGGTGGGCTAACCCTGAAAGGGGGGAAGCGTGGTTCCAGCGCCAGCCCGGATGGGGCTGTACTACGGCTGGATCGTCGTCGGCAGTGTCTTTGTGGTCATGTTCTTCGGTGCGGGTACCCGCTTCTCCTTCGGCGCGTTTTACGATGCGCTCCTGGAGGAGTTCGGGTGGAGCCGGGCGGCCCTGGCCGGAGCGGCATCGCTCAACCTGATCCTCGCCGGCTTGGTCCGGCCAGGCGTGGGGTTGCTGGTGGACCGCTACGGCTCCAAGGCGGTCATGCTGGGCGGATTGGGCCTGGCGGCGCTCGCCCTCGTGCTGCTGTCCTTTGCCTCGCAGCTGTGGCACTTCTATGTCCTGTTCACCGTCATGTCCCTGGGCTACGGCGCGGCCTCACCGTCCACCACGGTCCCCCTCATCGCCAACTGGTTTGTGCGGCGACGCACGACCGCCCAGTCCCTCGCCAGCGCCGGCAGCCCCATGGGTGAGTTGCTGGTCGTGCCCATCATGACCGCGGTGCTCATCCTCGCGGACTGGCGTACCGCCTACCGGCTGCTGGCGCTCTTCCTGGTCCTGCTCCTCATCCCGACCATCGCCGCCATCGTCCGGAACCGTCCCGAGGAGATGGGCGTGGTTGCGGACGGCGACCCGGCGGCCCTGCGGGGGAGCGGCCCTGCGGCTGCGGCCTCCGAGTTCAGTATGACCCTGGCGCAGGTCGCCCGAACGCCGTTGTTCTGGCAACTCGCGTATGGCTTTTTCGTGTGCGGCTTCACCATGACCTTTGCCAGCACTCATTTCATGGCCTTTGCCGGCGATATGGGCTTCGAGAAAATGACCGCCTCGGCCGCCCTGGGCCTGGTGGGAGGCACCAGCATCCTGGGTACCGTGGGCCTGGGCTACCTGGCCGATCGCTTTTCCCCCAAGCGCTTCCTGGCGCTGGCGTACCTGCTGCGGGGCCTGGCCTTCCTGGCGCTGTGGCAGACCGGCGGCATCGACATGCTCTTTGTGGGCGTCTTCCTGCTGGGCCTGTCCTGGGGTGCGACCGTCCCGCTGACGTCCTCGTGCCTGGCCGCCGCCTGCGGCCGTCGCTACCTGGGAACGATCTTCGGGACCATGTTCGCCATCATGCCGATTGCCGCGGGCACGGGAGCGTTCCTGGCAGGGCTCATCTTCGACTACACGGGCAGCTACGGCCCGGCCCTGCTCCTGAACGGCGTCCTGGGGCTCTCGGCCGCGCTGGTGGTCTCCCTGATGCGGGCCAGCGCACCACCGGCACTGGAGGCACACGTGGCCCCCGTGGGCAGCGCCCATGCCCGGTCGTAGGGAAGCCCGGTGCCCGTGGTCGGCCGGGAGTACGGTACCTGCGACGCCCTACGCCGCAAAATAGACGAGGGCGGCCGGACATTGCGCCGCAAGACGCTGGGAGAAGCGCTGCACGAGCTCCGGCGACGCGCTCTCCAAGCTGTGCGTGTACGCCTGCACGATGGGGTCGGGCAGCGTCCCGGTATCGTGGACGGTCTGCGTGATCACCTCGACCGCCCTATCAACATCCTGCAAACCACTCCAGATGCGTGGCATACCCGGTCTCCTTTCTGTCTGCCACGCCCCGCCGGAGCGAAGCGGCCTTCCCTTTTCCAGGACGGGGAGAAAGGGCCATGGGTGGGGTCGCGGGCCTTTTCGTTTTCCTGACTTGACATAAGAATAAGATCGTCCTGAGCCGGTCGCAGGACGGGCGGACCCGCCCGCTCATGGTTCCCTTCGGCAAACCTGTCCTGAGGTCATCGGAGGGCTCAGGGCAGGCTTGCGCACCACGAGCGGGCTTGACGCTGGCTGCCCGATAACGACAAGGCCCCTGGGTGGGAGGCAGTCCCCTAGCGGCGTATGCCGACGTCCACCACGCCCCGGTTTTCCCCGATGCGGGTCACCTCAGGGCTGTCCTCAAGCGAGATGAGCACGCCGTCCACCCGAAACCCAACCCGTGCGCTCACCGCGCCGCGGGAGACACCGGGCGGCACCACGCCGACTTTCGCCGTCTTGCTGTAGTCCTGGGTCAGGGCCCACACGACATAAACCGTCCCAGGAGGGGGAGGGGGCAGGGAGTACTGGGCGGTGAGGTCCGAGTTCGCACCATCGTAGGTGACGGACATCCAGACCAGAGGACGCTGCTCGAACCCCGGCACCACGCCACAGGCCGTCGCCACGATGAGCAAGGTAAAAAGCGCGCAGGAAAGGAGCGCGACAGAACATGTGTGGAACGTCAGTACACGCATCCGGCCTCTCCACGCCGAGGAGGTCTTGCCTTGCTTCACCATAGCAGCACGCCATGGGCAGCGGCAGCCACCTGGGTTTCCTTGCTGTGGCAAATGTGTACCGCAGTACCGGCCCTGAGCGGGTCGGGCCGTGGTGCCGGGTCCATGATGCAGCAGGCATTCCCCTCCGACCGGCCACCGGGCACCTGGCGCAGGCGTCCAACCGGTGACTGAGGGCGGTTGCGTGCTGCGCCCTGATGCTTGCTAGAATCATCATTCTGTTATGCATTATGGTGAGAATTCACCGAGAGGCATCCCGTCCATGTGAATGGCAGGCAGCTTGACACGCTGCGGGATGCTCGCCGTATACTCACTTGCACGACAACACGTCACCCCTAGAAGGCCGGCCGCCGTGGACCTCGCCCAAGCACGCCAGGACTTTCTGGATACCCTGGCCGAAAAGAACAAGGCGTTTCTTACCACGACCACCTACGCCTACAGCCTGGACCGGTTTCTGGCCTACGTGGCCGAGCATCACCGCCTGGAACTGGACGCTCCGGTGACGGCGGTCACCCTGGAGCAGGTGCGCCAGTTCGGGCTCTGGCTCTACCACCAGCGCCTGGCGGCGACCACCCGCGTCAAGCACCTGGTCGTCTTGCGCAACTGGTTCAAATACCTGGCAGGACGGGGCCTTGCGTCGCTGAATCCGGCCCTCATCGAGTTGCCCAGGGTACGGCGCAGCCCGCCCAACCTGGATGAGCGTTTGCCTATTATGTTAAGTCTGGAGGCCCCGGCGCCCGATGCCTGGCGTGAGCTGATCCGCCTGCGGGACCGGGCCATCCTGGAGACCCTGTTCTCGACCCAACTGCGGGTATCAGAACTGGTAGCGCTCGACCGTACGAGCCTGGACTGGCAGCAGGGCACCGCGGTCATCACCGGGAAAGGCGGCAAGACCCGCACCGTCTTCTTCTCCGAGCGCGCGCTGGAGGCCCTGAACGCCTACCTGGACGCCCGCCCGGACCAGTTCCTCCCCCTCTTCATCCATCACGACCGCGCCCACCGTCCCACACCGAAGGACCGGGATGGCACGGCCATGCGCTTGACACGCCAGGGGGTCGAGGCGGTGGTGCGGCGCTATGCGCGCATGGCCGGGGTCGATGCGACGCCCCACGACTTCCGCCACTACGGAGCCACGGAATTGCTGCGCAACGGTGCGGACATCCGCACGGTGCAGGAGCTTCTGGGCCACGCCTCGGTCGCCACTACTCAGATCTACACCCACGTGAACCCGCAGCGGCTGCATCGAGAGTGGCGCCGCTTCCACCCGGCCGCCGAGCGCGACCGCGAGGAGCCTGACGGCGGCAGCGAGGGCTCATGACGGTGCCGCGCCCTCCCGCACGTCTTCCTTCCTGTGAGGTGGCAGGGGCATGATTATGTCAAATACACTCCGGTGTGGCTTCCGGGTCGCTCGCGGGCTCGTCTTTGAGGCGGTAGCCGTAGGCGAAGGCGAGGTAGCCCAGCAGGATGCACAGGCCCGCGACCGGCCCCACCAGGCGGATGCCCAGGGGCTGCTCCGCGCTGAAGCCAAAGACCTGGAGCAGCAGCCCGAACAGGCCCGCCGACCCCGCCAGGGCCAGCTTCTGGAGGGTAGACTGCATGCCATAGTACAGGGCGGCCCGGGGATAGCCGGTGCGGCGGGCGTCGTCGTCGATGATGTCGGCCATGAGCGGGCCGGGGAACACAAACAGCGCCGAGAACGGCACCCCGGCCAGCCAGATGACCGCCAGGCTCTGGACGGCCAGGGGGATGCCCGGCGCCAGCGGCACGAAGGCGATTACCCCCAGCACCGGAAGGTACAGCGCCAGCACCAGCATCGCCAGGGCATAGACCGCGCGCTTGCCCCAGCGGGCCGCACTGAAGGCCATCACGGGCAGGGAGCCGACAATCAGCCCGATGATCCCGGCCGTATACCAGGCGACGCGCTCCTCCGATGCCCCTAGAACCACTTGCACGTAGTAGGGCAGGAGTTGGGCCAGCATGTTGAACCCCAGATAGAACAGGGTGTAGCTGGCAGCGAAGGCCAGGAAAGGCCGATGGGAAAAGGTCGTCCGTACCGACTCCAGGAGGGGGATGGAGGTGGTCACCGTCGGGGCGCGGCGCATGGTGCTGCGGGTCCATAGCCCGAACAGGGTGACGTAGAGCGCCGCGAAGGCGGCCAGGCCCAACACCAGGCCCATACCGGCAAAGCCCACGGTCCGCACCAGCAGCGGGCTGACCGTGAGGGCCAGGGCCGCCCCGGCGCTGCCGAAGGCTACCTTCCAGGCCGAGACGCTCACCCGGTCTCGGGAGGTCAGGGCGATTTCGGCCTGGAGGGCCTCGTAGGGGGCGCTCACGATGGTATTGACCAGGAAGAACGCCTCCAGCACTACAAAGAAGTAGATGGCGTTGAGCACGCTCTGGTGGGCCACCGGGGGACGCCACAGCAGCCAGAAGGTCAGCGCCAGCAGCGGCGTCCCGAACAGGAGGAACGGGATCCGGCGTCCCCAGCGGCTGCGGGTGGTATCGCTCCACCAGCCGATGATGGGGTCGTCAAAGGTCTCGATGACCCGCCCCACCGCCAGGGCCAGCCCGATGAGACCCACCGACACCAGGATAGGCAGACCGCTCTCCGGCGGTGGAGCGTAGAAGTAGACCAGCCACAGGGCCATGCCGTAGAACAGGGCGCTGTTGCCCAGGCTACCTGCCCCGTAGAACAGCTTATCGACCAGGGCCAGGGCAGGGCGCTGGGCGGCGGTGCGGTCGTCTGCCATCATCCCCTCCTCCTGCGGGACCGTGCCCGGCCACCATACGGACGACGACGGCGCAGCATGACCCTCATCAGAGGAACCTTGGAACCTTGACCGCGTGCTAGGACGGGCGCACGGCCTCCAGTTCGCCCGCTGCGCCCGCACCCGCAGGCCCCGCCGGCTGCTGGCGCACCCCGATGAGGATGAACGCGCCCACCAGCAACTGTCCGAGCAACACCAGCACGCCGATGCGGTAGGCCAGCGTCCCGAAGTCCCCCAGCGTCCACAGGGTGAGTCCCCACACCATTGGCCCCACCACCGAGGCAAAGCGGCCCGCCAGGCCATACAGCCCGAAGAACTCCCCCGCCTGTTCGGGCGGCGCCAGCCGGGTCAGAAAGACGCGGTCGGCGGTCCAGGTGGCCCCCAGGCCCACCCCGATGACAGCACCGATGGCGTAGAAGGCGGCCTGCGCACTCGTGGCGGCCACCGCCAGCAGCACCAGCGCCCATTGGACGAGCACCAGCCCCAGGGTGCGCTTGGGACCAATACGGTCCACCAGCGCGCCATAGGCGAAGGACCCGACCGCGGCGAAGACCGTCGAGAGGATCAGGAGTTGCTGCAACTGGCCATCGGCAAAGCCAAGCACCTTGACGGCGTAGACGCCCATAAAGGCGATCACCGTATTGATCGCGTCCACATAGAAGAACCGCGCCAGGATAAAGCGCAGCACCGGCCCGTGCTTGCGGGCGTTCCGGAGGGTCGTAAAGAGCTGCTGGTAGCCCTCACGGAGGTAGCCAAAGCGCCACCGGCCGGTCGGCCCCTGCTCCCGCACCCACAGGAAGCACGGGATCGCGAAGACCAGGAACAGCACCGCGGTGGGCACGAAGGCCGCGCTCCGTCCGCCCGCATCCACGAAGGGTTTGACCATGAGGATCCCCAGGATGGCCCCGACGTAGCCCAGGGCGACGCCCAGCCCCGAGACCCGGCCCCGGATGTCCGGGGTACTCACGGTCCCGATGAGCGCATCGTAGAAGATAAGGCCGGACTGGTACCCGAAGTTGCCGACGGCAAAGGCCAGCAGCCCCAGGGCCAGCCCGTCGAATACGCCGATACTCGCCACCGCCACTACGCACAGCAGGGTGAAGCTCAGCAGGAAGGGGATCCGCCGTCCGTAGCGGTCGGAGACCGCCCCCAGCATGGGCGCAGTGACGGCGGTCGCCAGCATCGAGCCGGAGAAGGCCACACTGTACAGAAGGTCGGGGGCGCTATGGTCAACCGTCACCCACAGGGCGAAATACAGGGTGACGATGTTCATGGAGAAGATGGTGTTGGCGAAGTCGTAGAGCGCCCAGGAGAGCACACCTCGTGGGTCGGGACCCAGGGCCGCCAGCCAGCGCAGTTTCATGGGTACGCGCATCCTTCACGAGTGTCCGGACCGCCGGAGTGCTTAGCCGAGGAGTTTGGTCAGGAAGCGCAGGCGCTTCCGGGTGACGGGCGGCTCCTGGTAGGGCGGCAGCAGCGCCGCCATGGCCTCCTGGAGCCGTGCGACCAGCGCCTCATCGCGCGCCCCCATGCGCGGCCCCGCCTCGACGTACATGGGCGCGCCGATCACGACCGTGATCTCCTTGCCCTGGTACAGCTCCTTGCAGCCGCTCAGGGCGATCGGTACCACCGGCAAGCCCGACCGGGCCGCCAGGAAGCCCACCCCCCGCTGGAAGGGCAGCAGGCGTCCTTCCTCCGGCGCTACCTGCCCCTCCGGGAAGATCCCGACCACCCCGCCCTGCTTTAACACCGCCAGAGCGTCTCGCAAGGACCACTCTGCCCCTGCGCCACGTCCCGGCTCCACCGGGATGACCCCGCCCACCGCCCAGAGCACCAGCCGCCGGATCCAGGACTTATACACCTCGGAGCGGCGCCCGATGAAGTACGTCCGCGGCTCTAGGGGCAGGACCGCCAGCAGCACGAAGGGGTCCACCCAGTTCAGATGGTTGGCGGCAATGATGTAGTTCCCCGCGGGCACGTGCTCGCTCCCGATGACCCGTACCCGGAACAGCCACAGCAAGAGCCGTCGCAGCGGGTAGTAGAGCAGGCGGTAGAGGAGCGAGGCCCGCGCTTTGGGTCCCGGGGCCGCCGGCCGGGGGGTGCCGGCCGGAACGACGTTTTCCGGCAACTGCTGCTTCATGGCGTTATCCTTTCGCCGGCTCCAGGCGGTCCAGAGCCGCCAGGATATCCGCCCGCTTCGGCTTCAGGGTGTGGGTGCGGGGGAAGTCGGCTTCCGGCCACACGGTCTGTCCCCGGACCTGCTGGTGCGGCGCCAGGCGACGGTTGGCTGCCCGCACCGCAGCCGCAGCCTGATCAGGCTCTTTCATCAGGAGCACGGCATGGACCTCGACCTCGCCCCGGCCCCGCTCCCGACCCAGGACCACCGCGTCCGCCACCGAGGGCTCTTTGAGCAGTTCCTTCTCCACGTCCTCCGGGTAGACGTTGAGCCCGTTGGGGAGGACGATCATGTTCTTCTTGCGGCCCCGCAGGCGCAGTTCCCCCTGGGCGTCCAGCACGCCGATATCGCCGGTGTGGTACCAGTCCTCCGTGAAGGCCTCCTGGGTCAACTCCGGCGCCCGCCAGTAGCCCTGGAACACGTTCGGCCCCCGCACCAGCACCTCACCGTCCTCCGCGACGCGCACCTCCACCCCCGGAATGGGCCGCCCCACCGAGTCGGGATGGCGGCGTTGCAAAGTCTGGCCGGTGACGACCGGCGAGGCTTCGGTGGTGCCGTAGCCCTGGATCACCTTGATGCCCATATGCTCCCAGCGCCGGGCCAGGTCGGGGT
>JACQUQ010000085.1 GCA_016210175.1 Chloroflexota bacterium | reverse complement strand
CGCCAGGGCAGCGGCAAAGGCGCGGTGGACCACTGGGTGGCCGTGGTCAAGCGGGGCCGTATGCTCTTCGAGATGTCGGGGGTACGGGAGGAGATCGCCAAGGAGGCCCTGCGCCTGGCCTCCCACAAGCTCCCCATTGAGACGAAATTCGTGGTGCGAGAAGCAGAAGGCGCCGTCCCGGCCACCGCGGCGGGCGCGCCGTCCTAAGCGGGCGCGGCCTACCCGTCCGGCTGCGGCGGGGCGGATGCTTGAAGGATAGCAACCATGCAAGCCAGGGAACTGCGGAACCTGAGCGACGCGGACCTCGCGGCGCAACTGGACAACGCCTACAAGGAACTCTTCAACTTACGCTTTCGACTGGCTACCCTCCAGCTGACCAACCATCGGGAGCTGCCCAGGGTCAAACGGACGGTCGCCCGCATCAGGACCATCATGCGGGAGCGGGAGCTGGCCCGCCAGTACGCGGGGAGCCCGCAGGCGTAAGACCAGAATCGGAGTGGAACAGGCATGGCACGTGAACGCCGCAAAGTCCGCGAGGGCCGCGTCGTCAGCGACAAGATGGACAAGACGGTGGTCGTGGCGGTGGAGAGCCGCAAGCCCCACCCGCTGTACCGCCGCATCGTGAAATCGACCAAGAAGTACATGGCCCACAACGAGGGGAACGAGGCCCACCTGGGCGACCTGGTCCGTATCGAGGAGAGCCGCCCGTACTCGAAGCGCAAGCAGTGGCGGGTAGCGGCAATCATCGCACGGCGCGAAGTCGCGGAGATCCAGCCGCGCGAGATCGGCATCGGCCAGGGCCAGGGCGCGTAGCGCCGGGGCGCAGGGGAGCGATGGGCTACCCCTCCGCAGCGGCCTGGCCGGCCGGGGACCTCCCGACTGGTCGCCGCACCGGCGCCCTGCGGGGCGGCCGTGCGCAAGAGGAACGACGACCATGATTCAGCAATATACGCGCCTGCGGGTGGCCGATAATTCCGGCGCGCGGGCCATCATGTGCATCAACGTGCTGGGAGGCACCCGGCGCCGCTACGCTCGGGTGGGGGACGTGATCGTGGCCTCGGTGAAAGAGGCCAGCCCCGGCGCCGCGGTAAAGAAGGGCGATGTGGTGAAGGCCGTGGTGGTCCGGGTGGCCCAGAACTACCGTCGCCCGGACGGCTCCTACATCCGGTTCGATGATAACGCCGCGGTCCTCATCAACGACCGGGGCGACCCGCGGGGCACCCGCGTCTTTGGGCCGGTCGCCCGCGAGCTCCGGGAGCGCAACTTCATGCGGATTGTCTCCCTGGCGCCGGAGGTGTTGTGATATGGCGAAGATCCGTCGCAACGATACCGTCTTCGTCCTCACGGGCAAAGACCGGGGCAAGCGGGGCAAGGTGCAGCAGGTCCTGCCCAAAGAGCAGCGGGTGCTGGTGGAAGGGATCAACGTCGTCAAGCGGCATGTGAAGCCGCGGCCGCCCGTGGTGCAAGGCGGGATCGTCTCCCAGGAGCGGCCCATCCATATCTCGAACGTTGCCCTGCTGTGTCCGCACTGCGGCAAGCCGACCCGGGCGGGGTTCCGCTTCCTGGAGGACGGCACCAAAGTGCGCTTCTGCAAACAGTGCAGCCAAGTGATTGACTAGAAGGGGGAGCCATGCCGCCCCGCTTGCTGGAACACTACCGGCGGGATGTCGAGGGGACCATGAGGCGCGAGTTCGGCTATGCCAACCTCATGCAGGTCCCCCGTGTGGAGAAGGTGGTCGTGAATATCGGCCTGGGCGAGGCCATTCAGAACGCCCGGGCCCTGGAGGCGGCTGCCAGCGACCTGGCGGCTATCACGGGGCAACGCCCGGTGACCACGCGGGCCAAGCGCTCCATTGCCCAGTTCCGGCTCCGGGCCGGCATGCCCATCGGCATGATGGTGACCCTGCGGGGCAGCCGCATGTGGGAGTTCCTGGATAAGCTCATGAACGTGGTGCTCCCCCGCATCCGGGACTTCCGGGGGGTGCCGGCGGACGCCTTCGACGGCCGAGGCAACTATAGCCTGGGCCTGCGCGAGCAGATTATGTTCCCGGAAATCGACTATGATAAGATCGACCGGCTGCGCGGCCTCCAGATCACCATCGTGACCACGGCCAAGGCCGATGAAGAGGCCAAGCGGCTGCTGGAGTTGCTGGGCATGCCCTTCGTGCGGGAGACCGCCGCCGCAGCAGCACGGGGCGCGTAGGGCGAGGCCGCGCTGCCGGCCCTCGCGACGCGGAGCGCGTCCACATCAAGGGAGACAGACCCGTGGCAAAACTTTCGAAGATTGTCAAGTCGCAACGTTCGCCGAAGCACCGGGTGCAGCACCGCAACCGCTGTCTGCGCTGCGGGCGGCCCCGGGCCTACATTCGGATGTTCGCCTTGTGCCGTATCTGCTTCCGCGCGATGGCCCTTCGGGGAGAGCTGCCGGGTGTCCGCAAGTCCAGCTGGTAGTAGGTGAGGCACACGATGACGATGACCGATCCCGTTGCTGATATGCTCACCCGCATCCGCAATGCGGTGCAGGCCCGCCACGATACCGTGGCCATGCCGGCCTCCAAGCTCAAGGGCGCGATTGCCCGCATCTTGAAGGAGGAAGGCTACATTGTTGACTACGAGGTGCTGCGGGACAGCCCCCAGGGCACTATCAAGATCAAGCTGCGCTACGTGGACCGCAAGCAGCCGGTGATCACCGGACTGCAACGGGTCAGCAAGCCCGGCCTGCGGGTGTACACCCAGCGCCAGCAGATCCCGCGGGTCTACGGTGGCATGGGCATCAGCATTCTCTCGACCCCCAAGGGCGTGATGACCGGGCAACAGGCCTGGCGCCAAAAGGTGGGTGGCGAAATCTTGTGTTACGTATGGTAAAGTCGTCACGGGACCGCACGGCGCGGGGGCTATGGCCCCCGCCGGGGAGTCCCGCCGGAGGTGACCATGTCGCGCGTGGGACGTAAGCCTATCCCCATCCCCGCTGGGGTCAAGGTGCAGATTGACGGGAGCGAGGTGCAGGTACAGGGTCCCAAGGGGCAACTGCGTGCGACGTTCCACCCCGATATGCGGGTCGTTCAGGAGGATGGCTCGCTCCGGGTGGAGCGGCCGGACGATGCCCGTGAGCACCGTGCCCTGCACGGCCTGACCCGGAGCCTGCTGGCCAACATGGTCACCGGCGTGACCAGCGGCTTCCGCAAGGATATGGAGATGGTGGGCGTCGGCTACCGAGCCCAGAAGCAGGGCGACAAGCTGGTGTTGAGTCTGGGGTACTCCCATCCGGTGGAGGTGGCCCCGCCGCCAGGTATCAGCTTCGAGGTCGAGACCCCGACCCGCATGGCGGTGGTGGGCATCGACAAGCAACTGGTCGGCCAGGTGGCGGCGGAGGTGCGCGCCTGGCGGCCGCCGGAGCCCTACAAGGGGAAGGGCATCAAGTACGTGGGCGAAGTCATCCAGCGGAAGGCTGGGAAGAGCGGGAAGGTCGGCGGCAAGAAGCGCTAGCGCCGGCCGGGGCCGCCGCACCGGGCGCTGAGGCCGAGCGCGGTGGACACCGAGATCGAAACGAGGAAAGCAGACCATGGCACGGAAGCCAAAAACGGCACGGGCGGCCCGCATCCGGCGGCACGCGCGGGTGCGGCGCCGGGTGGAGGGCACGCCGGAGCGGCCCCGCCTGGCGGTCTTCCGCAGCCTGAACCACATCTACGCCCAGGTGATTGACGATAGCCGGGGGCACACGCTCGTGGCAGCCTCCAGCGTGGAGCCGGTGGTCAAGGAGCAGCCGGAGCACCCCAAAACAGCTACCGCGACCACCGTGGGCCGGCTGGTGGCCGAGCGGGCCAAGGCCGCCGGAGTGACCCGGGTGGTCTTCGACCGCGGCGGGTTCCACTACCACGGGCGGGTGAAGGCCCTGGCTGATGCGGCGCGGGAAGCCGGGCTGGAATTCTAGCAGAGGACGCCCGGACCCCCGGCCACACGCCACCGAAGGAGCGGGACGGCGCCCAGCGCCGCCTGCCCTGGCGCCGGTGGGGACGGGCCGGGGCAGGGGGAACAGGAAGACCAAAGTGAGGCAAAGCCTATGGTAGCAGCAGTGCCGCGGCAACGAGTCACCGCCCGGGAGCTCAATCTCTCCGAGCGGGTCGTCAGCATCAAGCGCGTCGCCAAGGTCGTGAAGGGCGGTCGCCGCTTCAGTTTCAGCGCGGTGGTGGTCGTGGGCGATGGCCAGGGCCACGTGGGCATGGGCCTGGGCAAGGCCAACGAGGTCCCCGAGGCCATCCGCAAGGGCGCGCAGATCGCGCGCAAGAATCTGGTGCGCATCCCGCTCCGCGGCAATACCATTCCCCACACCATCGTGGGGGAGTTCGGGGCGTCCAAGGTGCTGCTCAAGCCAGCATCCCCCGGTACCGGGGTGATCGCGGGCAGCAGCGTGCGCGCCGTGGTGGAGGCCGCCGGGATCCGGGACATCCTGACCAAGTCCCTGGGGAGCCCGAACCCGATCAACGTCGTCAAGGCTACCGTGCAGGGGCTGATGGCGCTGAAGGACCCCGCGGAGGTGGCCCGGTTGCGGGGCGTACCCATCCGTATCCCTGGCCAGCAGCAGGAGGCGCACGGTGCCTAAGCTGGCGATCACCTGGCGCCGCAGCGCCATCGGCCAGAAGGAAGACCAGAAGCGGACTATCCGCGCCCTGGGCTTGCGCCGCCTGAACCACACGGTCATCCAGCCGGATAACCGCTCCATGCGGGGGATGGTGTTCAAGGTGCGCCACCTGGTGGAGGTGCGGGAGCTACCGGACGAGTAACCGACGGGGGACAAGGAACCAGGCACGAGGGGGGGCCGCACGGCCCCAACGGTGTGGGTTTGCGGCTCCTTGTCCCTGCGACCGTAGGGAGCACAGCATGGTACGGGCATATGATCTGAAAGCGCCCGCGGGGGCGCGCCCGAAGCGCAAGCGGGTGGGCCGGGGCAACGCCAGCGGCCACGGGACCTATGCGACCAAGGGCCTCAAGGGCCAGAAGGCGCGCAGTGGCGGCGGCCCCAACCCCTGGTTCGAGGGCGGCCAGAACCGCCTGGTCAAGCGGCTGCCGCACCTGCGCGGCTTCACCAACATCTTCAAGACCGACTACGCCATCGTGAACATCGGGCAGTTGGAGCGGGCCTTCGCCGCCGGGTCCGAGGTCACGCCGGAGGCCCTGGTGGCCGCACACCTCATCCCCAATCTCAAGCGCCCGGTGAAAGTGCTGGGCGACGGCGCCCTGACCAAGGCCCTGGCGGTGCGCGCCAATAAGTACTCCGCCGCCGCCAAGGAGAAGATCGCGACCGCGGGCGGCCGGGCTGAGGAGATCAGCCGTGCTTGAAACGCTGCTGAACGCCTGGCGCTTAACGGACCTGCGCCGCAAGATCCTGTTCACCTTCGGCATGCTGGTGGTGTTCCGCTTTATCGCGCACGTTCCGGTGCCGGGGGTCGATGTCGTCGCCTTGGAGCAGCTGTTCAGCAGCAACCAGTTGCTGGGGATGCTCGACCTCTTCAGCGGCGGCGCCATGCGGAACCTCAGCGTGGCGGCGATGGGGGTCTATCCCTACATCACGGCATCCATTATCATGCAGCTCATGGTGCCGGTGGTCCCGCGCCTGGAGGCCCTCTCCAAGGAAGGCGAGATGGGCCGGGCCACCATCAACCGCTACACCCACTGGATGACGGTGCCCCTGGCGGCTTTGCAAGCCTACGGCCAATTGGTGCTGCTCCAGAGCCAGGGGCTGTTTGGCCGCACCGCGGACGGCGCGCCGCGCATTCTGGTGGGCCTCGCGGGGGAGACCTGGCTGCTGACTCTGGCTATGGTGGTCTCCATGACTGCCGGCACGGTGTTCCTGGTCTGGCTGGGGGAGCTGATCACCGAGAACGGCATCGGCAACGGCATTTCTGTCATCATCTTCGGCGGCATCGTGGCCGGCCTGCCGTCGCTGGTGGCGCAGGGCCTGGTCGGTGGCAGCAATGTGGGCCTGGTGGCGCTGGCGGTGTTCGTGGTCCTGGCCATTGCGATCGTGGCGGCCATCGTCTTCTTCCAGGAGGCGCAGCGGCGCATCCCGGTGCAGTACACCCGG
>JACQUQ010000087.1 GCA_016210175.1 Chloroflexota bacterium | reverse complement strand
GTTCATGGGCGTGACGCTGCTGCTGGACCTCCTCCAGCAGCCGGGTGGCCTGAACGCTTACCTGTCCCGCTACGACGCCGCCGCCTGGGAGTACCTGGTGTTCCTGCTCAAGCCCTTCGGCTGGCTGTCCCTGGCGGGCCCGGCCCCGCTGCTGGTGGCGGTGCCCTCCCTCCTGCTGAACTTCCTGGGACCGCTGGTGGGCAATGAGTTGCCGGTGCGTCCCCAGGCCTGGTACGCCGCGTCCGTGTTGCCGCTGGTGGCGCTGGCCGCGCTGGAGGGCATGGACCACCTGCTGCGGGCGGCGAAGTGGGTTGGCTGGGAGCGGCAGGCGCTGCGCGTGCTGCCCCTGGTGCTGCTGGCGGGGGCCCTGGCTGCCGTGCTTAGCGAGTCGCCGCTTCCCTTCTCCCGCTCCCAGTATGTGGAACCGCGCTGGCTCTACTACGTAGACGGCCGCAGCCGTGCCGTAGCAGAGCTTAGCTCGTTGATCCCTAGGGAGGCATCGGTATCCGCCGAGTTCTTCGTCGGCTCCCATCTCTTGAACCGGCCGCAACTCTCCTGGTTCCCCCGGCGCTGGCAGGAGGCCGAGTACATCGCCCTCGACCTGGGGGCACGCTTCCCGCTGTCGTCGCAGGACCTGGCCATCGTCGCGCGGCTCCGGGAGAGCCCCGACCATGAGCTGGTCTTTGAGCGGGACGGCCTGCTCGCCTTCCGGCGGCAGACGCAGCCCGAAGGGGAATCGGTCAGGCAGAGCGCGCGCCGCGGCGCGCCGTGAGCGGGAGATACCCCGCGCCGCACGGACCGGAGCCGATGACGTTCTGGCGGGAGGGAGGTGCAAACGTGGGCTCGTTCAGCGCACGGCTCGGAAGATGGCTGGCCGCACCCCTGGCGGTGGGCGCAGCCGCTCTGGGCGCGGGCTACTATCTGGCCTGGAAGCGCCCGGCGCAGACGCCGAGCGGCATGCAGCAGGTCCCCGGCCTCCAGGGGACGGTGGAAGTCCGGCGGGACCGCTGGGGGGTCCCGCACCTCTCTGCCACCAACCAGGCCGACCTCTTTTTCGCCCAGGGCTACGTCCACGCCCAGGACCGGCTCTGGCAGATGGAACTGAACCGGCGCGTGGCCGCGGGGCGTCTGTCGGAGATCTTCGGCGCGGGCACCCTGGACATCGACCGCTTTATGCGCCGCATCGGGCTGCGGCGGGCGGCCCTGGACGAGGCCACCCAGCTGGAGCAGGAAGAGCGGGAAGTCCTGGAGGCCTACTGCGCCGGGGTCAACGCCTTCCTGCGCGGGAACCGCTGGCGGCTCCCGCTCGAATGTCTGCTGTTGCGCTTCCGGCCGGAGCCCTGGTCGCCGGTGGACTGCCTGGCCTGGAGCAAGCTCATGGCCCTGAGCATCTCCCTGAACTGGGACAGCGAGGTGCTGCGGGCGCGCTTCGTCGCGGCCCTGGGGCCGGAGCGTGCGGCGGAGTTGGAGCCGCTGTACCCGGAGGGGCACCCCCTGGCGGTGCCGCCTGGGGCCGTCTACCGCGGTCTGGACATTGCGGTGGTGGAGAAGCTGCGCCAGGTACAGGCGTACGTGGGCCTCAGCATGGGGGGGAGCAACGCCTGGGTGGTGGCTGGCGACCGCTCGGCCACGGGGAAGCCGCTCCTGGCCTGCGACCCGCACCTGGCGCCGGAGGTCCCCGGTATCTGGTATGAGAACCATCTGGTGCTGCCGGAGTGGGCGGTCACCGGGGCGTCGCTGCCGGGTCTGCCCGGCGTCATCATGGGGCACAACGGCCATATCGCCTGGGGTATCACCGCGGGGATGGTGGACGTGCAGGATGCGTACCTGGAGCGCCTGGACCCGGAGCGGCCCCACTGGTACGAGTACCGGGGCGCCTGGGAGCTTGGGCAGGTGGTGCGGGAGGAGATCCGGGTCCGCGGCCGGGCCGAGCCAGCAGTCGAAGAGGTGCTGATCACCCGTCACGGCCCCATCGTCACCCCGGTGCTCCGCAACGAAGCGCGTCCGGTGGCCCTGCGCAGCCTGGTGCTGGACCCCAGCCATCCCATTGCCGCTGGTCTCCTGCTCAACCGCGCCCGCAACTGGGACGAGTTCTGCGCCGCGCTGCGCCGCTGGTCGGTGCCGGTCGTGAGCTTCCTCTACGCCGACACGGACGGGAACACCGGCTACGCCCTGGGGGGACGGGTGCCCATGCGGGCCAAGGGCCACGGGTTGGTGCCCGCGCCCGGCTGGACGGGGGAGTTTGAGTGGGCCGGCTTCGTGCCTTTTGAGGGGATGCCCCGCGCCTTCAACCCGGACGCGGGCTTTGCCCTGAGCGCCAACAACCGCATCGTCGGCCCGGATTTCCCCTACCACATTGAAGGGGAGTGGGTGGACGGGTTCCGGGCGCAGCGTATTGCCAACCTGCTGCTCAGCCGGGAGCGCCACAGCCTCGCCGACTTCGCGGCCATGCAACAGGATGTGTTCACCATCCCTGGCAAACGTATTGCCGAACAGTTGGGGAACCTGCGCTCGGAGGGGGCGACGCCGGAACTGCGGCAGGCGCTGGACTTGCTGCGCGCCTGGGATGGCTACCTGCACCCCGACAGCACCGCCGGCGCCATCTATGAGGCGTTCCGGCTGCGCTTGCTCCGCAACCTCCTGGCGCCCCGCCTCAACGATCTCACGGAGGAGTACTTTGGGGGCGAGGTCCACGGGCTGACCTACACCGCCACCTACCTCCTGCGGGCCAGTTCCTTCCTGCTGCGCCACCTCAACCAGCGGGAACCCCGCTGGCTGGAGGGCACCGGCTGCCCCACCTGGGAGGCGCTGCTGCTGAAGTCCCTGGAGGAGGCGCTGGAGGAGCTTCGGGGCCAGTTGGGGCCGGAGCCGGACCGGTGGACCTGGGGCCGCCTGCACACCGTCGTCCTCAGCCACGTCCTGGGCCGGAGCCGGGTCCTGGCTCCGCTGTTCAACCTGGGGACCTGGCCCCTGGGCGGCGACATGGACAGCATCTTGCAAACTGCCTTCCCGCACCGGCTGCCGTACCGGGTCCGCAGCTGGATGCCCAGCTACCGCCAGATTATCGACTTGGCCGACGTGCGCCGGTCGGTCGCGGTCCATACCACCGGACAGTCCGGGCACCCCGGCAGCCCGCACTACGGCGACTTGCTGCCCCTGTGGTACCAGGGCCGGTACCACCCCCTGCTGTGGGACCGGGCCGACGTGGAGGCGCAGACCGAGTCGGTGCTGCTGCTGACCGGGTCAGAGGGTCCGGCGGCGCCGGAGCCGGCCGAGGGGCCGCGCACCGCGGCCCACGCGCCCTGAAAAGGGTGCTCCTCGCCTGCGCACGGGAGCGCGCGAGGAGCACCCGCTTATGGTTCACCTCGCTCACCACGGGCGGGCGCTCTGCTCGGACCGATCACCTGGGGGAGGTGGTGCCGCCCCAGGGTCGCTGATGGGCATCCGTCGCTGAGGGGACAGACCCCGCACCGCGGGCGGAGGGCCTTACAGATGCGACGTCCGTGCTCGATCAGGCAGACGTGGAAGCGGTAGGCGTCCTGCGGCAGGCACATGGCCTCCAGGACCCCGTGGGCCTCCTCGGCGCTGGTCTTGGGACCGATGAGCCCCAGGCGACGGCTGACCCGGTGGACGTGGGTATCCACCGGGATGACCGGCATGCCCAGGGCAAACAACAGGACACAGCGGGCGGTCTTCGGTCCCACCCCCGGCAACCGCACCAGCCAGGCCAGGGCCTCAGGCACCGGTAGCTCTTCCAGGAACCACAGGTCGTAGGCCCCGCGCTCCTGGTACAGGTGGCTGAGGATGCCTTTGATGCGTGGGGCCTTCTGGTTCGCCAGGCCCCCGCTGCGGATGGCGTCCGCAATGGCGTCCAGGTCGGCTGCGGCGAGAGCTTCCCAGCTTCCGAAAGTACGCCACAACGACTCGAAGGCGCGCTCAGCGTTCAGGTCCGAAGTATGCTGTGAGAGGACGGTCTGGATCAACTCCCGCAAGGGCTCATTGCGCCGGTACCAGACCTTGGGGCCGTAGACGGCTTCCAGCCGCTCTACGATCGTGCGAACATCCATCCTACGCTCCCTACGATGCAAGAGTCCTCCCCCCTGGCCCTGCGCCCGCTGGGGGAGGGGTGTGCCACCACGCTACGCCATGCCTGCCTGCTCGTTGCGAATGCTTGAAATGAGGTATTGCACCTCGGTGCCGCTTACCCCGAAGCGGTGCAATGTGTGGCGCAGGATCTCCATCCCGGCCTCGAATTCGGGCTGGACCACCTCCGACGCGCCCAGCGCCCGCAGCAGGTCCCAATCGGCGCCGCGGATCATCCGGGCGACCACGTCCAGGCGCGGGGCGATCTGGCGAGCGTTGCGCAGCGCCAACTCCTGGGCAATGGGATCGCTCATAGCGAGCACCAGCACCCGGGCGCGCGGCAGGTTGCACTGGCCCAGCACGAAGGGGCTGGAGGCATCGCCGTACACCGTGGGCGTCCCCGCGTCGCGCAGCTCCCGCAGACGACGGGCGTCGATGTCCACCACCACGAAGGGCAAGCCCCGCCGCCGCAGCGCCTCCGCTACCTGGCGGCCGACCCGGCCGTAGCCGCAGATGACCGCGTGGTTCACCAGGGATGCTGCCACCCCCTTGACGGCCTGGGCAGCCCCGGCGCGGTCCGCCTCGGCATGGCGCAGCCAGTGCAGCATCTGGAGGGTGTTGGCCCGCCGCTCCAGGGAGGCCACTCCGCTCAGGACCGGGGCGGTCAGCAGCATGGTGAGCAACGCGCTGATCAGGATGAGGGCATAGACCCCGTTCGGCAGTATCCCGCTTTCGACCCCCACCCGCGCCAGCACGAAGCTGAACTCTCCGACCTGGAACAACCCGGCGCCCACCAGCACGGCCGTCATGGCGGGGTACCCGAAGATGCGTACCACCCCCATGGTGAGCACGGCCTTCCCCACCACCAGCAGCGTTACCACCAGGGCTACCAGGGCCGGGGCCTCCAGCAGGAACCGGGGGTCGGTCAGCATCCCCAGGGACACGAAGAACAAGCTAGCGAACACATCGCGCAGCGGCATGATCTCCGCCAGGGCCTGCTGCGCGTAGTCGGACTCGCTGACCAGCAGCCCCGCCAGGAAGGCGCCGAAAGCAAGCGACAGGCCGAAGAGCAGGGTGCCCTGGGCCGTACCCAGCACCAGCACCAGCACCGCCAGCAGGAACAGCTCGCGGGAGCGTAGCAGGGCCACCCGCTCTAACAGCCACGGCATGACCCTGGTGCCCAGGAGCAGCGCCCCCACCAGGAGCACCACCGCCTTCCCGGCGGCCACGCCCAGGGTGAGCAGCAGGTCGCCCTGGGGCCGGGCCAGCGCCGGCAGGATGACCATCACCGGCACTACCGCCAGGTCCTGGACCAGGGCAATGCCCAGGCTGATGCGGCCGTGCGGCGCATCAAGCTCCCCCCGGTCGCTCAGGAGCTTCAGGATCACCGCCGTGCTGCTGAAGGCCAGCAGGAAGCCAAAATAGACCGCAGGCAGCGCACCCCAGTCCAGGGCAAAGGCGACCAGGGCGCCCAGCGCAGCCGTTGCCAGCACTTGCAGCGTTCCCCCCAACACCGCCACCGGCCCGATCCGGGCCAGGTCCGCAAGGGAGAACTCCACGCCCAGGGTGAAGAGCAGGAGCACCACGCCAACGGTCGCCAGCACCTGCACGGTGGCTGCCTCGCGCACCAGACCCAGGCCGTAGGGTCCGACCACCATGCCCGCCAGGAGGTAGCCGACGAGGACCGGCTGGCCCAGACGCTGGGCCAAGGCCCCGGCCACGACCGCCGCGCCCAGCACCAGCGCCATATCGAGCAACAGGGCCAGATCTTCCAATACGTCCGCTCCCCTCCTGCGTCCCTTCGCCGCGGCACCGCGCCGCGCGCCCCCGTGTCCCTCTCCCAGGCACCTGCTCGCCGCAGTCCCTGCGGTGGGGCTGAGGTTGACGCGAGCCGCACCCCCACTATAGCAAACTGACGCCCCCGGCGCTAAAACCGGAGCAGTGGCCCCGGGGCTTTTTCGTTTTCGGGGAGAGGGTCTTCACGTCTGTCCCTGGTGAGCTGGTCGCATCAGGAAGGGACTGCGCTGGCACCTCGGCGTGCGGCACGGCGTCTGCCAGTTGACCGAGCAGAGGTCTACCCGGTGGAAACCAACGCAGGAGCAACGCACGAGCGTGCATGTTTCTCCACATACCATACTTTACATATCTATGATAGATGGTATGATGCTTGCACGTCGGGGCGATCTCCGCTATACTAAGCATAGTTAGCGCTGCGCGCCAGGCGTCAGCAGGGGTGGGCGCCGGCGTGTCCAGCGGGATGTGCCGAGGTAGCTCAGTAGGTAGAGCACGCGACTGAAAATCGCGGTGTCGGCAGTTCGATTCTGCCCCTCGGCACCACTGCTTTTTCTCGCGCAGCATTGGTACGGCCCAGGTTATCGTGAGGAGCCCCGTCGAGGGTCCAGCGACACCTGGGCCGCCGTGTTTTGTGGTGCCCACCGGACCGGTGACGCCGTGACGCGGGTGCGCTGCCAGTAGCCGGAGTACGCCGCGCTCCGCGGCGCACCTGGGAGCGGAACGAATGCAGGTCGTTACTGTCGGGCAGGTGGCCCGCTATCTGCACGAGACCCTGGCCGACGACGCGGCCCTGACCGATCTGTGGGTCAGTGGGGAAGTCTCCAACCTGGCGCGCTCATCCCTGGGCCATACCTATTTCACCCTCAAGGACAGCACCAGCCAGTTGCGGTGCCTCCTCTTCCGGGGCACCGGCTTCGAGCAGGAGTTGGCCAACGGTGGGGCGGTTATTGTCCACGGCCGCGTGTCTTTCTACGAGCCGCGGGGCGAGCTGCGGCTGCTGGTGGACGTGGTGCAACCAGAGGGCGTCGGCGCTCTGGCCCTGGCCTTCGCGCAACTCAAAGCCAGGCTGGAGGCGGAAGGGCTTTTCGATGAGGCACGCAAGCGGCCCCTGCCCCCCTTCCCGCAGCGCATCGCGGTGGTCACCTCCCCCACGGGAGCCGTCTGGCACGATATCTGCAACGTCATCCGGCGGCGCTATCCTCTCGTGGAGTTGCTGCTGGTGCCAACGCCGGTGCAGGGCGACAGTGCAGTACCGGGTATCGTCGCCGCGTTTCAGGCCCTGGATGCCCTTGAGGGCATTGACGTGGTGATCCTGGCGCGGGGCGGCGGTTCCCTGGAAGAGCTGTGGGCCTTCAATACCGTGGAGGTGGCGCGAGCCGTCTACGGCAGCCGCGCCCCGGTGATCTGCGGGGTGGGCCACGAAACCGACGTGACCATTGCCGACCTGGTTGCCGACCGCCGCGCCTCGACGCCGTCGGCCGCGGCGGAACTGGCCGTGCCCGACCGCACGGACCTCCTGCTGCGGGTGGCGGCCGCCCGGCAGCACCTCCACGGCGCGTTACGCGACCTCCTGGCCCGCCGCCAGGATGAGGTGGGCTTTCAGGCGCACCGGCTCCGCATCCTGCTGCCGCGGCTGGACCGGGAGCAGCAGCGCGTGGACGACTACTCCCGCCTGTTGACGTTGCACCTCCGGGGCCGCCTCGCCCACCTGCGCGCGGCCGTGGCGCTCCGGGTCAGTCAGCTTGAGGCCCTGAACCCGCGCCAGACCCTCGCCCGCGGCTACGCCCTGGTCCACCACACCGACACCGCCCACCTCATCACCGCGCCGCGGCAGGTCCGCCCCGGCGACCCGCTGACCATCACCGTTGCCGAAGGGAGTTTCACAGCGCGGGCCGGCGGCGCCACGGACGGCCCGCCGCGACGCCGCCGGTCCAAAGGCGCCCCCGACAACCAGATGGCCCTGTTCCAGGACGGAGGGGAGCGCACCGAGGACTGATACGGAAACGTCTCCTGGCAACGGCCCTACCATGGGGAGCCGACCTGCCGGACTTCGTACTCGCCGTGGACCAGGTGGGGGTACTTGAGGCCGCTCCCGGTGTTGAGGACGAGGACGCGATCCTCCGGGCGCACGACACCCAGATCCCGGAGCAGGGGCAGGGCCGCGACCGTGGCCGCGCCCTCCGGGCAGATCCAGAGCCCTTCGAGAGCGGCCAGCTCGTGCATCGCCTGCACCAGGGCCGCATCGCTCACGGCGATGGCGTAGCCGTCCGTCTCCCGGAGCGCCCGCAGCACCAGGAAGTCTCCCAGCGCCTTGGGCACCCGCAGACCGCTGGCAACGGTCTGTGCCCCTTCCCAGAAGGGCGCCGTCGCTGCCCCGGCGTGGAACGCCTGCACCAGAGGCGCGCAGCCCTCGGCCTGCACCGCCACCAGCCGGGGTCGCCGCTCGCCGATCCACCCCAGGGCAGCCAGCTGGTCGAAGGCGCGCCACATCCCGATGAGGCCCACCCCTCCCCCGGCAGGATACAGGATAACCTCGGGCGGGTCCCAGGCAAACTGTTCCGCGATTTCGAGCCCCAGGGTCTTCTTGCCCTCGATGCGGTAAGGCTCCCGCAGGGTGGCGACGTCGAACCAGCCGGAGCGCGCCGCCGCCTCCGCAATGAGACGCCCGGCGTCGGAGATCAGCCCGTCTACCAGGACCACGCGCGCGCCGTAGGCCAGGGCCTCCCGCTGGTTGACCTCGGGGGTGTCGGCGGGCATGGCAACCACGACCTCCAGCCCGGCCCGCGCCCCATACGCGGCCCAGGCGCCCCCGGCGTTGCCCGCGGTGGGCATGGCGACCGCCCGGATGCCCAGCTCCTTCGCCTTGGAGACCCCGGCAGCCGCACCCCGCGCCTTGAAGGTGCCGGTGGGGTTCAGCCCCTCGTCTTTCATGAACAACCGGGGCAGGCCCAGGCGCTCCCCCAGCCGCGCCAGGGGGAGCACCGGTGTCCAGCCTTCGCCCAGCGTCACCAGGTGCTCTCGCCGGATGACGGGCAGCAGCTCCCAGTAGCGCCACATGGACGGCTCCCGGTCCCGCAGGTCCGATGGGCGCAGGGCGCGGCCGACGGCGGCCAGGTCATAGTCCACCAGCAGGGGGCTGCCGCAGACACAGAGATTGTGGGGTGCTGCGGGGGAGAAACGGCGGTCGCAGGTAGGACAGCGCAACTCGGCAGGCTCACCCATCGGGGACCTCCTGGAGCGGGATGCCGCCATTGTAGCCCGTGCCCAGCAGAACCCGCAAGGAACGCTGCCTGGACTTCCATGCTTATAGCGAGCCCGGCGCACGAGCGCAGGCGAGCACGCGCCGCGGTGGGGTCCGCGTCCAGCGGCTCCTACGTCCCCGCTTCACGGCTGAACAGCGCCAGCATCCTGGGAGGCAAGGAAAGGACGGGTTCTGCTTCTCCGTCGAGCCGCTCGGGGAGGACGCTGCCGGGCCCCTCCCACCGTTCGTCCGCCGAGTCGAGTTGCTTGTGCCAGCGTCCCGCCGGGACCGGCAGGGCGAGGGCGACCGGGGCCTCGCTGAAGTTGACGACCGCAAAGATGTCGCTGGCATCGTACCAGCAACGGAGAGAGAGCACCTGCTCCCGCTCATAGCCGGTGACTTCCAGGTGGTCCTTACTCAGGTAGGCCAGCGCCGGAAGCTCCCGGCGCAGCCGGAGCAGCTCCCTGAAGAAGGCGCGCAGGGTGCGGTGCTGCCCCTGGTGACGCAGGCGGTGGTCGAGCTTGGCCTGTAAGAAGGTCGCTTCGTCCTGGGGATCGGGCGGCTCGCCCTGCCAGGCGAAGGCGGCAAATTCTTCCCGGCGCCCCCGCCGCACCGCTTCCACCAGCCCGGGGTCCAGGTGGCTGATAAAGTAGGGGAACGGCGCGGTTTCCCCATACTCCTCGCCCATGAACAGCAGCGGGAGGAAGGGCGAGAGGAGCACGACCCCAGCGGCGAGCTTGAGCGCATCGAAGGAGACCAGCCGGCTCAGGCGCTCACCCAGCATGCGGTTCCCTACCTGGTCGTGGTTCTGGGTGAAGACCACGAACTGTCGCGCCGGGAGGGGACGGGAGTCGTTGCCATGCCGCCGCTGGCGGTAGGGCGCGTACTGGCCGGAGTAGACGTAGCCCTCACGGAAGGCTTTGACCAGTTGCGCCAGCAGGCCGAAGTCCTGGTAGTACCCCGTCTGCTCCCGCGTCAGCAAGGTATGGAGGGCGTGGTGGAAGTCGTCGTTCCACTGGGCATCGAGGCCGAAGCCGCCCAGCTCCCGCGGCCGGATCAGGCGGGTGTCGTTGAGGTCGCTTTCGGCAATGAGGTAGGCCCGCCGGTTGCACCGCTCGGCCTGCTCCTGCACCGCCACGGCCAACTCCTCGAGGAACGGCCGCGCCGAGAAGTCGAAGATAGCGTGGAGCGCGTCGAGCCGCAGCGCGTCAATATGATATTCCGTGATCCAGAAGAGGGCGTTTTCGATGAAAAAGTGCCGGACCTCATCGCTGTGCGGACCGTCGAAGTTGATCGCGAAGCCCCACGGCGTGCGGTAGCGGTCGGTGAAATAGGGGCCAAACTCCCCCAGGTAATTTCCTTCCGGTCCCAGGTGGTTGTAGACCACGTCGAGGACCACGGCCAGCCCGCGCTGATGGCAGGCGGTGACCAGCCGCTTGAGGCCCTCCGGTCCGCCGTAGGAATCCTGCACCGCGTAGGGATGGACGCCGTCGTAGCCCCAGTTGCGCCCCCCGGGGAACTGGGCCACCGGCATCAGCTCGATAGCGGTGATGCCCAGGTCCTTGAGGTCGTCCAGATGAGGGATGATAGCGTCAAAGGTGCCCTCAGGGGTGAAGGCGCCGACGTGCAGTTCGTAGAGGACGTACTGCGAAAGGGGGAGGCCGCACCACGCGCCATCTTCCCAGGGAAACGCGGGATCGACGACCGCCGAGGGGCGATGGACGCCCTGGGGCTGAAACCGCGAGGCGGGGTCGGGGCGCTCTCGCTCGCCATCCAGCCGGTAGAGATACTGGGTGCCGGGCGCGACCCCCTCCACGGTGGCCGCGAAGTAGCCCCGCTCCCGCCGCTCCAGGGGGACCAGCCGCTCCTGGGGCGAGACCAGGCGCACCTCGACCTGCCGGGCCGAGGGCGCCCAGACCCGGAACCGGCAGCGCCCCTCCCCCAGGTACCCGGCGCCCAGGCTCAGGTCTGGGACCGAGCGCACGGGCGCCGCCCCGTGCCCGTGCGGTGCCGTCGTGTCCATCCGCTCACTCCGTCGCTTCCACCAACTCCAGGATGCCCTGGAGCGGGATCCGCACCCAGTCGGGGCGGCTGTTCAGCTCGTAGCGGACCTCGTACATGGCTTTCTCCAGCAGATAGGTTTCGAGGAGCACCTGGAGGTCCGCCGGCTCTTTGGGGAGGAAGGGGGCGCCGGCCGCGGTCTTCAGGTACGCTTTCAGAAAAGCGGCGCTGATCCACCGGTGCCAGCAGCGCGCCCACGGCTCCAGGACCGCTTCATCCTCCGGGCGGAAGACCACCCCGGTGGCCTGGCCGAGCAGAGCGGCGTGCGGGGCATAGTGGAAAGACCGCAGCATCCCGGCCACATCCCGCAGCGGCGAGCGCTTCAGGCGTCGCTCGCTCAGCGAGCGGGCGGGCTCGCCTTCAAAATCGATGATGACGAAATCCTTGCCGGTGTAGAGCACCTGTCCCAGGTGGTAATCGCCGTGGCAGCGGATGCGCGCCGCCGCGATGGGGCGCTTGAGGATGGACCGCAAGCGCTGAAAGACCGCTCCCTCGTGGCTCAGGATGCGCTGTGCCTCGGCCCGCGTGGTCTCCGGCAGATCCGGCAGGCGGGCGCGGAGGAGCTGCACCACCTGGATGGCCTGGCTGCGGAGGTCCTGGTAGAGTGACTGTTGCCACACCGGCGTGAACGGCTCCGGGACGAAATCCGGGTCTTCCTCCTCGGAGGCGAGCGCCAGGTGGAGCTCCGCCGTGCGCTGCCCCAGCAACTCCGCCGCCTGGATATGCGTGCCCACCAGCTCGTAGGCGATGGGAGGCAGGTCACGCTGGGCCAGGTCCAGGAGCGGCCCGTGGGCCAGCGCCATCCCCTCGCTGCCCGCCACGGGGTGCGCCAGGACCCGCTCGAAGTACCGGCCCAGGGCGTCCAGGGTGTACTGCCAGGTGTCCCCTTCGTTGGGCACAAAGCCCTGAAGGATCCCCAGCGTCACCGGCTCGCCCCCGTCCCGCCGGTACTCCAGGAACCCCGCTACCGGCGGGACATGGGCGAACGAGCGCGCTTCGGTGAGAAAGCGCCCGATCTCCAGGTCGGGGTTGACCCCGGCTTCGACGCGCCGGAAGCACTTGAGGATGAACCGGTCCCCATAGACGACCGAGGTATTGCTCTGCTCGGCCCGCAGGAGCGCAGGCTCCAGGTGGCTCCCCGCGCCCTCCCAGATCGGGCGGAAGGCGCGTGTCCGCACTGCGTGCAGCTCGCCCAGCGTTCCCTTGAAGCGCCGCCGGCGCGTGATGGCATCCAGCAGGGCCGTGCAAAAGCCCCGCTCCCGGAGGGCATCGTACAAGACGCCGGTCTCCTCCTTGCCGTGTACCCGGAGGCGGGCCAGGACCGCGTGGGGGAACTCGCTCAGCGCCCGCTGGGCCGGCTCCCCGGTGGCGAGGGCCAGGGGGAGCATATAGGTTTCCGGCTCGCCTTCCAGGTACTCCACCTTCAGCAAGGTGAGATAGGCCTGGAGCCCGGCCGGGGCCAGGGGGACCGCGATGGCTTCCTGGATCTCGCAGGCGCGGATGGCGCGCGCTTTGCCGCCGAACCACCGCTGCGCTCGCAGGTAGCCCGGCAGCAGGTGCTCCAGGGCCGCCTTCGTCCGACCCTGCACGACCCCCTCGCCGCCGTTCGCCATGGTGAGGACCGGCACCTGGAGTTCCGGGGCCGCGACCGCGACGGGGGCCTGGCCGCGCTGGGGCTCCGTGGCGGTGACGGGCGCCTCCCGGCGCTGAGGCTCCAGCGCGATCCAGTAGAAGGCGTGAGGGCCGAGGGTGAGGAAGTAGGGCTGGTCCCCGATGGGCGGGAACCTGGTCTGGCCGAAGATCTCGACCGGCACCGTCCCCTTGAAGGCCGACAGGTCCAGCTCCGTGTACTGGACAAAGCGGGAGAGGTTGGCGACGACCAGGATGCGCTCGTCCCGGTAGCGGCGGACGAAGGCGAGGATCTTGCGGTTGTCCGGGTAGAGGAACTCGATACTCCCGCGGCTGAAGGCCTGGAACCGCTTCCGCAGGGCGATGAGCCGCTTCATCCACCAGAGGAGCGAGTGCGGGTTGTTCTGCTGGGCTTCCACGTTGACGGCTTCGTAGTGGTATTCCGGCTCGGTCATGATGGGGAGGTAGAGCTTCTGGGGCGTGGCCCGCGAGAAGCCCGCATTGCGGTCGGAGCTCCACTGCATGGGCGTGCGCACGCCGTTGCGGTCGCCCAGGTAAATGTTATCCCCCATCCCGATCTCGTCGCCGTAGTAGATTACCGGCGTCCCCGGCATGGAGAAGAGCAGGCCCTTCATCAGTTCGATGCGGCGGCGGTGGTTCCCCAGGAGGGGCGCTAGGCGGCGGCGGATGCCCAGGTTAATCCGCGCGCGGGGGTCCTGGGCGTATACCCGGTACATGTAGTCCCGGTCCGCGTCCGTCACCATCTCCAGGGTCAGTTCATCATGGTTGCGCAGAAAGAGCGCCCACTGCGCGGTCTCCGGCAGGGGTGGGGTTTGCTGGAGGATTTCGACAATCGGAAAGCGGTCCTCCATACGGATGGCCATGAACATGCGCGGCATGAGCGGGAAGTGGAAGGCCATGTGGAACTCGTCCCCGTCCCCGAAGTAGGGGCGGACGTCCTCCGGCCACTGGTTCGCCTCGGCGAGGAGGACCCGGCCGCCGCCGTACTCGTCGTCGATGACGCGGCGGAACGTCTTGAGGATGTCGTGGGTCTCCGCCAGGTTCTCGCAACTCGTGCCCTCGCGCTCGATCAGGTACGGCACCGCGTCGCAGCGGAAGCCGTCGAGCCCGCGGTCGAGCCAGAAGCG
>JACQUQ010000081.1 GCA_016210175.1 Chloroflexota bacterium | reverse complement strand
GTGCGCGCCGGGGGCGAACACCAGGTTCGCCCCTACGAAGGGTACGGCGCACGCATGCCCTCAAGCGGATGATGTCCGGGTCAGTAACCTCCAGAGAAATGCCGGCCGGCGGACCGACTCACCATCCCATTGACGTTGGACTCAGGGATTTGTTACGCCCGGGCTTCAGGCCGGGAGGGCTCGGGGCACCGCCGGAAGGCGCCTATTCCTTCGGTTTGGGAGATCTGCTTACTCTTGAGGGACCGGCGCCTGCCCAACTCTGAGGCAAGGTTACGCTGTCTCTACCAGCCTGCGTCGCAGCAGCTCCTGCACCGCTCCGGGATTGGCGCGACCTCGAGTTTCCCGCATGACCTGCCCGAGGAGAAAGCCGAGCGCCTGTTGCTTTCCGCTGCGGAAGTCCGCGACGGGCTGGGGGTTCTGGCCCAGCACTCGGTCCACAATGGACGTCAATTCGTCGGCCGCACTGATCTGGGTCAAGCCCTGTTCGGCGACGATGGCGCTGGCGGGCTTGCCCGTGTCGAACATCAGTTGAAAAACGGCCTTCGCTGAGTTGAGGTTAATCGTGCCCGCTTCGATCAGCTTCAGCAACTCTGCCAGGTGCTGCGGCGTGAGCTTGGTCTCATGCGCCTCCAAACCGTGCAGGTTCAGGAGGCGGTTGAAATCCCCTTGACACCAGTTGCTGGCCGCCTTCGCATGCTGCTCCGCTTGGGCTACGTGACCGTCTTCAGAGCCGGCTATGGCCACGACGGTTCGCTCGAAAAAGTCGGCCATGGCCTTGGAGCTCGTAAGCTGGTCGGCGTCGTAGTGGGACAGTCCGTACTCGGCGATGAACCGCTCCCGCCGTGCGTCCGGCAGCTCGGGAAGCTGGGACCGGAGGGATTCGACCCAGGCCCGGCTGACCTCCAGCGGGGGCAAATCCGGCTCCGGGAAGTAGCGGTAGTCGTGGGCGAACTCTTTGCTGCGCTGCGAGATGGTGGCGCCCTGCTCTTCGACCCAGCCGCGGGTCTCTTGCACCACCCGGCCGCCGGACTCCAGCACCTTCGTCTGGCGCTCCACCTCGTAGGCCAGGGCATCGTGCACCGCCCGGAAGCTGTTCATGTTCTTGACTTCGACCTTGGCCGAGAGCGTGGTGCTCCCCACGGGGCGCAGGCTGATGTTGGCGTCGCAGCGGAAGCTGCCCTCTTCCATGTTGCCCGTCGAAACCCCCAGGTATTGGAGGATGCGGCGCAGCTTGATGAGGTACTGCCGGGCCTCTTCAGGCGAGCGCAGGTCGGGCTCGCCCACGATCTCCATGAGGGGCACGCCGGAGCGGTTGACGTCCATGAGGGAGTAGGTGATGCCGCCCACGCTCCGGTGCAGCAGCTTGGCGACGTCCTCTTCCAAGTGTACCCGCGTGATGCCGATCCGCTTGGTCTGGCCGTCAACGTCGATATCCAGCCAGCCGTTGACACACAGCGGCAGGTCATACTGGGAGATCTGGTACCCCTTCATCAGGTCGGGATAGGGATAGTTCTTGCGGTCGAACTTGCTGGAGGGCGGGATGGTGCAGTGCAGCGCCAGCCCGGTCATGATGGTGTACTCGACGGCCTGCTGGTTGATGACCGGCAGCACGCCGGGCATCCCCAGGCAGATGGGGCAGACGTGGGTGTTGGGCGGCGCGTTGACATATGCCGCACTACACGGGCAGAACATCTTGCTGCGGGTCAGGAGCTGCGCGTGCACCTCCAGCCCAATCACCACCTCGTACGCCATGCCTCTCCCTCCGGGGCGCTGGCCCACCTCAGTATAGCAGCGGCTGCCGGTGATAGCAACTCGCCGCCCGGACTGCCCTGGGCGTTGCGGTGTCGTCAGGTCACGGCCCTGCCAACGGGCAACCGGGCAGTGGTCCGTGCCTGGGGGGACGCCGCCACGGTGATCCCCAGCGGGGCAACCCTGTCCGTCAGGGACCAGGCCGGGAGGGGGAACGCGCTCCCCACCCCGCGCCGGTACCCGCGGCAGCAGACGTCCGGCGCAGCACGGTCCCCTCCATGAAGAGAAACCACAAGATTCCCGGTTCCCCTCGCGCAAGCGTCGAAAATTCCCTCCATTATGGGCTTGACACGGACCAATGATTTATTGATAATGTTGACTACCTTATCAGGAATTCTGCCCCGGAGCGGGCGTCGCGCCCGCCCGGTCCTGACCCGAAGCGCAGAGGGGTGAACGCTGACGTTTGCCGGGTCTTGCACGTATGGGGCCGTGCCACGAAAGGAGACATATGGCCACGTTGCGCCGTCAGTACGAGGGTATCCTCCCGCCGTCGCTGGAGGAAATCGACAATTTCCAGGCCCAGGTCATCAAGTACCGCATGGGGGAAGCCGACCCCATGGAGTTCCGCCCCTTCCGGCTTCAGCACGGCATCTACGGCCAGCGCCAGCCGGAGAACCAGATGGTCCGGGTGAAGCTCCCCTTTGGCGGCGTGACGGCCAAGCAACTGGAGTACTTCGCGGTGATCGCCGAGCAGTACTCCGGCACGGTCCGGGGCCACGTCACCACCCGGCAGAACTTCCAGTTCCACTTTGTGCCCCTGGACTCCGTCCCGGAGATCATGAACGGCCTGGCCCAGGTGGGGCTCACCACCCGGGAGGCCTGCGGCAATACCGTGCGCAACGTCACCGCCTGCCCCTACGCCGGGGTGGCCCGCGGCGAGACCTTCGACGTCACCCCTTACGCGGCGGCCTACGCCCGCTTTTTCCTGCGCCGCCCCGAAAACCAGAACCTCCCGCGCAAGTGGAAGACGGCCTTCTCCGGCTGCGTGGATGGCAGCCACGGGGTCAACGGCGACTGCGCCCTGACGGCCATCCATGATATCGGCTTCATCGCCCGGATCCGGGAGGTCGATGGCGTCCCGCTGCGGGGCTTCTCTATCGTGGTGGGCGGCGGCACGTCCACCATGGCCCGCAAGGCGGAGGTGCTGTACGATTTCATCCCCGCGGACCACGGCGAGTACCTACGGATCTCGGCCGCGGCACTGGCGGTCTTCAACCGGGACGGCCAGCGCAAGAACCGTAACCAGGCCCGCATCAAGTGGCTCATCCGCAAGATCGGATGGGACGAGTTCCGCCGTCGGGTCGCGGAGGAGTTGACGCAGCCCTGGGCCCAGGAGTTCCAGGTCGATATGCCTGAGCTGATGGACTTGGACGAGGAAGAAGTAGGGGAGGTGGTGCCCCTGGAGGGCGACCTGCCGCCGGGCTATGCCCGCTGGCGCCTCACCAACGTCCATCCGCAGCAGCAGCGGGGCTTCTTCGCTGCCAGCATCACCCTGCCCCTGGGCGACCTGTCGCCGGCGCAGTTCCGCCAGGTGGCCGAGATCACCCGCCGGTTCTCCGGCGGCCGCGCCCGGACCAACATCCAGCAGAATATCGTGCTGCGCCACGTGCGGGAGGAGTCCCTTCCGGCTCTCTATACGGCCCTGGCCGAGATCGGCCTGGGCGAGGCGGGCGCCAACACCATCACCGACGTGGTCTCCTGCCCCGGCACCGACAGTTGCAGCCTGGCTATCGCCTCGTCCCGGGGCCTGGGCCGGGCGCTGGCCCGCCACCTGAAGGCCAACGGGAGCTTTGACCCCGACGTGGAGAAGATCACCATCAAGATGAGCGGCTGCCCCAACGGCTGCGGCCAGCACCACGTGGGGGCCATCGGCTTCTCCGGCGCTTCCAGCAAGCAGCACGGCCGGGAGGTGCCCACCGCCGAGTTGTGGCTGGGCGGCGGCGTCACCGATAAGGGCTTCCGGTACGGCACGCTGGCGGGGAAGGTTCCCACCAAGCATGCCCCGCAGCTCATCGACCGCCTGCTGACCATCTACCAGGCCGAGCGGCAGCAGGGTGAGCCGTTCCAGGACTTCGTCGAGCGGGTGGGGGCGAAGGCACTGGGGGCGCGGGCCCTGGAGGGCCTGACCACGGTGCTGCCGCCCGATCAGGAGCCCGATGCCTACATGGACTGGGGCAGCACCCAGCTCTTCGAGGTGGTACGGGGCGAGGGCGAGTGCGCCGTGTAGGGCGCCAGCGTTCCGTCGTCGCTGCGGTCGCGCTGGGCGATTCGGAGGGACGAAGCATCCGTGGCGCGCAGGTATCCCTGGCAGCCCGGAGCGCTTCGTCGCTTCGCTTCCCAGTAGGCCAGAACGTATTCTACTATGAAGTGAGCAGAGAGGTCGGGGGCCGCAGGTGCGGCCCCCAGGAACGGGGGCCATATGGCATCGTTGTACGGCAAGACCATCGCCATCCTGGAGGCGAGGCGCTCTCAGGAGTTGGCGAGCCTCATCGAGCGCCACGGTGGGGTACCCTATGTCGCGCCGACGCTGCGGGAAGCCCTGCTGGAGAACGAGGCCGAGGTCGCGGGCTTCATTGACCGAGTGATCCAGGGCCCGGTAGACCTGGCGATTTTCTTGACCGGCGTCGGCACGCAGCGCCTGCTGGACCGGGCCGAGGCCTTGGGCCGGAAGGAGGCGCTGCTGGCAGCCCTGGCGCGGCCCCTGGTGGCAGCCCGCGGCCCCAAGCCGGTGGCGGTACTGAAGCGACATAACGTCCGCATTGATCTGGTACCGCCGGAGCCCAACACCTCCGACGACCTACTGGCGCTCCTGCGGGCGTATGACTGGCACGGCAAGACGGTGGCCCTCCAGCACTATGGCCGTCCCAACGAGGCCCTGCGCGACGCGCTCCAGGCCCTGGGCGCGCAGGTGCTCGAGGTGTCGCTCTACCGCTGGGACCTCCCGGCAGACCAGGGGCCGGTGGTCGCCTTTGTGGAAGCGCTGCTGGCGGGCCAGATCGCCGTCGTTGCTCTGACCAGTGCGTCCCAGGTACACAACCTGGTGGCTATCGCAGAGGGGGCCGGGCTGGGCGATGACCTGCTGCGGGCGCTGCGCGCCGGGCCGCTGCTTGCCTCGGTCGGCCCGGTGTGCTCGCGTGCCCTGGAAGCGTACGACCTTCCGGTTCACGTAACACCGGAACACCCCAAGATGGGCCACCTGGTGTTAGCCGTGGCGGCCGCGCTGGAAGCCCGGTACAGCGCCCCGGCGGGGCTGGCGGCGCCCTAACCGCGCGTCGGACTAGGTGCCCTCACTCGCCCAGGCAATATCGCCCGTTCTTTGCGCCCCATCGCAAGGAACGGGCGATATTGCCTGGGCCCAGCTTGTTTCCTGCCAGGAGAGGCGGTAGGGGTGAGGTCTGCTCACGCACGGACCTTATCCGCCGGTCCCAGGACGGCAAGCAGCGCAGTTCCCCCGGCCTCCCTCCCTACCTTGCAAAAGCCTTCAGGAGGATCCACCAGTCTCAGGACGGGCTACCGCACAGTTGCAACCGGAGTTCGATCCCAGTACCATGTATTGCATAGAAACTTTTCATTTTGTGGGGAGGAGACGTGATGGCACAGTATGCCCATCCGGAGGTACTCGTCGAGACGAACTGGGTCGCTGAGCATCTACACGACCCCAAGATACGTATTGTGGAAGTCGATGTTGATACCACGGCCTACGAGCAGGGCCACATCCCCGGCGCCATCGGCTGGAATTGGACGACGGATACCCAGGACCAGGTGCGCCGCGACATCCTCAACAAGGAGCAGTTCGAGGAGCTGATGGCCCGCTCGGGGATCGCCAACGATGCCACGGTGGTCCTGTATGGCGACAACAACAACTGGTTCGCCGCCTACGCGCTGTGGCTCTTGAAGATCTACGGCCACGAGGACGTGCGGCTGATGAACGGCGGCCGTAAGAAGTGGCTGGAGGAAGAGCGGCCCACCACCAGGGAGGCGCCGCAGCCGGCGCGCACCACCTACCGGGCCAAGGATGCCGACCTGGGCCTGCGGTCCCGCGCGCTGGAGGTGCTCGACAAGCTGGGGCGGGTGGCCCTGGTGGATGTGCGCTCCCCGGCCGAGTTCACTGGCGAGGTCCTGGCCCCGCCGGGGCTGATGGAGACGGCCCAGCGGGGCGGCCACATCCCCGGCGCGGCCAATATCCCCTGGGGGCAGGCGGTCCGGGAGGACGGCACTTTCAAGTCAGCCGACGAGCTAAAGGCCCTATACGAGGGCAAGGGCGTCACCGCGGACAAGGAAGTGGTCGCCTACTGCCGGATCGGTGAGCGCTCGTCCCACTCCTGGTTCGTGCTGAAGTACCTGCTGGGCTACCCCACCGTGAAGAACTACGACGGCTCCTGGACCGAGTGGGGCAGCATGGTGGGCATGCCCATCGAGAAGCCGTGACGGGCGGGCAGGCGGACCAGGGAGCAGCCGATATGGTTGCGCGGCGTGAGCCCCACATCGAGCAGGTCTACCGTCGGGCGCTCCAGCGCGGCGAGCATGGCCTGGCGCAGGTGTGGTTCGATGCCGCGGTGCTGGACAAGTACCGTGGCGCGCCCGCTTTTGCGGTCATCCGCACGGATACCATCGGCCGTCTCAGCCGCCAGCGGGTGTGGTCCCTGGACTTCGGCATTGCCGCGGGCGATGCCCTGATCCACGCCAGCCTGCAAGACCTGCTCCAGCGGCTGCCAGAGGACGAGCGGGAGCACTGGGCCCGCCATGTCGTGACGCCTCCGGTGAGCGGCAACTTTCTGCGGACCCAACTTGCCCCCGGAAGCTGTATTGACGATGGCGAACTGCGCCCGTGGTGAACGCACGTGTCCGGTCACCTGGACATGGTGGATGGCCGACAGGAGGGCGTGAAGTGCAAAGATAGGCCACCAGCGGGCGTTGCCTGACCTGCTCAGGCGACGCCCGTTCCTCTTACTCCCGGTTACTCCCGGCGCTCCTGAGGGGGAAGGCGCAGCCAGCGCACCGCTTCCACCACCGCCTGCGCCTCGTCCCCCAGCAGGAGAGGCTCCCCGTGCCGAAGCACCAACTCCTGCGGCATTGGGGTTCCCTCCTGGAGCCAGGCGCGCGTCGCCTGGTGCAGGCGTTGCAGCCAGACCAGGACATCGCCCCAGACCTGCGGCTCCAGGAAGAACCCGAACCCGCTCACCTCCCAATAGACACGCTCCGCTTCGACGTTCCAGGTCACGAGAAAGTCGTCCGTCGGACGCACGACGCCGCGGGGCCGCCGCCCTGCGACGACCCACTGGACGACTTCGAAATCAAAGGCCAGGAGGCTCTCCATCAGCCCCAGGAAAGCTGTGGGGGGCACGTCCACGCCGATACGATCAAAGCCGAGATGGACCAATCCACTGTCGTGATGAATGCCAACGCGCAGCAGCAAGGCAGCGCTGCCCTGAGGGGTCATGGGAATGGTGACGCCTTTCTAGGAGATGTCGAGGAACGCATCCGGGGAGAACTGTGGCAGCACTCGAGGCCCGCTACTACCGTAGTGCCTATGCAGAGGAGGCGTGGGGGGAGTACGGGAAACGTCGCCAGTTATCCAGGATAGCCTCGTTTCTTATCATATCACCATTGGCTGCAAGGTGCAAGTCATCATCGTCCGCTTTGCAGGGACTTTTCATTATCCTGGCGGGGGATGGAGACCGAGCACTTTGAGGGCCAGGCCCCGCGTCCAGGCCACATCCCGCAGCAATGTTGGTCCACGCCGGGCTGTTCCGGCGGCTCGAGGGCATAGGCCAGGTGGGTATGGTCACTGTGGCGGGCGATGACGTAGACGCCCTCTCCTGCGGGCCGGGCCGCCGGCTCGACGCCCTTCGCCTCCAATTCCTCCTCAAGCTTGTCGGCCCGGGACCGCATCCGATCCACGAACCCCCAGTACATCCGACCCCCGTCCCGAATCTCTGGGAGTCGCTTCCGGCCAATGACCACCAACCGGTAGCGATCCTCCCCGCCGGGCTTCAGGATCAGGGAGAACCGCCGGGTGTCCTCGAAGCCTCGCACGACCTCTCTTGGGAAGCACACTACGCCATTGCTATCGCCGGAGCGCATCGCGCTATAGGATCGCGAGCGCCATCCCTTGGGCGCTGGATACGCGGGCGTCATACACTGGCGGTGTGACATGGTCCAGTACGATCGCGATGGGAGGAGAGTGACGCGAGGGATAGCCCGCCGGCGCGGCCGGCGGTGGAAGCCGGAACGGCTGGGGGTAGCTCACGCAGATCCCGGCGCCGCGCCCCGGCACGCCGCGCGCTGCCGGCCGCTCCCCGGCAGCGGGAAGTCATGGAACGGCTGATGGAGCTGGCGCGCCACCTGGGCCTGGAGGCGACCCCCCATGCCCGCGGGGAAAGTGGCCGCCGCCCCCGTCCGACCCCCGGTAGTTTCCCACCGTCCTCCCTCATCGTATCTTTGCAGGCATGGTAGCTATGGATGATGATGTGCCGTTCATCGTCCATTGACGCCATACCGCAAACAGCGCATAATACGGGCACATTGTCAGCGCATGAGCTGCTC